>NZ_JMLG01000011.1:0-56663 GCF_000686645.1 Desulfofundulus thermocisternus DSM 10259
CCGTGTTTTTGAGGGGGTGCCTTGACCAGACAACCGGGGTTGGGGCATGAGAGTGGTTGGGGAAAGGGAAAATCTTTGCCCAGGCGGGCGTATTCTTCCGGCGGTACAGGCGTGTAAAATATCTGCTGCATGGCGGTCACTTCCAGCAAATATTCTACCTGTTCCACAGCCGGAAGAAAAGGGGTCAGTCACTGGTTGTCATATTCTGGTGAATAGACGGACTGACTGACCTGAAATACCAGCACAATTTGCGAAGCAGTTGCAGATTATTCTGGTATCGGAAATAGTTGCAGATTGTTCAATCTGCGAAAATGGGCAGGGGTTGGGCTAAATCAAAGTGAGAATTGACACTGAATGAAGCTGCCCTCCCTGACGTTTCGAGAATGGCAGGCCCTGGTGAAAGCCTTTGGCTCCAGCCTGCGGGGCCTGGGGTCTCCCGTGGTGGTGGGCAGGAACCGGGAAGGTAAAACCTTCACTATCCACTACCACCCGGGGCGAAGATTGGACCGGCGGGAAGTGTCGGTCATGCTCAAGCGGCTGGGGATAAAGCCGGAAGAGTTTCTCCGGTGGTACAGGGGGAGGAAACATGCTAGTACAAAACACTAGTGTCAGGAGGTGGGGAGGTTGGTGTTGTGCGACCCGAAGAAAACTGAACCGGGGATAATCTCTTCTAACAAGGCCCTGGCCGTGCTGGAGTTTCTGGAAAGCTGCGGAGGTGCGCCGGAACCCACCGTGGCACTGCTGTTCCCCCGCCACTACCGGAAGTCCCTGCGTGTCTTACGCGGCAGTGGCTACGCCCGGCGGTGCTGGACGCCGGGGCAGGACCCTTTCTGGTGCCCGGCCTCCACCCGCCCCCCGAAGGACAGGGAAGAGTATATTGTCCGGTGCGCCCTGGGCTGGCTGGCGGCGAGGCTGGTGGAAGCGGGCGGGAGGCTGGAAGGGAGGCAGGCGGTGCTCCCGACCGGCAGGACGTACAGGGTATGCGTCTGGCCGGGAAGGATACCGGATGGCCCGGCGCTGGTGGTGTCAATGACCGGGGAGAAGCCGGGATCCGGAGACCTGTGGGCGGAATACGAATGCCTGAAGGAGAGGGGGTTAAGGGAATGTCTGAAAAGGATTTAAGGCGGTGGTTGGTGGGGGTGCTGTGGTTCCTGGGCAGGGTGTACTGCCGTTTTGCCCTGGCGGTGGTGTACGCGGTGGCGGCGGCTGCCCTGGGCGGCATTATAGCGGCATTGGCCCGCAGGGAAGCAGTGGAGACGGCATTCCACCTGGCGTTCTGGCTGTCGTGGGCGGCGCTTTGCCTGAGAGGCCCCTGCCCGGAAAGAGGTGAACGGGAGAGTTACCTGTTCCGGTTCGCGCTCCCGTGGCTGGTAGGGACCGGCCTGGCGGCGTGGGCGGTGGTGCGCTGTGTTTTGCCTTACGCGGAGAAGATAATAAAAGCGTGGGGGCTGGCGTAACATAAAATCGAGTAAAATTGCGGTTTTTCAAGTTTTTTGTATTTGATTTTTAAGCTAAAGGGTTTTATAATCAAAGTACACTGGCCCTCCAGAAATGGAGGGAGGGGGTTTTTATTGCCCCCGGGAGGCTAAAAAGATGTCACAATTATGACCACTACCCCGGAATAACGCCCGCGCAAGCTGCAGTGGGCGTTAAAATTCCCTGTTGACGGCTTTGGTGAGCGGTGCTATAATAATTCCTGTCAGAACAATCCAATCCCTTTTACGCCCGAGTGCGGCGTATGCCCTCATCAGGGCTTCCCGTTTACCGCTTACAGCGGTCAATGCGCTGGGGTTTTCCCTGGCGAGGCTTCGGCCCGGTAGTGGCGGCTACCGTAACAATACCCGCCTGTTGCAGGTGATGACAGCCGGAACAAGCCACCTGTAACAAGTGTTCCCCGGCGGCTGTACGGGGAACGGAAGTTAACCAGGCGAGTTGAAGAGACGCCAGCAGAGGCGTCTTTTGTTTTTGTCCGGCGGCATTTCCGGCCATCAAGGCCGGTGAACATACAAGCAGGCTTTCTCCCTCAGCCTGCGCCCTTTAAATCTCCCGGAAAGGAGGTGAACGGGGCGCAGGGGAGGGAGCCTGCGCCGGAAGCGGTGGAAAAGACGCTGTTTCAGACCGCGGCCCTCGTCCTGGCTGGCTGGCACGCCCGTATGGCGCTGTGGCTGGCAGTGATCAGGAGGGCCGCAGGGAAGATTGCCGGGGCGTAAGCCCCAATGATGAAGGCAATGACGGTCCAAACACGTGAGATCTCTACGGCGCGCGGTAGAGAGTTCCGGCCTCACGTGTTTTGGGCCGTTTTTGCGTTTATATACACCGGGGCGGCGGCCCCAGATCATCTCATTCAAGGAGGTGATTTTACGGGGACGCCAGCCGGAAGGCGGCCCCGGTGTCATGGAAGCGATTCTAAACCTGGTGTGGGACTACCAGAAAGGAGTCTACGTCAGCGAGCGTCACGCCCCCCTGCGCTACCGGGCGCGGCGCTTTCTGGAAAAGCGGGTTATTCCCGCTGCCAGGAAGGTAGCTGCCACCGTAAGGACCGTGGCCGGTATATTGGCCGTGGCCGCCCTGCTCCTACTAACCGCACTGGGCAACCTGGGCCAGTGGGGGGTAAAAAGATTGGCCCGCTACCCGCACCACCGCTGCCTCAGCGCCATAGAGCGCGAGGTTTTGCGCGGGTGTGAGGGCATGGAGAAAATCTTTTTCTCCTTCCTGTTTGTTTTACCTATTACGGCGGCATATATGGCTGCCGTGGCGGGGCTGTTCCTGCTGGCGGGGTTTTTCCTGCTGGCAGGAAAGGGCGCGAGGAAAGTCCTGGCCCGGTTCGGGCTGGACTTTGATGAAGTAACCCGGCCGTAACAGACGCGCCAGTAGTTATACTGCCCGGCGACACCGGCCCTGACCGGGGCACCGCCGGGCCACGGAGTAATACCCCGCCTGACCGGGCGACACCGGCTTAGACCGGGGCACCGCCCGGCGGCGGGGTCCAGGCCGGGGGAATCAAATTGTGAGAAGGGCTATTTAATGGCCTAAAAAAAAACAAAAAAAGGGAGGAATGCCTAAAATGTTGGACGGAGTTGTGTGCAGAATGTGTGGAGATGAAGCTCACCCTAATTTTATACTCAAGAGTGGTGAAGCATATTGCATTAACTGCGCAAAAGAGGAAGGACTTGTCTGCATGATGGAGGATTGTGAAAATCGCGCCTTTTTAACAGTTGCGGAAGAAGGGCCGATGTGCCGTGATTGTTTTATTGAAATGTGCAAGACTTGCTATGTTGATGCTTTCATGGATACCATCGGGGGAGAACTGGATGAAGAAGAGAAAGAAATCGAGTTAGAGAAAGATTATCGGGTGGTCAGTATATATTTTGCCTATGCACACCACCACCTGATTGTACCATCCCGAATGCCAGACGACACAGTAGAAGAGACGGTCGATGAACTGCGTGATATGTTACGTATAGCCCCCGGCCTGACGCGCGGTAGAGTGAAGCTGGAAACATGGCAAGGGCTTGAACTGTTAGAAGAGTGGGCTACCTATTATGAAGCCAGCAGTCCGGTAAGGAAAGTGTTTGGTGTGTTGTATGAGGGGATTGAAGAGGATTATAAAGAGTAACTAAAGAAAGGTCGCCGCTGGCGAATAAACCGCCCGGCGGCCTTAAAGTTTACCAGGAGGGAGAATTATGCAAAAACTTGCAGAGGCTTTGCTCTGCGTCAACGGGATAGAGACCGCCGCCCACCGCGCTTTCGCTTCCAGGTGCCGCATCTACGACCTGGACGCCCGGATCAAGGCCCTGGAGGCGGCCATTCCCCCAAACCAGCGTACCAGCTCCCCGGAGCTGACTAAACTCCACCAGGAGCTGAACGCCGCCCGGGCCGAGTACACCGCCAGCGAAGCGAAGCTGGAGGCGCTGAAGGCCCGCCACGCCGGGGCCGTTGCGCTGGCAAACCTGCTGGCCGCCTGCGTGCAGGCCAGGAAGGACACTCGGGCGCTGGAGGCGTCAATAGAGGCGGCGCTGAACGGGCAGGCCGCGCAAGCGCAAAAGCCCGCCCAGAAAGCCCCAGCCCAGAACACCCAGGCGCAGGTTGCCGGGGACGGCACGGAAACCGGCACCTTCAAGGTGCTGGAGTGTCGTGAAAGTAAGCCGGGCGTTGTCCGGGCCTACTGCGAAGGCCCGGAGGGGAAGGTTGCCGTTTACGCCAAAAACGGCAACGCCCAGACCCTGGCCGGGGCGGTGGGGAAGCAGGTGCAGGTGAAATACCGGAAGGGCGAAAAAGGGCTGATCGCCCTTTCGGTTCAGTTAATCCAAACTAAGGGTCTGCCGGATGACCGGCGGATAAGATAGGTTTCAGGCGGTCCGGCCCGCCAAACTCCAAAATCTCTTCAAGGAGGTGATTGGGGGCGGCAGGCCGGAGGCCGCCCCGCAAGTTATGACAATAAGGTATATAAAGCAAAAATACCCTATAGGCACGGTCCTGAATGTGTGGGTCTCAGTTTCGGGCTTTCCGGTCAATCTGGGGCTGTTCACTGTAGGAAAAAAGACTTTGTATAGTAGCACGGGGCAAACCTGGGGAGATTGCAAGAAAGAAATCGAAAGACTTTACTCGGGGACGGTACAGCGGATTATTAAAGCGTCCTCAGTAAAATAGAAATACCAAAGGGGCGGCCCGGCCCGCCTTCAACCTTCCGAAAGGAGGTGCGAAGGGGACGGGCCGGGCCGTCCCCTGGCGCATGAAACCGGTGGGAAGCCTGAAAGGAGACAGAATATCTCCTATAGGCAGAAATATAGCCGACGGGGTATTCCATATTGCAGTACCGGACAGGCCGGTGAAATTTTTCAGGGAGTGGCCCACGAGAAAGCTGAAAGAGTTTTACTATCTCATGGGTCAGGTGGCGGACGAGCTGCGCTGGGACGCCGATTTGGTAGTTACCGAACAAGAGCGGATGATGCTGCTGGATTCGGCGGAAACAGCGCAGAAGATTCTTATTTACATCGCCACGGAGCTTGCAGCCCGTGGCGTGAAAGTCGGTAAGAGCGGACTGTTGCAGTAGTTTCCCAGGCGGCCCGGCCCGCCTCAAACTCACTCCACTCAGGGAGGTGAGATGGGGCGGGCCGCCGGGGGCCTGCCCTTGAGATTATGGGATGGATATACACTAATAAACCCAAAGGAATGAGCATTAGACAGTTTTTTGAGGAAAGGTTTAACTATACCGAGGACAACGGAAAGTACGGCAAAATACTCGATTGTGCCGTGGTAAACATGCACACAGCATACATTGCCTATGAGACCGGTGACACACAGGGGAAACGGGATGTAATTGCCGTCGTTTGCGTTCTGGATTATAAACCCAACGATTATTACAACTTTGGGTACAAGGACATGGACGAGACGATGGGACCCTACCTGTACGACTGCCCGGAGCGCATACTGAAACTGCTCACTCCCACCGAGCACGAGTGGGCCAAAAAGTGGCGTGAAAAGTGCTGGGAGCGCATTCGGGCGAAAAAGGTCCGTCCGAAGCTGAAAAAAGGAATGGTAATTAAGTTTGCCGATTCAATTGTATTCAGCAGCGGACGGCAGGAAGACACGTTCAGAGTGGAAGACCCCCGGCGGTTGATATTCTCCGACAGGTGGGGGAGACGGTACAAACTCCGCCGGTACATCCTGGACTGGGGGTTCCAGGTGCTTGAGGACTTTCCTCCTGAACGGGAAACGGCTTAATCGGAAAAACACCCGGCGGCCCGGCCCGCCTTCACCCAAAAATCTTTTCAAGGGGGTGAAAAAGGGCGGGCCGCCGGGGGCTTGCCCTGCGAATATGTGCTACGAAGTGAGCTACTACGCGGAAAGTTATGAAAAAATGCTGATAGAAGCACTCACGCCAGAAGAGGCCGTCCTGAAGGCGTATGGGTACACAAAATCCCCATACGTTTTGGTGTACGGCCACGGCGATTACCGCGTCATAAGGAGCCTGAACGGGCTGAAGGTAATCCGCCAGCGCGAGTGGGTGCGTGCGGGCTAATACCGGGTCTTTTCCGGCCCAAACCATTCTCAAGAAAGGAGGAATGGGGCGGGCTGGTGAGGCCCGTCCCGGAAAGAATGAAATTTGAGAGGATCAAGCCGGGGGTGCTGTTCCGCACCCCGTGGCACAAGGAACACCTGTTTTATAAAGTCCCGGACCCCCAGCCGTGGCCGGAACTCGGTCCCTGTAGCGCGTGCGGCACCATTGCCGTATGGAACGCAAGAGCAGTGGAGACCGACCGCCTGGTGCACTTTTGCCGGAATGAGGAAGTCGTCCCGGTGAAGGTGGAAGGGGGAAGGGAAAATGGCTAAAACCGAGTACCTGCAGGGCGACGACGCACAGCGGTTTCTTAAAGAGGGGTACTGCGAAGCCTGCCTGCGCCCGGCAGGGGAATGGGCCAGACCAGACCGTTTCGGGGGCTGTCTGGTTCACGGTGATTACGACAGCCGGGGCAACCTGACAGGCTTCCTTTGCCCGCATTGCGCGGGAGCGAGTTAACCGGATAACCGGGCCACCCGGCCCGCCAAAATTCCCACGGAAAGGAGGGAATGGGGCGGGCCGGATGGGTCCGCCCCAGAACTATGTCAGTTAACCGGCTAATTAGCGAGACCGCCCGGTACGCGCAAAAGGCCGGTATGGACATTACCGAAGCCGACGTGCGGAACCGGTACGAAGATTACGTCCGCAGGCACGGGGAAGAGAAAGCCCTGATTGCCCTGCGGAATACGTTAGAATCGTTCAGGGAGCAGGCCAGGAAGGAAGAAACCAGGCTGTTCTGTCTGGTCAAGGCCGAGTGCCTGCGGAAATTCGGGGTTGCCCCGGCCAACCGGCGCACCTTCAAGGCCGAACTCCGGGAGAACCCCGGCCTGTATGAGAGTGTGCCGTCGGTAAAGGAATACATGAGGCGGTTTTGCGGTTGACCAGGGCCTACCGGCCCGCAAACCATTTCCACGGAAAGGAGGGAATGGGGCGGGCCGGATGGTCCGCCCCGCAATTCATGACGATTACCGAGAAAGCGCAAGAGGTTTTAAACCGGCTCTTAGAGATGTTCAGGACAGGCAATTTACCCGCCGCCGTAGCCCGGACGGTCATCCGGGCGAAGGCCGGGTATGAGAGGCCGTCCGACAGATGGAGCCTGGGCAACCGGCTGCTGATGTACCTGGCCGGGACGGAGGACGCCAGGGGCTACAGGCAGTGGGAAGAAGTAGGCAGGCACGTCAAGAAGGGTGCCAAAGCATTCTACATCCTGGCACCCATGACTAAAAAGAAAACTGTCAGGGAGCGGGAAGTGGACCCCGATACCGGCGAAGAGCGGGAAGTGGAGCGGGAGCGGGTAGTCATCACCGGCTTCCGGTGCGTGCCGGTCTTTCGGTATGAAGACACCGAAGGTAAACCCCTGCCGGAAGCGGACTATAACCCGCCGGAGCCGCCGCCCCTGTTCGACGTGGCCAGGCGATTCGTGGGTGACGTGAAATACAAGCCCTTCGTAGGAAGGTACTACGGTTATTTCAGCCCCGCCAGGGGTGAGATAGTCCTGAGTACCCATGACGCGCACACCTTTTTCCACGAGCTGGCCCACGCCGTCCACCACCAGGTGAAACCGGGCGGGTTAAAGCCTGGTCAGCATGCGGACCAGGAGATTGTCGCTGAGACGGTAGCTTGCGCTTTATGCGAGATGTACGGGTTTTCCGGGTACATCTGGCACGGGTGGGAGTATATCAGGCACTACGCCGGGCAGGACGACCGGAAGGCCCTGAAGGCCGTGATGGGCGTCCTGGCCGACGTGGAAAAGGTGCTGGACGTTATCCTGGGCGCGGCGGAAGAAGAGGCGGTGCGGGCGGCATGAAAAGGGCCTACGTGGAGATTCACTGCGACGGTTCCCACCTGCCCCGGAACGGTGCCGCCTATGGGGGCTACGAGGCCAGGGTTGACGGCCAGCTTACCCGCCGGTGGAAGGGCCGGGTAGAGGCAGCCGATTCCCTGGAAGCGGAGTTTCAGGCGGTCATAAGGGCCTTGAGGTGGGCAGTCAAGAAGGGGTACCAGCACGTGGTGGTCTTTACCGACTGCATGGCGCTGGTCAGGATGGTCCGCGCTGGTGCCCGGCCGGGCGGGAAATATGCCCGGTTTATCCGGCGGGTGGCGGCACTGGCAAGACTGATCGGCAGCGTTTGGTTTCAGTGGGTGCCGAGAGAAAGAAACCGGCAGGCCGACATGCTCTGCCGGGCGGCAAGGAAGTACGCTTGAAATTTGGGCCGGGAGGACTTACAGCCCGGCCCTTTCACTAATCAGGGCTATTGTATTGACAATAGCAATATGCGGACTTAGAATGGAAGTGGGTGTTGTCGGTGAAAATAAGCCGGTTTGAGTGGGACAGGTGGAATGCCGGGCACATTGAAGAAAGACACGGGCTTACCCCTGAAGAGGTTGAAGGAGTCTTTTCCGGCCGCCCGGTGGTCCGCAGGGTCCGGGGTGGAAGGTTCGCCGCCTACGGACAGACGGAGGGAGGCCGTTACCTGACGGTGATTTTCCAGCTCAAGCCCGACGGTGTTATCCGCGTTGTCACTGCGAGGGACATGAACAGGTGGGAGCGCCGGTACTACCTGCAAAGGAGGCGATATTAACAATGGCAAAAACCCTTCCGGAGTTTAAAAGCGAAAAAGAAGAGGCTGAATTCTGGGATACACACAATTCCCTGGACTACATTGAAAGCGATGAACCCGTTGAAATGGAGCTTGACCCCGAACTGGCCGCAAAAATCCGCGAGCGGGCACGGACCAAACAGGTGACCCTGCGCCTGCGGGTGTCCCAGATAGAGGCGGTAAAAGAGATAGCCAGGAGGAAGGACATCCCCTACCAGACCCTGATCCGGTCGTGGATCGCGGAAGCCATACGCCGGGAGCAGGGCAGCGGGGCATAACATAAACCAAAGACCAGAGGGAGACCACTGGCCGGGTGTTTTTACCCGGCCTTATCTCTCTGCGAAGAGATGCCGGGAGTTTACAAAACCCCGGCCTTTCTTTTTTGGGAGGTGACGTAGCGGATGGGGAGAGACCTGGAAGAGATTGTCGCTGAACTCATGTCCCGCCTGTCCCACTACCGGGACGACCCGTACTGCCGTGGGGTGTGGGACGGGGCCATGATGGCGATCGCTCACTACGCCCCGGAGCTGTTTTACAGGTTGCTCCGGGTGAAAGCTGAAACAAAGGGAGAGTTAGGCCGGTAGAAAAACTTCCGGCCTTTTTAATTTTACAGGGAGGGATGTTTTATGATTTACACATTTCCGCGCACAAAAGAGTTTTTTGAGCCTGCTGAACTGGTCCTGGCGACCGGTGTAAGCAAAGAAAGGTTCGGGGAAGCGATATTAAAGGAGCTGGTAGACAACGCGCTGGACGAGGCGGAAAAAGCAAACAAAGCGCCGGTGATTGAAATCGCTGCCGAGCCTTTCCTTTCCATCAGAGACAACGGTCCCGGTGCGGACATCCAGGATCTGCTGAACAAAATCCTGGACTTCAGCGTGCGGGCAAGCAGTAAGCTGGCCTGGAAGCGGCCCACGCGGGGCTACTTAGGAAACGCCCTGAAGACCGTTTTCGGCATGGCTCACGTGCTTGCCCCGGAAAAGCCGCTTGTCCTGGAGAGCGGGGGCCAGCGGGCAACGGTCACGGTACGGCCCCTGTCCACGGGGGAGATAAGAGTAAACCCGGTGCTGGAAACGGTACCCATAAAGCCGGGGTTCTCGGTAACCGTGCCGGTACCCGTGAGCCTGAACTGCAGCACTTTTGCGGCAGCCGTCTTATTTAACCCCCACGCCACCTTTGATCTGGCAGGAGAGCGTGTCCAGAGGGTGGGAGATGTGGAGAAATACCCGGCGGACGCCCCCGTTTCGCCTCACTGGTTCGACGCTGAATCCCTGTTCAACCTGGCGGTTATGGTGGCCGGGCAGGAGGACCTGACCGTGAGGGAGTTTATCTCCCGGTACTTCGTCGGCCTTTCCGGGGCAAAAGCGGGCCAGGCGGCTAAAAGCTGTCCGGTCAAGCGCATCCGGGACCTGGTTTTTCTGGAAGAGGGCCAGGGACGAAAGGCCGCCCTGGATGCCTGCACCGGCCTCCTGCGGGCCATGAAAATACTTTCCCGCCCGGTATCCCCGGCCAAACTGGGCGGTGTGGGCAGGGAAAACATGGCGAAAAGGGCGCGGCAGCTTTTCGGGGTTGAGGCTGAGGGCCGGTACGTGAGGAAGGAAGGCTATACCTGGGACGACAGGCCGTACGTGCTGGAGGTCTACTACGCCCCGGCTGAGCGGAAGCACATCGTGACCGGCTTAAATTTCACCGGGACGTATACTCCGCTGTTCACCAGCAGCTCCCTGGGCAAATCGGACAATTGGGGGCTGCACGGCTACCTGAAAGAACTGCTGAAGTCCCGGTATGAGTCCGGTTTCTTCCTGGCCGTCCACGTCATCATGCCGGGCGTGGAATACACCAGCCGGGACAAGAAGCCCTACCTGCCGGTGGACGTCGTGCAGGCCGCTGGAGAGGCGGTAGCCAGGGCGGTCAACAGCGTCAGGAGGGCGGTCCAGGCAGGAAGCTGCGGCGGGCCGGAAGAGACGACGCTGAAGGAAGCGGTGTTTGCCGTCCTGCCAGAGGCAGTGGAAAAGGCCAGCGGGGGCGGCAGGTACCCCTACAGCGCCAGGAGCCTGTACTACCAGGTGCGGGCGCTTATCCAGCAGTATACGAGCAGGGAACTGGACTATAATTATTTCACGCCCGGCCTCCTGACAGAATACCAGGAAATGTACGGTCCCCTTGAAGGGTTGTACTATGACCCGCGGGGCATAGCGGTGGAACCACATACCGGCCAGGAAATCCCCCTGGGCACAAGGGAGGTCGCTGACTATACGGCACCGGACTACTTATATAACAAGGTGCTGTATGTCGAGAAGAAAGGCATTCTGCCGGTATTGAAGGCTGCCGGGCTGGACAAAAAATACGACCTCTGCATCTGTGCCGGTGAAGGCTACGCCAGCCGGGCCGCCAAAGACTTCCTGGCTATGGCCGAAAAGCAGGACATCGTGGTGCTGTGCCTGCACGATCTGGACATCAACGGCCTGGAAATCGCCAGGACGCTTCGGGAAGAAACCAGGACGTCCCGGAACGCGGTCACGGTGATAGACCTGGGGCTGCGGTACAAAGACGTAGTGGAGATGGGCCTGGAGAAAGACCCGGAAGGCGTGCCGTTAAAGAAAGGGTGGCACAAGCCGGTGCTTGACACCCTGCCCCATGACGAACTCGAATTTCTCACGGGGGACGGCAAACGGGGGAACCGGGTTGAGCTGAACGCTCTCACCCCGGAGCAGCTGATCGGGCTCATCGAAAGAAAGCTGGCCGAGCACGGGCTGGCCCAAAAGGTGGTCCCGCCCGAAGAAGTGGTCCTGGACGAAGCCCGGAAGCGCTTCGACGCGGTACTCAGGACTATGGCCGAAAGGCGCATCCTGGAGATACTGGAAATCTCGGCCGTCGTGGAAAAGATAGCGCGGTCCGTAAAAATGCCCGACTTCAGCGGCCTGCCGGGGGACATCGCCCGCGCGCTGGAGGACAACCCGCCGGTCTCCTGGCGCGACCTGGTAGAAGAAGAGGCGAGGGACTTTGCCAGGGCCGTGCTGGAGGGGGTTGACCTGAGCAAATTTTTAAAAATTGACCACAGGCAGTAAGCAAGCTGACTGAAGCATGTGGATTTTTTAAAAATGCGAGTTAAGCTGGAAGGCCCGTTGCTCCAATAGGGCAGTGGGCCTTTTGTGAGACGCCCGGTCAGGGGATAAAGCCCTGATCGGGCGTCTTTGCTTTTTAAGGGCCAGTCCCGGCGGGAAAGGAGGTGGCGCGCAGTGGTCGAGACGTGGGCTTACGGCGATAAGGCCGTCCTGTACTCCGAGGACAGCCGGGTGTGGCAGGCCGCCCTGGAAGCCGGTCTGAAGCCGATGGCCGAATACCGGCGGCCCGACGGGGTTCTGTTCGCGAAGCAGTTTGTGGGGGACAAAGAAACGGTGCAGAAAGTGGCTGGGGCGGTAGTGAAACAGTATGCTCCCGCGTGACGGATTAGACGAAAACGGTCAGAAACCGGACCCCGGAAGCCTTGTAAAATAAGGCTTCCAGACATGTACATTTCAAATTGTGAACCGAGCCTATAGGATAGTACCTGTAGTTAAAAACCCCCTCTCAAAAACCTTTTAGAAAAGCAGGTGGGAAAAGTGAAGCTGATCAACTGCCGCTGGTGCGGTAATAAATTTCAGCCGCGTAAGAACAGCCAGAAATACTGCGACGAGTGCCGTTCCGACCCGGAAGTGGAGAGGGCGAGGGCGCGGGAGCGGAAGCGGAAGCAATTGGAGCGGAAAAAGAAAGCCGGTAAAAAGAACGACCGACAGAAGAAGGAAAAACGGTGCCTGTACTGCGGCAGGAAACTCGACCCGTCGAGCAACCGCCAGCTCTGGTGCGAGAAATGCCGGAAAAACGGCTACCGCGACACCCACGCCCTGTATATGAGAAAGTGGCGGGCAAAGAGCCGGGCAACAGGGTACCCCACCGCGTGACGAATTAGCCGAAAACGGTCAGAAACCGACTTCTAGAAGCCTTGTAAATCAAGGCTTCCGGGCATGTACATTTCAAATTGTGAACCAAGCCTATATGATAGTACCCGTCAGATTTGTGCCATTTTATAGCAATCCGGGAAGCCAGTAAAATCAAGGCTTCCCGGATTCAGTTTTTTAGACGGCTTTCTAGAATGGCCTACAAGGGGCATTTACCGTAATATCGTGATATTACGATAAATAGCAAAGGGGTGGTTATCCGTGAAAACGCCGGTGATTAGACCGCCTGAAGGTTTTTCCCCGGCTTTACAGAAGGCCCTGGCCTGGTGCCCCTACTGCGGGGAGGAAAAACCCTTCGGCCTGGACAGCCGCTTGGGGTACGCCCGGTGCGTGGGGTGCGGCATTTCCGAGCGGGACTTCTACGTGCGGCAGTTCAACGGCCTGTGGTCCGACGACGCGCTGGACAAATTTGTCCGCGCCGTGGAAAAGAGCCGCCGGAAATACGACAGGCCGTTCCCGTGGGAGACCGGCGTTATTGCAGGGGACCCCAACAAGTCCCAGGTCCCGTTTGACCCGGTGAAACGCGCGGGGAGCAAATGTGAACGCTGCGGCAACTCTATCGAAGCCGTCAGCAACCGGCAGAGATATTGTCCCGAATGCGCAAAAATCATTCGGCGGGAGAAAAGGCGCAAAGAGAAGCAATGATAGTGCACCCGCTCGAACGTCTTGCCGCGCGGACGCGGCCCCGGCGGGATAGCCGGGTGGGGCGTACCCCGGCTCAACCCCTCCCGTGTCGGGCTGAAGGCCCGGCTTTTTTTGTTTCAGGAGGGAGGTGACGCGCCATGCGAAAAACTGCACTGTTCGCCCTGCTCCTGGCCGCCGTGCTTCTGCTCGCTGGCCGGAGTGAGGCTTCGGTTGTCGAATCCGCCTACGGCCCGACCATCTACACGTGGTCTGACGCCGTTGCAAAGGCCGGAGACATAATCCCGGACACCGCCGTGGTCCGCCTCCCGGACGGCTCCCTCACCACGGTACCGACCGGGACGTGGACCCCCGACGGGGACGCCGAAGCCTGGTCGCCCGGCCTGGCGGGGAGGCTGGACGCCCTTCTGGGTGAGCTGGTGAAAGCGGGCCTGGACCCGGAAACCCTGCGCGGGCTGGAGGTGTACGCCCTGCCCGCCTACACCCTGTCGCTGCCCGGCCATGAGCGGGACCCGGAGAGCCCGCGCGTCGCGGTGGGAGTCCACCGGGAGGGGGTGGTGGTCCTGGCCGGGCTGTGGGTAAACGCCGACCGGACGTTCCTCCACGAGCTGGGCCACCACCTGGCGGACAGGGTGCTGGGCACGGCGGGCTACTGGTGGCCGGGCGGCACGGGGGAGAAGGCCGCCCTGCGGCGGGAATACCTGGCCCTGCGCGGCTACCCGCAGGACAGGCCGCTCAACGGCATTTCCCAGGCGGCCCTGCCCTGGGGGGAGCGGGCCGGGGAGTGGTTCGCGGAGGACTTCGCTTACTGGGCCGCCTGGCGGGTGACCGGCAAACGCCCGGACGCGAACAGCTACCTGGCAGGTCCGGGGCCGCCGGACGAGAGAGTACTGGCGTGGTTCGACAGGACGTTTTTCGGCAAAATGCGGTAAAAATGGGACAGAAAAACACGACAAAATGTCGGAATTAACAGGGCACCGGTTCATAAAGTATGGGGTACCCCGGCTCACCGGTGCCGCCGGTCAGGCGTGCGCACTGTTTCCTAAAAAACCTTTTTCCAGGTAAAACTCTTCCGGCGTTTGACGCCGGTTTATTGTACTAGTATTTGACGCTAGTATTTCCTTCAAGCATACCCGGCAGTGCATAACGCGCGTTATAAATTTTAAGGCTTTCTCCGACACCTGCCGCCTAGCAACCTGGCGCGATCAGGACCATACTCGCAAACAGAAGTAATAAAAAGAGGGGGTTAAGAGGGACCCAAATTACGCAACCACCACCCGACAAAACCCGGAAGGGGTTAGGAACGGATCCTCCCCATCCGGGTTCTGTTTGGTGCCGAAATTAGTGCACAAAATTTTACTTATGGTTGCTGCTCTCCCGGTCTCAACTCCCGACCCAGGGCCTTTGCTTGGCCTTCCTTCACTAATGCACCAACCGTATCGCCGGGCTTAAACCACTTCGTGAGATCGATCTTCTCGCCAGGTTTGTTCACAAAACGCATGCCGACCTGCACGCTGGTGTACTCGTTGATGGTGATAGTGATGGTTCGTCCCACATCACCACCACCTTTTTCGACATTCATAGTCAGCTTATCTGGTTCGACTGAAATAACCTTCCCATGACGAAACATCTTATTCAGTTCTTCCTGTTCTTTCTTTGCCGCCTCCTGAGCTTTTTCTTGTGCTATTACTTCAGCTGATTTGATATAAACAGCATTCTGTTCGTCGTTCCACTTAACTTCTGCTCCAAGATTTTCTGCAATAAATCTGAGAGGTACGAATACTCTGTTATTTACTATGATAGGCGATGGGTTACAAGAAACTTCCTTCCATTCACCATTCGTTTCGTGAGTTGCAATAAACAGCCTTATCTTTTCATTGGCATAGATATTACCCAGACAAAAACTTAATGACATCAGTAAGACAAACGATGCTATAAACATTAATCGCCGTATACTCTTAAATGCCATAAAATTTCCCTCCAGTTTTTTAATGAAATCGACCATTGATTCCAAAGTTACTTCGTTTACCTATTTCCAGTTTCAAAACAAAACTAACCATTGTGGAGACTATCATAATTTTACATTAACTAGGCGGTGACCTGAGTTTGTGTGAAGAATCTCTGTTAAAGATTTTGCGGGTGCTATCGGCAACTTCACGGGAGCGTAGAATTAATATCTTTCGCATTTTTAATACCTCATTTTTTCAATAAAAACTAGCAATACATCCCTAAGTGAATCTTTTACCAAAATGCGGCAGCAGTTTTTACACTATTTATATCACAAATAGTAAAGAATCCCTTTTTAAGACTTTTTTACGACGTTAAGAATGTAAATCCTTTGTCAGTTTAAACAAACTTATCGACATAATTCGCAAAAAACGACAAAGAAATGGCTGTTAACTTTTCACAAAACGGCCCTTTTGTGAATTAATTGCCCCGAAAAGGACGCAAAAGGGAGGCTGTAGAAAGCATTTAAGGCCGGAATTTCAATTCGCAAAAGGAAAATGGAGGGAAACGTCGAATGGATATACTGACCAGTTTCAAGAACAGCCTGCTGGCCAGGGGGCTTTCCCCCGGCACGGCGGAGATATACGCCGGGCACCTGCGCCGGTTCTTCGCCTGGGTGGAAGGGACCTACGGCGAACCCGACCCGGCGGCGGTCACTCCCTTGGACGTGGCCGACTACCGGCGCTATTTGCAAAACCGGAACAGAAAACCGGCTACGGTGAACAACGCCCTGGACGCCATCGGCAACTTCTTCGCCTGGGCGAAGGAAGCCGGTATCGTCCAGGCCGACCCCACGGAGGGAGTGAAGCGGCTGCCGGAACAGAAACCGGCCCCGAAGTGGCTTTCCAGGAGGGAGCTGGGCGCCCTGGTGCGGGCGGTCCAGAAGTACGGGAGCAGGAGAGACCAGGCCCTGGTCACGCTCCTTTTGCACACCGGCCTGCGCGTATCGGAGGCGGTGTCTTTGAGGACTGCGGACGTGGTTATCCGGGAGCGTTCCGGCCACGTGGTGGTGCGGCAGGGCAAGGGCGGCAAGTACCGGGAGGTGCCCCTGAACGCTACGGCAAGGCGTACCTTGGGTGAGTACCTTGCGGGACTTTCGGGTGAGTGGCTCTTCCCCGGCAGGAGCGGCGGCCCCATGACCAGGCGGGCGGCGGAAAAGGCATTGGCGAGGTACGGGCGGCTGGCCGGGGTGGAGGTGACCCCGCATCGGTTAAGGCACACATTCTGTAAAATGCTGGTGGACGCGGGGGAATCGCTGGACAGGGTGGCGATGCTTGCGGGCCACGAAAACATGAACACCACCGCCAGGTACACAAGGCCCGGCAGGGCCGACCTGGAGGCGGCGGTGGAGAAGATTGCGTGGGAGTGAGAGGCAGGTGGATGTAGTGGAATCAAGAGAAGTGACATCTTTGTTTAATTCTTTCTACGACGAAGAACCCGAAAGAGAGCATATAATTTTGACCGGGCCACCATCCTTGCTTTCCCAACTGAAAGAAAGGACATCCTACATAGTAAATGGGGATGCTTTGACGGCGTTGAAACAATTACCCGAAGAAAGCGTCCAGACGTGCGTTACTTCGCCTCCATACTGGGGGCTTCGCGATTACGGCGTTCCTGGCCAGATCGGTACGGAAATGGACATTACCGATTACCTGAATAAACTTGTAGAGGTGTTCAGGGAGGTAAAGAGGGTTCTTAAACCTGACGGTACCTTTTGGTTGAATATAGGCGATGGATATACAAGTGGAGGGAGGACGTACCGCGCCCCCGACAAAAAGACAGACAACGGTCATGTTGTACGGGGACTGCCCTTTCGTCCTCCTACTCCTGCCGGTTTAAAACCCAAAGACCTTTTGGGGCTGCCGTGGCGGCTGGCTTTCCTTCTCCAGGAAGATGGCTGGTATTTGAGGGCGGACATTATCTGGTATAAACCTAATGTGCTCCCGGAAAGCGTTAAAGACAGGCCGACCATAGCCCATGAATATTTATTCCTGCTTAGTAAAAACGAAAAATATTACTACGATTACCAATCAATACTTGAACCGGCCGCGTCCGGCAGGGGCAAACGGAACAAGCGGTCAGTGTGGACTGTAAATACCGAGCCTTACCCGGAAGCACATTTTGCAACTTTCCCCCCGGCCCTCATTACGCCCTGCGTGCTGGCGGGGTCAAGACCGGGAGACATTGTGCTCGATCCTTTTCTGGGTTCAGGTACAACGGGGTTAGTAGCTCTTCAAAATAAAAGAAACTTTATCGGTATAGAACTTAACCCTGAATACTGCGCGATGGCCGAAAAGAGGTTATCTCCTTATGCAACAATCCGAAAAGCCGAAGAAGAAACGGGGGCCTGATTTGTGGAAGCCTTGATTCCCACAAAACAACTGTGGATAATTGGCCGTTTAAAGTCTGAACGTGGAAAAATCCTGCGCGACGCGCTAAAGGAAGCGGTGGAAAAGGTTGGCGTCCAAACAATTGACCGGGAACTTCACGATCTGGTCAGCAGCAGTGCCCTTACCAAATTGGGGGCGTTCGGCCTGCGCGGAGAGATCCTTTTCGCCGTACCCTGCCTGATCAAAGAAAAACCGTCCGTTTCCGGTTATTACCGTCTCGTCCTGGGATTTTCGCAAAAAGAATACGGAAGGAAAGGATTGGGAAAGTGGGTTGAAATCGAGAAAAGGAAAAATGTTTCTGTTTCGGAAGATGAGATACAGGAACTTTGTGCAACTCTAATAAGGGCCGGTGAACAGTTGTTGAACGGGGTCAGTAACAGGGATAATATCACCGAAGATTTTTTCCACGAGCTTACTTTGCTGACCCTGGGGGCACAACTGGACGGGAGCTACCGGGGGATTATCGGAAGAAACGCCGTAGCCGTTATCCGTGATTTGATCATGGACATTATTAAACCGAGGCAGCCCGGTGATTTTCAGGAAAAGGAAAATGAGATCGAGTTTAACAACGCGGCAGGCCGCAGGGTGAAAATACGGTTCGGATCCGACCCGGACATACTTATTAGCGAATATTCCGGAAACCAGTACCGGCACCTGCTGGCCGTGGAGGTTAAGGGTGGCGGAGACCCATCCAATATTCACAACAGACTGGGAGAGGCAGAAAAAAGCCATTTAAAGCTTTCCGCAAGCGGCGTTTTGCGCTGGACTATCGTAGGTGTCCCTGTTGACGAACAGACAGCCCGGCAGCGTTCTCCGAGCACGAACAGGTTTTACGCAATAAGCAACCTGGTTACACATGAGAGCCAGGAGTATGAAAGTTTTCGACGAGAGCTGATCTCAATCCTGGGCCTTCCTGAATAATTTTATTGTTAATTAAAGCGCAACACGTCCTCCCAAAAGGCACGGTTTCACCCCCGTGCCTCTCGCTTTTTTCAGGGAGGTGACGTGACCGTGCGCGTAAGGCTGACCGCCAGGCGACACTTTTTCAGACCTGCCGGCACCGGCAGTTTGCCCCGCCGCCCGCACTCCGGTATAATACTAGTGTGATATACTAGTGCAGGGGTGGCACTGGAACATGCGGGACAGGAAAGTGATGCTGTACCTGGAAGAGTGGGAATACCGGCGGCTGAAGGAGCTGGCCGGGCAGGAAGGCAAAAGCATGAACGCCTTCGTGGCCGGGCTGGTCCGGAATTTCGACATGCCGAGGCGGAAGATAGCTGAGTGCAGTGAATATAGGTGCCGGGAATGCGGTAGGGCCATCTGGGCGGACATGTGGCAGACCGCCGCTTCTCCGGCCAGGTGCCCCTGGTGCGGCGGGGAGCTTGCCGACTGCGGGCGGTGGGGCACGGTGGTCCTGGGAAGGGTGGAGTAAGTCCCCGAGCGGGACGACGCGGGCGGGGCTCCGGCTTTCCGGCCTTCCATAAGATATGGGACAAATAGGACGAAAAAACAGGCGAAGACCGCCGGACCAACGGCCGTCCGGCAACCAGATACTATCAAAGGGCAATAATTGCCCTTTGGTCCCGGGCTGTAGACGCCCGGCTTTTTTGTTTTGTGGGAGGTGATTCGGCCCATGAAATTTTACACCGCGCCCGAAGTAGCGAAGATGCTGCGGGTGAGAAAGGCTTACGTCTATGAACTGGTGGCGCAGGGCAGGCTTAAGGCGCTGAAGCTCTCGAAGCGGCGCCTGCGGATCTCCGAAGAGGCCCTGCGGGAGTTTCTGGAGAAGGAAGAGGGCCGGGCAGCGGCGAATTAACCCATCGCCGCCCCCGGCCCTCCCGTTTTTATGGGAGGGTTCGGAAATGGCACAGATACGTAAGAGAGGCAGAGGCTTCACGATTTCAGTATACCTCGGCGAAGGGCCTGACGGCAAGAAGCGGTTTTACCACGAGACCTTCTACGGCACCAAGGCCCAGGCCAGGGTGCGGGCCGCCGAGCTGGAGGCCGAACTGAAGAAGGACCGCCTCTTCGGGCCGAAGCCCAAGGGGGAGAGTTTGGGGGAATACCTGGACCGCTGGCTGGAAAGGGTCAAGGACACGGTCTCCGAGAGGACCTGGGAGACCTATGAGTGGCACGTCAGGCGGCTGAAAGGAGCCATCGGGGGACTGCCGCTTGCGGGCCTCACCGCAGGCCAGCTCCAGGACGCCCTGACAGCCCTGGAAGGTACACCCCTGACCAGGAAGAAAATTATCGGGACGTTGAAAACAGCTTTGCGTCGGGCCGTGGCCTGGGGGGAACTGAAGGACGACCCCACAAAGGGGCTCCTCCTGCCCAGGGTGCCCAGGAAGAAGTACACGGTGCTGACCAGGGAGGGGTGGGTAAAACTCCTGGAGGCGGCAAAAAGCTCCCGGCACTATCCGCTGATAAGGCTGCTGGCCGTTACGGGGATGCGTTTGGGGGAGGCCCTGGGGTTAAAGTGGGCGGACGTGGACTTCGCCAGGGGCACGGTGACGGTGCGGCGGAGCGTGGACACCAGGAAGCGGTGTCTTAAGCCGGAAGGGGATGAAGCTAAAACGCCTGCCAGCGAACGCACTATAAGGTTGGACCGGGAGACCCTGGAGGCGCTGGCTGTTCTGAAGAAGAAGCAGGCCAGGGGCAGGGTGGCGTTCATGCGGCAGGAGGACGCCCTGGTGTTCGGGGACGGGGTTACGCCCGTGGCGGAATACTCCGTAGGGGCGGCCCTCCGGCGGGTGCTGAAAAAAGCCGGGCTGCCCAGGATGAGGCTGCACGACCTGCGGCACACCGTGGCCTCCCTGCTCCTGGACGCCGGGGTGCCCGTGACCACCGTGGCCGACCTCCTTGGGCACTCCACTCCGGCCACCACGACGTCCTTCTACGCCCACGCCGTAAGGGGCGGAAGGAGCGCAGTGGACTTCCTCCGTTCAGACAAAAATTCAGACAAACCGGAAAAGCCCAGGTAAACCAAGGGTTTGCGGGAGTTTAAATCGTTCGATTCCTGCCAGGCGCACCAGGATTAAACCCGCCAGCCCGGTTAAGTATATGGGTGGGCGGGTTTTTTATTTCAGGAAACGGGAAGGGGTGCACCCGCTTTATCCTTTTTGCCGCCGCCGGAGTGCCCGTCCGGCCTGTTCCGGCTTGCATGGTACCCGGATGGGGTGCTAAAATCAACAGGATTGCTGCAACCGGGAGGTGCAGCCGGGAGTAATCTTACCGTAAGGAGTGTTTGCAGTGACCAAGCTGTGGGGAGGACGCTTCCAAAAGGATACGGACCACCTGGTGGACGACTTTCATTCTTCCATTTCCTTTGATCAGCGGTTGTACCGCTATGACATACTGGGCAGCATGGCCCACGCCCGTATGCTGGCCCGGCAGGGGATTATAGCTCCGGAAGAAGCGGAGGCAATTATCAGGGGGCTGGAAGAAATCCTGGCTGATATTGAAGAAGGCCGCGTGCAGTTTTCGGTGGCTGCCGAGGACATTCACATGAATATAGAGCAGCTGCTTACCCGGCGCATTGGCCCGGTGGGTAAAAAGCTCCACACCGCCCGCAGCCGCAATGACCAGGTAGCCCTGGACGTGCGCATGTACCTCAGGGACGAGATTGGGGCCATAATTGATCTGCTAAGACAGCTCGTGGAAACCCTGCTGGATCTGGCCGAAAAACACCTGGAAACGGTAATGCCCGGCTACACTCACCTGCAGCGGGCCCAGCCCATTACCCTGGCCCATCATTTAATGGCGTATGTACAGATGTTCGAGCGGGACATGGGCAGGCTGCGTGACTGCCGGCGGCGTACGGACGTCCTGCCCCTGGGTGCGGGAGCCCTGGCCGGGACCACTTTCCCCATAGACCCGTCCCGCGTGGCCGCGGAACTGGGCTTTGCCGCCGTGGCTGAAAACAGCCTGGACGCCGTCAGCGACCGGGACTTTGTGGTGGAGTTTGCCGCCGCCGCGGCCCTGATTATGGTCCATCTGAGCCGCTTTTGTGAGGAAATTGTCCTCTGGTCTTCGGCGGAGTTTGCCTTTGTGGAGCTGGATGATGCTTACAGCACCGGCAGCAGCATGATGCCCCAGAAAAAGAACCCCGATGTGGCCGAACTGATCCGGGGCAAGTCGGGTCGGGTTTTTGGCGACTTGATGGCCCTATTGACCATGCTCAAGGGGCTGCCCCTGGCCTACAACAAGGACATGCAGGAAGATAAGGAAGCCCTTTTTGATGTGGTGGACACGGTCAAGAAGTGCTTGCGGGTGTTTACGCCCATGGTGGCCAGCTTGAAGGTGCGCCCGGAAAATATGGCCCGGGCGGCGCGGGGAGGCTTCACCAACGCCACCGACCTGGCGGACTACCTGGTGAAAAAAGGCGTACCCTTCCGGGAAGCCCATGAACAGGTGGGCAGGCTGGTTTATTACTGCCTGTCCGAAGGCAAGTCCCTGGAAGAACTATCCCTGGAGGAATTCAAGCAGTTCGCTCCCGTTGTCGAAGAAGATGTTTACCGGGCAATTGACATCGGGCAGTGCGTGGCCGCCCGGCGGGTGCTGGGGGGGCCGGCGCCGGAGTCGGTTCGGCAGGCCATCTCCCGGGCCAGGGAAAGGCTGGGCCGCTGATGGCCTGCCTGGGTATCAGTAACGGGGGATGGCCGCCGGTCCGGATAATATATGAACCCGTTTAAATTACGCCCGGTAATAAATTAAACAGTTCACCAAGGTCCCGCACTACACACAAGTGCGGGACTTTAGCTTTTATGAGCGCGGCTTCCTGCAGATCTCCCGTCAGGAGAACGGCCAGGGAGGCTTCCTGGAACATGTCGATGTCGCCGGGGCTATCACCCACGGCGGCTACATTTGTCTGCCGCAGGCCATAATTTTCCAGTAGCTGGCGCAGGTGGTCCCGTTTGAGCTTGCCCGGCTCATCGGCCGACACTCTCACAATGGGCTCGCCCGTTAAAACACCATCCCTGGCGGCCAGCCCGTTGGCGGCATAATAATCAAATCCCAGTTCTTCTGCCAGGCGTGCGGCCAGCAGGTCAAGCCCCGAGGAAATGAGGGCCACTTTCACCTGTTGCTTTTTTAAAGCTTTAATGAGCTCCCGGGCCAGCGGGCGCAGGGGAATTTCTGCAATCACCCTTTCCAGGCGCTCCCGGGGAATGCCCCGCCACAGGGCGGCATCCCGCCGGCAGAACTCCGCATAATTAATTTTTCCCGCCCAGAATTCCGCCTGGTAAAAAATGGCCCGGTTATCCCACAGGCCCAGGCGCCGGTGTACATATTCCCAGGAACTGCGCACAGTTGTCAGGGTTCCATCCATGTCAAAGGCAACAAGTTTAATTGGGGGCAACTCAAAACCACCTGCCCGGTATATTTCAAACCAGCAGGTATATGATACTACATTATCCTGCCCGGTGCCAGCCGGAAACTGCCCGGCGAAATTTCGCGGGAAATATGATATAATGACAGATATAACAAAAAACTAAAGAATTAATTAAGAAAAACCGCTTGACACCTCAATCCGCAAACTGTATACTGGAATACAAGTTTACAGGTAATGACTATGAAGGGGAGCAAGTAACCTGTCTTGCGGGCTGCAGAGAGCCGGGGTAGCTGCGAACCGGTGCCGGAGCAGGTGAAAGGATCGCCCCGGAGTCGCCAGCTGAAAGGCGTCCCGCCGTGTTGACGCCGATTAAGCCGGGCCGGGTTGGTCACCCGTTACCAAAGCCGTGTCCTGGTGGGACACATAAGAGGTCTTTGCCGTGAGGCAAGGGCAAGCAGGGTGGTACCGCGCGAGGATTTCCTCTCGTCCCTGGCAGTTTTTATCGGGCTGCAGGGAAGGGAGGTTTTTTTATATCTCCCGTAAAAACAAAAACATAGGGGTTATACGGAGGGAAGTGTACCTAGGGTTCCGCCCCGCCAGCGGGCGGGGGACTGGTCCGAGCGGTACAGGCTGCCGCGGGCTGGCGGCAGTTACACCGTGGGTATAAAAGACCCGAGCGGAGAGGTTCCACTCTATGGAATTTTCGTTCGGGGTCTTCTTTTTTACTGGTATATGCGGGAGCCGGGTTTGCTTCCTCTTGTGTATTACCCTCCCCGTTCGGGAGATGGCTGTTAAAAATGGACGAAAAAATGAAATTACCAGAATAAAAGGGGTGTTGCTTAAATGGGGCTGATTATTTATCTTAACGGCGAGTTTGTGCCGGAGGAGCAGGCGGTGGTTTCTGTTTTTGACCACGGTCTCCTGTATGGAGACGGCGTTTTTGAAGGTATCCGGGCCTATCACAACCGGGTTTTCAAGCTGAAGGAGCATATAGTGCGCCTTTACGAATCGGCCCGTAGCATAGGCCTCGAGATTCCCATGACCATGGCGGAAATGGAAGAAGTGGTGCTGGAAACCTGCCGCCGCAACGGGTTGCGGGATGCCTACATTCGCCTGGTGGTTACCCGGGGTCCGGGAGACCTGGGGCTGGATCCCCGCAAGTGTTCCCGGCCGACCATTTTCTGTATTGCCGCGTCCATCCAGCTTTATCCGGACGAGCTTTATGAAAAGGGGCTGGAGCTGGTTACCGTGGCCACGCGCCGGAACCTGCCCGAGGCCTGCAATCCGCGGGTCAAATCTTTAAACTACCTGAACAACATTTATGCCAAGATGGAAGCCAACCTGGTGGGCGCGCCCGAAGCCGTTATGCTCAACCAGGAGGGTTATGTGGCCGAAGCCACCGGGGATAACATATTCATCGTTAAAAACGGCATGCTCATTACCCCGCCACCCCATGTGGGTATTCTGGAGGGAATTACCCGCAACACGGTGATGGAAATTGCCCGGCAGAAGGGTATTCAGGTGGAGGAAAAGCTGTTTACCAGGCATGATATATATACCGCCGACGAGTGTTTCCTCACCGGCACGGCGGCGGAGGTCATCCCGGCGGTTAAGCTGGACGGGCGGATAATTGGCGATGGCCGCCCCGGGAAAATAACCCGGGAGCTGATCCGCGCTTACCGGGAGCTGACCAAAGTTGACGGGCCGGTGATTTTCCGGGAAGACGGGAGCGGCATGAGCTGCGCCTGCTGATTTCCGGCAGAGGAATGAACTTCTTCTAAACTTGAGCAAGGAGGACCTGACCGTGCGCAGTGATGCTATAAAGAAAGGTCTGGAAAAGGCCCCGCACCGTTCCCTTTTAAAGGCCCTGGGCCTGGTGGACCAGGAACTGGAACGGCCGATGATCGGGGTGGTGAATTCCTTTAATGAGATTGTGCCGGGGCACATTCATCTCAATGAGATCACCGCCGCGGTCAAGGCCGGTGTGCGCATGGCCGGAGGTACGCCGGTGGAATTTCCCTGTATTGCGGTCTGTGACGGTATTGCCATGAACCACAGCGGCATGAAGTATTCCCTGGCCAGCCGCGAATTAATAGCCGATTCCATAGAGGTCATGGTTCAGGCCCACCAGTTTGACGGCCTGGTGCTGGTCACGGCCTGCGATAAAGTTGTGCCGGGTATGCTCATGGCTGCTGCCCGCCTGGACATTCCGGCCATTGTGATCAGCGGGGGACCCATGCTGGCCGGCCGCTACCAGGGGCGGGATTTATCCCTGAGCAACATGTTCGAGGCCGTGGGGGCCGTGCGGGCGGGACGGATTACGGAAGAGGAACTGGCCGCACTGGAAGAAGCTGCCTGCCCGGGTTGCGGTTCCTGTGCCGGTATGTTCACCGCCAACTCCATGAATTGCCTTACCGAGGCCATCGGTATGGCCCTGCCCGGCAACGGCACCATTCCCGCCGTTTCGGCAGCCCGCCGGAGGCTGGCCAAGCTGACGGGTATGCGCATTGTGGAAATGGTGAAGGAAGATATACGCCCCTCGGCCATTCTCACACCAAAGGCCTTTGAAAACGCCCTGGCGGTGGATATGGCCCTGGGCTGCTCCACCAACACGGTGCTGCACCTGCCGGCCATTGCCCGGGAAGCCGGGGTGGAAATAGACCTGGAGAAAATTAATGAGATCAGTGCCCGCACACCCAATTTATGTAAACTCAGCCCCATGGGACCATATTTCATCCAGGATCTCCATGAGGCCGGTGGTATCCCGGCGGTAATGGCCCAGCTGGCCAGAAAGGACCTGCTCCACCTGGATCTGCCGACGGTTTCCGGGCAGACCGTGGGCGAGCTGATCCGGGACCGCCGGGTGACCAGGGCGGAGGTAATCCGGGATGTGGAAGATCCTTATAGCCCCACCGGTGGGATAGCCATCCTGCGGGGTAACCTGGCTCCCGGCGGGGCGGTGGTCAAGAAGGCCGGGGTGGCCCCGGAAATGATGGTCCACCGCGGGCCGGCCCGGGTATTTGATTCCGAGGAGGAAGCCGTGGAGGCCATCCTGGGCGGCAGAATCAACAAAGGAGATGTCATTGTCATCCGTTATGAAGGTCCCCGGGGAGGCCCGGGTATGCGGGAAATGCTCACCCCCACGGCGGCGGTGGCCGGGATGGGGCTGGATAAGGATGTGGCCCTGTTGACCGATGGACGTTTTTCCGGTGCCACCAGGGGTGCTTCCATTGGCCATATTTCGCCTGAAGCGGCGGAAGGCGGCCCCCTGGCCGTGGTCAGGGATGGAGATATGATCCGGATTGATATACCCAATTATCGCCTGGACGTGGATCTGAGCCCTGAAGAAATAAAAGACCGGCTGGCCCGGTGGACTCCCCCTGCCCCCCGGGCGACCAGGGGTTACCTGGCCCGCTATGCCCGGCAGGTGAGTTCGGCCAGCAGGGGAGCAGTTTTTGAATAGGTGGAGGTGAGGGGCATGAAAAAATCCGGGGCACAAATTCTGGTGGACTGTTTGCGGGAACAGGGCGTTGATACCATCTTCGGTTATCCCGGGGGTGCGGTGCTGCCCATTTACGACGCCCTTTACGATGCGGATATACGGCATATTTTGACCAGGCACGAGCAGGGTGCCGCCCATGCTGCGGACGGCTATGCCCGGGCTTCGGGCCGGCCGGGGGTGTGCCTGGCCACCTCCGGCCCCGGGGCCACCAACCTGGTTACAGGCATTGCCAATGCCTACATGGATTCCGTGCCCCTGGTAGCCTTTACCGGGCAGGTGGTTACCTCCCAGCTGGGTAAGGATTCCTTCCAGGAAGCAGATATAACGGGCATCACCCTGCCCATTACCAAGCACAATTACCTGGTGAAAGATGTGCGTGACCTGGCCCGGGTTATCCGGGAAGCCTTTCATATTGCCACCACCGGCCGGCCCGGACCGGTACTGGTTGATATACCTAAAGATGTCTCCAGTGCTGTAATTGAGTACGAGGATCCCGGCCCGGTAAACCTGCCCGGCTACCGTCCCGTACTGGAACCATCCGCGGAGCAGCTCAACCGGGCAGCCGAGGCCATAGCCCGGGCCGAGCGGCCGGTTATTTACGCCGGGGGCGGTGTGGTTTACTCCGGTGCCCACCGGGAATTACGCCGTTTTGCCGAGCTGATCCTGGCCCCGGTGGCCACCACCCTGATGGGGCTGGGCGGTTTCCCCGGGGATCATCCCCTGGCCCTGGGGATGCTGGGTATGCACGGCAGCAAGTACGCCAACTATGCCGTCTGTGAATGCGACCTTCTGATTGCTGTAGGCGTGCGCTTTGACGACCGGGTTACCGGCAAGCTGGAGAGTTTTGCTTCCCAGGCCAGGATCATGCATATTGACATTGATCCGGCGGAAATAGGGAAGAATGTAAGGGTAGACATTCCCCTGGTGGGTGATGTCAAGCGGGTCCTTTCCGCCCTTATCGAGCGCCTAAAAGCCAAGCTGCCGGGGGCGTGGCAGGAAAAGATCCAGACCTGGAAAAAGGAATACCCCATTACCTATGAGGAAAACGGCCGCCTCAAACCCCAGCAGGTTATCCGGGAGATTTACCGGGTGACCAAAGGCCAGGCCAGAATTACTACCGAGGTGGGCCAGCACCAGATGTGGGCGGCCCATTATTACACTTATACCCGTCCCCGGACCTTTATTTCTTCCGGCGGGCTGGGTACCATGGGCTTCGGGTTGCCTGCGGCCATCGGCGTGCAGGTGGCCTGCCCCGGCGAGACCGTTTTTGATATTGCCGGCGACGGCAGCATCCAGATGAACATTCAGGAGCTGGCCACGGCGGTGAACTACGACCTGCCGGTAAAAGTGGCCATCCTGGACAACGGTTACCTGGGTATGGTCCGCCAGTGGCAGGAGCTCTTTTACAACCGGCGTTATTCCTACAGCGAGCTGGTCAACCCGGATTTCGTCAAGCTGGCCGAGGCCTACGGCGCGGAGGGTATCCGGGTGGAGAAACCCGCCGACGTAAGGCCGGCCCTGGAGCAGGCCCTGGCCACATCCAAGCCCGTGCTCATCGATTTCATCATCGAGAGGGAAGAAAATGTCCTGCCCTTCGTTCCTCCGGGTGAATCCCTGGACCGCATGTTAGGTTAGACCGGGGAGGTGGTATGATGCGACACACCCTGGCGGTGCTGGTAGAAAATAATCCCGGGGTCCTGGCCCGGGTGGCCGGCCTGTTCAGCCGGCGGGGATACAATATCGACAGCCTGGCGGTGGGCCGTACCGATAACCCGGCCATCTCCCGCATGACCATAGTGGTGGAGGGGGACGACCGGGTGCTGGAGCAGGTAACCAAGCAACTGCACAAGCTAATCGATGTTATCAAGATCAGCGACATAACCGCCGACGAATACGTGGACCGGGAACTGGTGCTCATCAAGGTAAATGCCGAGCCGGAAAAGAGAGGAGAAATAATGCAAATTGCTGATATTTTCCGGGCCCGGATTGTGGATCTGGGGCGGCGCACCATGATCCTGGAGTGCACCGGCAATGAGGGCAAGATCAAGGCCTTTGAAGAATCCCTCAAGCCCTACGGGATTAAAGAACTGGTGCGTACCGGCAAAATTGCCATGCTGCGGGGTTCCCGCTATACCAATATCAATTCCAACGGTTCAAAGGAGGATGACTGAACGATGGTCAAGGTTTATTACGATAACGATGCCGATCTCAGCGTGCTGCAGGGGAAAACCATTGCCGTTCTCGGTTACGGGAGCCAGGGGCACGCCCAGGCACAGAACCTGCGGGACAGCGGTTTGAACGTGATTATCGGCCTGCCCGAAACCAGCCGGAGCCGGGAGAAGGCCAGGGCCGATGGTTTTGAGGTTTATACCCCCGGTGAAGCAGCTGCCCGGGCGGATATTATCCAGGTGCTGGTACCCGATGAGGTGCAGCCCCGCCTGTACCGGGAAGACATCGCCCCCCACATGACCGCGGGCAAAACCCTCATGTTCTCCCATGGCTTTAACATTCACTACGGGCAGATTGTGCCACCGGAGGAAGTAGACGTCATTATGGTGGCTCCCAAGGGGCCGGGACACATCGTACGCCGCATGTATACGGAAGGCAAGGGTGTACCCTGCCTGGTGGCGGTACACCAGAACGCCAGCGGCCGCGCCCGGGAAATGGCTCTGGCCTATGCCAAGGGGATCGGCGGGACCAGGGCCGGCGTTTTTGAGACCACGTTCCGGGAAGAGACGGAAACTGACCTCTTCGGGGAGCAGGCGGTGCTGTGCGGTGGAGTCAGCGAGCTGATCAAGGCCGGCTTCGATACCCTGGTGGAGGCCGGGTACGCTCCGGAAATGGCCTATTTTGAATGCCTGCACGAGCTGAAGCTGATTGTGGACCTGATTTACGAGGGCGGCCTGAGCTGGATGCGCTATTCCGTCAGCAATACCGCCGAGTACGGTGATTATATGGTGGGCAAGCGCATAATTAATGAAGAAACCCGCCGGGAAATGAAACGGGTGCTGCAGGAAATCCAGAGCGGCCAGTTTGCCAAGCAGTGGATTCTGGAAAACCAGGCCAACCGGCCCATGTTCAGCGCCATGCGCCGCCGGGAAGCCGAGCACCCCATTGAAAAGGTGGGAGCTGAGCTGCGCAAGATGATACCGTGGCTGCAGAAACGCTGATAGCCGGGTAGAGGGGTGGGGCCCGCCGGTGGGCCTCACCCGGTAACTCCCGGACAACGGCTGAAAAAGGGGGGAGTTGCCTTGAAGATTACCGCTGCCCAGGCCCTCGTCCGCTGCCTGGAGCTGGAAAAGGTGGATATAGTGTTCGGCTACCCCGGAGGGGCCATGCTTCCCGTGTATGACGCCCTCTATCATTCCTCCATCAAGCACGTGCTGGTTCGCCACGAGCAGGGCGCCGTGCATGCTGCAGACGGTTATGCGCGGGCTACGGGGAAGGTAGGGGTGTGCATGGCCACCTCCGGGCCGGGAGCCACCAACCTGGTGACCGGGATAGCCAATGCTTATATGGATTCGGTTCCCCTGGTGGTTTTTACCGGCCAGGTACCCACCAGCCAGGTGGGCACCGATGCCTTTCAGGAAGTGGATATAACAGGTATCACCATTCCCATAACCAAGCATAATTATCTGGTTAAAGATCCGGCCGCCCTGCCCCAGATCATCAAGAACGCCTTTCACATTGCTTCCACCGGCCGGCCGGGGCCGGTACTCATTGACCTCCCCAAAGACGTGGCCGGGGAAATGATCGATTTTTATTATCCTGAAACGGTGAGGCTCCGGGGGTATAAACCCACCTACCGGGGGCATCACAACAAGATTATCGAAGCGGCGGAATTAATCAACAGGTCGCAGCGCCCGGTGATATATGCCGGTGGCGGTATTATTAATTCGGGGGCCAGCGAGGAGCTTCTGGAGCTGGCGGAATTAATTTCTGCCCCGGTTACCAACACCTTTATGGGGCTGTCCAGCTTCCCCGGAGATCATCCCCTGTTTTTGGGTATGCTCGGCCTCCACGGGACCCGCTATGCCAACCTGGCCGTGACGGAGTGCGATTTGCTCATTGCCCTGGGAGCCAGGTTTGACGACCGGGTGACGGGCAAGCTGGCCAAGTTCGCCCCCCATGCGGCGGTAATCCATGTGGACATCGACCCGGCCGAAATCGGGAAGAACGTTCCGGTGCATGTACCCATTGTGGGGGACGTGAAGCTGGTGCTGCGCGCCCTTCTGCCCCTGCTCAAGAAAACCGACCGTTCTCCCTGGCTGGATCGCATCCGGGAACTGCGGGAACTTTTCCCCTTGCGCTACAGCCGTGAGGATGGCTTGAAGCCCCAGTACATCATTGAAGAACTGTACCGCCATACCGGGGGCCTGGCTACCATTGCCACCGATGTGGGCCAGCACCAGATGTGGGTGGCCCAGTATTACCGCTTTAAACGGCCGCGCGGTCTGATATCATCGGGGGGGCTGGGTACCATGGGCTTCGGCCTGCCCGCGGCAGTTGGCGCCCAGCTGGGGCTTCCCGGCCAGCAGGTCATTCTGGTTACCGGCGACGGCAGTTTCCAGATGACCATGCAGGAGCTGGCTACGGTAAGGGAACAGGACCTGCCCATAAAAATATTTATGCTCAACAACCAGTCTCTGGGCATGGTGCGCCAGTTGCAGGAATATTACTGTGAAGGGCGTTACATGGCCGTGGATTTCAAATTCCACCCCGATTTCATCACCCTGGCCGGGGCTTATGATATTAAAGGCTACACCATACAGACGGAAGAAGAAGCGCGGCAGGTCATCCCCGAGGTTCTGGCGGAGCCCGGCCCGGTGCTGGTCAACTGTCTGGTGAGTCCACAGGAAAAAGTTCTACCCATGGTTCCCAGCGGGTGTGGAATTGACGAAACCTTTGAAAGTTGATTCCACTTTGTTTAAGGAGGTCTTTTATGGCCCGGCGAGTGTATATTTTCGATACAACTTTAAGGGATGGAGAGCAATCTCCCGGGGTTAGCCTCAACGTGATGGAGAAACTGCAGATCGCCAGGCAGCTGGCCCGGCTGGGCGTGGATGTGATTGAAGCCGGCTTTCCCATCACTTCCCCCGGGGATTACGAGGCGGTGAAAACCATAGCCCGGGAAGTACGGGGCGTGACCGTGGCGGCCCTGGCCCGGGCCAGTTTCCAGGATATCGACCAGGCCTGGGAGGCCGTTAGGGAGGCGGAGCAGCCCCGGATCCACACCTTTATTGCCACCTCGCCCATTCACATGCGCCACAAGCTGCGCATGACGGAGGAGCAGGTGCTCGAAGCCGCCGTGGCAGCGGTGAAGCGGGCCAGGAGTTATGTTTCCGACGTGGAGTTTTCTGCCGAGGATGCCTCCCGTTCTGATTTGGATTTCCTGTGCCGGGTGCTGGAGGCAGCCATTGCCGCCGGGGCTACGGTGGTGAATATTCCGGATACGGTGGGTTATGCCACACCCGAAGAATTCGCCCGTTTCATAAGCGAAATCCGCCAGCGGGTGCGGGGCATAGAAAAAGTGGTGCTGAGCGTGCACTGCCATGACGACCTGGGGCTGGCGGTGGCCAATTCCCTGGCGGCGGTGATGGCGGGGGCCAGCCAGGTGGAAGGAGCCATCAACGGCATTGGCGAGCGGGCGGGAAACGCCGCCCTGGAAGAGGTGGTGATGGCCCTTTACACCCGGCGGGATCAGTTCGGCTGCGAGACCGGCATCCGTACGGAAGAAATTTACCGCACCAGCCGCCTGGTCTCCAGCCTCACCGGCATGCCCGTGCAGCCCAACAAGGCGGTGGTGGGGAAGAACGCCTTTGCCCACGAATCGGGCATTCACCAGGACGGGGTGCTGAAAGAGCGTACCACTTACGAGATTATGAACCCGCAGATGGTGGGCATCAGCCAGAGCAACCTGGTTCTGGGCAAGCACTCGGGGCGGCATGCCTTCCGCCAGAGGCTCCAGGAGCTGGGCTACGAGCTGGGAGAGGAAGAGCTCAACAAGGCCTTCCAGCAGTTTAAGATCCTGGCCGATAAAAAGAAGGAAATTACCGATGCGGACCTGGAGGCCATTGTGGAGGAGGAACTGCGTCCGGTACCGGTTACCTACACCCTGGAATACCTGCATATTTCCACGGGTACGACCGTAGTACCCACGGCCACCGTCGGGTTGAAAAAGGGCGACGAGCTTTTTGAGGAAGCGGCCTGCGGTAACGGGCCTGTGGACGCCATCTGCCGGGCGGTCGACAAGGTTACCGGTATACCCTGCGTGCTCAAGAGCTGGGGGATTAATGCCGTCACCTCCGGTAAGGATGCCATTGGCGAGGTTACCCTGAAAATAACCGAAAACGGTGGCAAGACTTACCTGGGCCGGGGTATCAGCACGGACATCCTGGAAGCCAGCGCCAAAGCCTACGTGAACGCAGTCAACAGGCTTCTCTGGGAGACGGGGAGGTTAAAAGAATAAAACTTTAACGAGGTGAACCTGGCATATGCCCATGACCATCACGGAAAAAATCCTGGCCGCCCACGCCGGCCTTGACCGGGTGGAGCCCGGGCAGCTGATCAATGTCCGGGTGGACCTGGCCCTGGGTAACGATATAACCGCTCCGGTGGCCATCAGGGAGTTCCAGCGCATCGGGGTGGAAAAAGTTTTTGACCGGGAGCGGGTGGTCCTGGTACCCGACCACTTCGTGCCCAACAAGGATATTAAATCGGCCGAACAGGCCAAAATCCTCAGGGACTTTGCCCGCCAGCAGCAACTGACCCACTACTATGAGGTCGGGCGCATGGGGATCGAGCACTGCCTTCTGCCGGAAGAAGGGCTGGTGGGCCCGGGAGACGTGGTGATCGGGGCCGATTCCCACACCTGTACCTACGGTGCCCTGGGGGCCTTTGCCACCGGGGTGGGCAGCACCGACCTGGCGGCGGCCATGGCCCTGGGCGAGCTGTGGCTTAAAGTTCCCGAATCAATTAAGTTTATTTATTATGGTGAACTCCAGCCCTGGGTGGGAGGTAAGGATTTAATCCTTTACACCATCGGCCAGATCGGTGTGGACGGTGCCCTCTACAGGGCCATGGAGTTCACCGGACCGGCTATCGAGGCCCTATCCATGGATGGGCGGCTGACCATGGCCAACATGGCCGTGGAGGCCGGGGCCAAAAACGGCATCGTACCACCCGATGAAATCACCCTCAATTACGTCAGGGGGCGGGCCAAACGGCCCTACCGGGTTTATCAAAGCGACCCTGACGCCCGGTACGCCGCGGTCTATGAATTTGATGTCAGCAAACTGGAACCCCAGGTAGCCTTCCCCCATCTGCCCTCCAATGTCCGGCCGGTGAGCGAGGCGGGGCACGTGGAGATCCAGCAGGTGGTTATCGGTTCATGCACCAACGGCCGCCTGGAAGACCTGCGCCTGGCCGCCCGGGTGCTGCAGGGCAAGAAGGTACATCCCGACGTGCGGCTGATTATTATACCGGGGACCCAGGAAATTTACCGCACCGCTTTAAAGGAAGGCCTGATGGAAATATTTATTGAGGCCGGGGCGGCGGTGAGCACTCCCACCTGCGGCCCCTGCCTGGGCGGTCACATGGGTATCCTGGCTGCCGGGGAGCGCTGCCTGGCCACCACCAACCGCAATTTTGTCGGCCGGATGGGCCACCCGGAGAGCGAAGTGTATCTCTGTAATCCCGCGGTTGCCGCCGCCTCGGCCATTCTGGGGCGGATAGCCGCTCCCCAGGAGGTGCTGTAGATGAACCAGTTGCGCGGAAAAGCGTGGAAGTTTGGTGACGATATCGATACCGACGCCATTATCCCGGCCCGCTACCTGAACACCTCCGACCCGCAGGAACTGGCGGCTCACTGCATGGAGGACGCCGATCCTTCTTTTGCCGGGAAGGTGCAGCCGGGGGACATCATTGTGGCCGGGAAAAACTTTGGTTGCGGCAGTTCCCGGGAACACGCCCCCATTGCCATTAAAGCCGCCGGTGTTTCCTGTGTGATCGCCGCTTCCTTTGCCCGTATCTTTTACCGCAACGCCTTCAACATCGGCCTGCCCATCTTTGAGTCCCCGGAAGCGGCGGCAAAAATCCGGGAGGGTGACGAGGTAATGGTGGACGTGGAATCGGGAACCATTACCAACCTGACCCGCCGGGAGCAATACCGGGCCACACCGGTACCACCGTTCATGCAGGAAATTATTGCTGCCGGGGGTCTGATCAACTACGTTGCCCGGAGGTTGAAGGGATGAGATACAGGATTGCAGTTTTACCGGGGGACGGCATCGGCCCGGAAGTGACGGGGCAGGCTACCCGGGTCCTGGCCGCCGCCGGAAGACGTTTTGGATTTGAACTTTGCTTTCAGGAGGCCCTGATCGGGGGGATAGCTTATGACGCCACGGGCAGCCCCCTGCCCCGGGCCACCCTGGACCTGTGCCGTTCCAGCGATGCGGTTCTTCTGGGAGCGGTGGGGGGGCCCAGGTGGGACACCCTGCCGGTGCACCTGCGCCCCGAGGCGGGGGCCCTGCTCCCCCTGCGCAAGGAACTGAACGTGTACGCCAACCTGCGGCCGGCCGTGGTTTTCCCGGCCCTGGCCCATGCTTCCACACTGAAGCCGGAAGTGGTGGCGGGGCTGGACATCGTGGTGGTGCGGGAGCTTACCGGGGGCCTGTACTTCGGTGAGAAAAGGCGTGAAGAAATTCCCGGCGGCCAGCGGGTGGTGGAAACCCTGGTTTATACCACCGGGGAAATCCAGCGTGTGGCCAGGCGGGCTTTTGAACTGGCCCGGAGGAGAAGGAAAAAGCTTACTTCGGTGGATAAGGCCAACGTGCTGGAAAGCTCCCGCCTGTGGCGGGAAGTGGTGTCCGAGTTGGCCCGTGAGTACCCCGACGTGGAACTCAATCACATGCTGGTGGACAACTGCGCCATGCAGCTGGTGCGGAACCCCAGGCAGTTTGATGTGCTGCTTACAGAAAACCTCTTTGGCGACATTTTAAGCGACGAAGCCGCCCAGCTCACCGGTTCCCTGGGTATGCTGCCTTCGGCCAGCCTGGGCGACGGTGTGGCCCTGTATGAGCCGGTACACGGTTCTGCCCCGGACATTGCCGGCAAGCAGCTGGCCAATCCCATTGCCGCCATCCTCTCCGGCGCCCTGATGCTGCGCCATTCCTTCGGGCAGGAAGAGGCGGCCCTGGCCATTGAGCGGGCGGTGGCCGCGGTGCTGGATCAGGGTTACCGTACGGCCGATATCATGGAACCGGGTAAATGCCGGGTAACCACTGTGGAAATGGGCCGGCTGATTGCCGGGATGGTGGAAAGGGGCGAGCCTGTCTAAGGGGGAGAGAAAACCATGGCGGTAGTGGAAATTTACGATACCACCCTGCGGGACGGCTCCCAGGGGGAAGGCGTTTCCTTTTCCGCGGAGGATAAGGTTAAGATTGCCCTCAGGCTTGATAAAATGGGCTTTCACTTTGTGGAAGGCGGCTGGCCCGGCTCCAACCCCAAGGATATGGCTTTTTTCCAGCGTATCAAAAACTACCGTCTGTCCTGCGCCCGCATTGCCGCCTTTGGCTCCACCCGCAAGCCCGGCGTTCCGGTGCAGGAAGACGCAAACATCCGGTGTCTTCTGGCAGCCGGTGTTTCCACGGCCACAATATTTGGGAAAAGCTGGGACCTGCATGTGACCAGGGCGCTGGGAACCACCCTGGAAGAAAACCTGGCCATGATTGAAGATACGGTGGGTTACCTGAAGAGCCGCGGGCTGATGGTTATCTACGATGCGGAACACTTTTTCGACGGCTTTAAGGCCAACGCCGAATATGCCCTGGCCACCCTGAAAGCGGCCGTGCGCGGGGGGGCCGACCGGGTGGTCCTGTGTGACACCAATGGGGGAAGCCTTCCAGAGGAAATTGCGGCGATCGTAAGAAGGGTCCGGGATGAACTTCCCACCGCCCTGGGCATCCACTGCCACAATGACTGTGAGCTGGCCGTGGCCAATTCCCTGGCGGCGGTGCAGGCCGGTGTCACCCACGTACAGGGAACCATCAACGGTTACGGGGAGCGCTGCGGCAACGCCAACCTCTGTTCCATCATACCCAACCTTACCTTTAAATACGGGTATGAAACCATTCCCCGGTCTTCCCTGGCCCAGCTCACCGAATTATCCCGCTATGTGAGCGAGCTGGCCAACCTGCACCCCAACACCCACCAGCCTTACGTGGGGGCCAGCGCCTTTGCCCATAAGGGCGGGGTTCATGTCAGCGCCATCCTGAAGGACCCCCGGACCTACGAGCACATCGATCCGGCGCTGGTGGGTAACCGGCGGCGCGTGCTGGTCTCCGAGTTGAGCGGGCTGTCCAACCTTTTATACAAATTGAAGGAACTCAACTTCAACCTGGACGCCAGCCAGGAGGATACCCGCCGCTTCCTGGAGGAAATTAAAGAGCTGGAAAATCAGGGGTACGTGTTTGAAGGCGCCGAGGGATCCTTCGAGCTGCTCCTCCGCCGGGCGTACCATAACTACCGGCCTCCCTTCAAACTGGAGAGCCTGCGGGTTATCATTGAACTAAAAGAAAACAGCCCGGTATATTCCGAGGCCATCATTAAAATGACCGTGGGTGATGAGGTGGTCCATACGGCCGCGGAGGGTAACGGCCCGGTAAACGCCCTGGACAATGCCCTGCGTAAAGCGCTGGAAATTTTCTACCCCGATATCCGGCGCATGCAGCTAACTGACTACAAGGTGCGGGTGCTGGATGAAAAGGACGGCACGGGAGCGGTGGTGCGGGTGCTCATTGAAACCGGGGACGGCGAGCGTTCCTGGGGCACCGTGGGGGTGTCTACCAACATCATAGAGGCAAGCTGGCAGGCCCTGGCGGACAGCATTGCCTACGGGTTGCTCAAGAATAATGAAAAGTAACGCGAGCGCTCTCTATCTTCGGGGGCGCTCCTTTATTTACAGTTATAAAAAGGTTATAATTTGTTCATGGATTTGATTACATACACGGGGAGAGCGGGGGGAGCAGAAATTGCTGGAGCAGCTTAAGTCCCTGAACCTGGATTTGTTCAACCTGACCAGTATCATTGATATTCTCATAGTGGCCCTTGTTTTGTACCGGTTAATACTGCTGATCAAAGGTACCCGGGCGGTACAGCTGCTCAAAGGCCTGGCCGTTCTGCTGGTGGCTACGGCCCTGAGCAGCTGGCTGCATTTATACACCATTCACTGGCTGCTGCAGCAGGCCATGACGGCCCTGGTGGTCGCCCTGCCCATAGTTTTTCAACCCGAACTGCGCCGGGCCCTGGAAAAGCTGGGGGAGGGCCGGTTTTTAACCAGTTCCCTCATCTACCAGGGTGAAGCGGACCGCTCCCGGACCATCAGCCAGGTGGTGCGGGCGGCCAGCCTCCTGTCCCGCCAGCGCATCGGGGCCCTCATTGTTCTGGAGCGGGCCACCGGCCTGGAAGAATACATCGACACGGGCATTAAAATTGATGGCCTGGTAACGGCGGAGCTGCTGCTCAATATTTTTGAACCCAATACACCCCTGCACGACGGGGCGGTAATTATCCGGGGCGACCGGGTAGCCTCGGCGGCCTGCCTGCTGCCCCTGACGGAAAGCCCCGATGTGGCTACCGGGCTGGGTACCCGCCACCGGGCGGGAATTGGCATAACGGAAGTCTCCGATGCCCTGGCCGTAATTGTTTCCGAAGAAACGGGGATTATTTCCCTGGCCGTGGAGGGTGTGCTGGCCAGAAACCTGGACGAGCGTGCTCTGGCCGACCGGCTGGCCGGGGCGCTCCAGCCGCAGAAGGAGCGCTCCCTGGCCTTCCTGTGGTTCCGCAAACAGTAGGATTCCCGGAGGTGTTCCCTGTTGCCCCGCTTGAACTGGCGCAATTTCTCCCTGCAAATTCTCTCCCTGCTCATGGCCCTGATCCTGTGGGTTTACGTAACCAATGAACAGAACCCCGTCGAAGAACGGACCTTTAATGTCCCCCTGCAGGGGCGGGGGATACCCGAGGGCTTCCAGGTTACCGGCCTGCCGTCAACGGTGAGCGTTCAGGTCCAGGGCAGCCGGAGCCAGCTGGTTACCCTGACGCCGGGTGACTTCCAGGCGGCGGTGGATCTTTCCGGAATTGCCCGGGGGGAAAACGAGCCGGCGGTAACTGTGAATGCCCCGCCCGGCATCCGGGTGCTCAGGGTCCTGCCGCCGCGGGTGCGGGTGCACGCGGACAGGATAGTGGAAAAGGAGGTCCCGGTGGAGGTAACCTTCAAGGGCCAGCCTGCCGCCGGTTACAGCGTCCAGGCCGCCACGGTGGACCCGCCGCTGGTGCACCTGAAGGGGCCGGAGCGGCTGGTCAAAACCATTGGCCGGGTGACAGCAAGTGTTAATGTGCAGGGTGCCAGCGGGGCGGTGGAAAGGTCGGTTACCCTGACCGGCCTGCCCGGGGAGGTCAGCGCCTTTCCTCCCGTGGTAAAGGTGGTTGTTCCCATCCTGGCCCTGCCGGCCAGAGAAGTGCCGGTGGAGCCCCGGGTAAGGGGAACCCCGGCGGAGGGCTACCGGGTGGAGGAGGTTCTGGTGGAGCCCGGTTCAGTCCAGGTTCTGGCGCCGGCTCCGGTACTGGAAGGTGTGCAGAGGGTCAGCACCGCTCCCCTGGATATCAATGGGGCCAGCCAGGACGTGGTGCGCAGGGTCAGCCTGGTCGCTCCCGGCAGCGGTATAATCCTGCGCCCCCGGGAAGTCCAGGTTACGGTACGCCTGTCCCCCCTCCCGGAAAACCCGCCGGTAAGCACGGAACCGGAGGAGCAAAAACAGGACTGAAAAGCACGGGCAAACCTGGATATTTTTTACCGGGGCCGGTTGCGGGCCGGAAATCGCCCCGGATCATATTATGTTTTATGAGCCCGGGATATCTGGTAAAAAATTGACCTGCCCGGTGGCTGCAGGTATAATAAACTGTGTTTGGACGTGATCTCTGTCGAGCATGAAAGGAGATTCTGACCATGGGAGCAATATTCGGTACCGACGGTGTCCGGGGAGTGGCCAACCGTGAACTTACCCCGGAACTGGCCCTGAAACTGGGCCGGGCGGGGGCATATGTTCTTTCCCGGGGCCTGCCGGGGGCGAGCCTGGTGGTGGGCTGGGATACCCGCATTTCCTCCGATATGCTGGAGGCCGCCCTCACGGCCGGGATATGCTCGGCCGGGGTTAATGTTCTCAAGGTGGGGGTAATGCCCACGGCGGCCATCGCCTATCTCACCAGGGCACTGGGTGCCGCCGGGGGAGCGGTCATATCTGCTTCCCACAATCCCATGGATGACAACGGGATCAAGTTTTTCGGGGCCAGCGGTTACAAGCTGTCCGATGCAATGGAAGAGGAAATCGAACAGCTGCTTTCCAATACCGCCTGCATTCCCGCTCCCGTGGGAGCAGGGGTGGGTCGTATCTTCCCGGTTGCTGATGCGGCGGACCGTTATATAGCCTTTTTGAAGGATACCGTATCGTGCGACTTTTCCGGTTTGAAAGTGGTGGTGGACTGCGCCAACGGGGCCGCCTCCCGGATAGCCCCCCGGGTGCTGGCCGAACTGGGTGCGGAAGTTATCCCCATCTTCAATACCCCCGATGGAGCGAATATTAATGCCGGCTGCGGTTCCACCCATCCGGCTGCCCTGCAGGAGGCGGTGCTGGAGCACGGCGCTCACCTGGGCCTGGCCCATGACGGGGATGCGGACCGGGTAATTGCCGTGGACGGCCGGGGCAACCTGGTGGACGGTGACCAGATTATGGTTATCCTGGCCCGGTCCCTCCAGAAGAAGGGCCGGCTGGCCAGGGATACCGTGGTGGTTACGGTAATGAGCAACCTGGGGCTGGACCTGGCCCTGGAAAAGAGCGGTATCCGGGTGCTGAAAACCCGGGTGGGGGACCGTTACGTCCTGGAGGAGATGCTGCGCTCGGGGGCCACCTTTGGCGGTGAGCAAAGCGGTCACATCATCATGCTGGATTACAACACTACCGGTGATGGTATTTTGACCGCCCTGCAGCTTTTGCAGGTCGTCCGGGAGACGGGAGCGACCCTGCAGGAACTGGCGGCCCAGATGGAAAAACTTCCCCAGTTGCTGGAGAATGTCCGGGTTACCGATAAGGAAAAGGTGATGGGCAGCCCGGAACTGGCCCGGGCCATCCGGGAGCAGGAAGAGCGCTTGGGCGGACAGGGGCGCATCCTGGTGCGCCCTTCGGGCACCGAACCCCTGGTGCGGGTGATGGTGGAGGGCCGGGATATGGACCTCCTGCGGTCCATTGCCGGCGAACTGGTGGAAGTAATCCACAGGGTTTCTTCTTAAGGCATTAAGGTTTTCTTGAAAGGGGGGATGCCGGGACTTCACGAAAAACTGAAAATGAAAGCGCCAGAACCCGGAAATTGCCGGTCAGCCAGTTAGTTTAGATGTTTCCGGGTTGACGAGGTGGGAGTTTATCGAAGTTTTCGGCGGATGCTCCCCGGTTGGCCACGACCGTGAACGACACTACAAAACCGGCCGGCAACGGCCGGGACAAAGGGTGTCCGGTGGCATGAGGGTAGAAGGCCATTTTACCAGATCACTCCGTTCCAGAAGGGGCGGAGGTACCAGGGACTTTTCCTGGTTTTCTGCCGGGGGCCTTTCTGCACCCCGGCATTTCTAATTACTGGATCAATACCTTGCTGCTGGAGGTTTTTCATATGTGTGGCATCGTTGGCTATACCGGCCCCCGGCGGGCCGTACCCATACTTCTCGGCGGGCTGGCCAGGCTGGAATACCGCGGTTACGATTCGGCCGGCATTGCCGTTCTGGAAAACGGGGTTATTGAAGTATACAGGCGGGCGGGCAAGCTGGCCGGCCTGGCGGAAATGCTGCGGGATCATAACGGGCAGGCACATACCGGTATCGGGCACACCCGCTGGGCCACCCACGGCCGCCCTTCGGATACCAATGCCCACCCCCACATTGATTGTTCCGGACGTTTTGCCGTGGTGCACAACGGGATTATCGAGAACTACCTGGAGTTGAAGGAATGGCTGGCTTCCCGGGGCCACCGGTTTGCTTCCGAAACGGATACGGAGGTGCTGCCCCACCTGGTGGAACACTTTTACCAGGGGGACCTGGTAGAGGCGGTACGCCGGGTGGTGGAACGCATCCGGGGTTCCTACGCCATGGTGGTGCTGGCCGCCGGCGAGCCGGATAAGCTGGTGGCCGTGCGCCAGGACAGCCCCCTGGTGGTGGGCCTCGGGCAGGGCGAAAATTTCCTGGCATCCGATATTCCGGCCCTGCTGGCCCATACCCGGCGCACATACATCCTGGACGATGGCGAGATGGCCGTTCTGACACCGGAAGAGGTAAGGGTTTTCAACCGGCATGGTGAACCCGTGGAAAAACGGGTCTTTGAAGTGAAGTGGGAAGTGGCCCAGGCCGAAAAGAATGGCTTTGCCCACTTTATGCTGAAGGAGATCCACGAGCAGCCCCGGGCCCTGCGGGATACCTTGAAGGGACGCCTGGCCGGTGACGATTCGGCGGTGGTGCTCAAGGAGCTGGAGCTTGATGATGAAAGGTTAAAGACCCTGCACAAAATATTTATCACCGCCTGCGGCACCGCCTACCACGCCGGCCTGGTGGGCAAATATGTCATCGAACAGCTGGCCCGCGTACCGGTGGAGGTGGATATCGCTTCCGAATTCCGCTACCGCCAGCCCCTTGTTGATGAAAACTCGCTGGTGATAGTGATCAGCCAGTCCGGTGAAACGGCAGATACCCTGGCGGCTTTAAGGGAAGCGAAGCGCCTGGGCGCCCCGGTGCTGGCCGTGACCAACGTGGTGGACAGCTCCATTGCCCGGGAAGCCGACCACGTGCTCTATACCTGGGCCGGCCCCGAGATCGCCGTGGCCTCCACCAAAGCCTATACCACCCAGCTGGTGGCCATGTACCTGATAGCCCTGCACCTGGCCGCGGTACGGGGAACCATGACCGTCGAGGAGAGGCAGGCAATCATCCGGGAGTTGAAACAGCTGGACGGCCGGGCGGAGCTGATCCTGAACAACGGCCACGTGATCAAGGACCTTGCCCGAATGTACGGCGGGGCGGAGGATGTCTTCTTCATCGGCCGGGGCCTGGACCACGCCGTGGCCCTGGAAGGTTCCCTCAAGCTGAAGGAGATTTCGTATATACACGCCGAGGCCTACGCCGCCGGGGAATTGAAGCACGGCACCCTGGCCCTGATTGAAAAGGGCGTGCCGGTGGTCGCCCTGGCCACGCAAAAGAACCTCTTTGAAAAAACGCTGAGCAATATAAAAGAGGTTAAGGCCCGTGACGCCACGGTAATCGCCCTGGCCATGGAGGGGCAGAAGGAACTGGAAAAGGTGGCCGACCACGTGCTCTACATCCCGCCCACCAACCCCGTCCTGGCCCCTGTGCTGGCCGTGATCCCCCTGCAGCTCCTGGCCTACCAGATGGCCGTGGTCAGGGGCTGCGACGTGGACCAGCCCCGCAACCTGGCCAAGAGCGTAACGGTGGAGTAGGGAGTAATAGAATATGAGCTAAAGGTATTTCCATTGAATCTTTCTTTCCAATTTCTTTCCAAAGGGATATATTAAAGGGATAAGGGCAAAGCCTTGAAAAGGTAAGGCTTACGCACTTATCCCTTTGTCCTTTTACCCTGACCTGTTTCATCTTTTTGAAGGAAAACATGGTATTTATGAGAAAATTATTAAAAACTTTTTTCTCCCGGGCAACACTATGTAGATTTTATTTTTGGAGGCTCCTTCCAGTGGACATTCTTCCTGACGTCCTTAAACCGGGTCTTAAAGTGGTTTTCTGCGGGACGGCGGCTGGTAACCGTTCGGCCAAAATTAAAGCCTATTACGCCGGGCGGGATAACCAATTCTGGGCGGTGCTCCACCGGATTGGCCTGACCCCTCGCCAGTTTCAAAGCACTGCATGCCCAGGGAGTCAGTATCAGGAAAATAACCCTGACGCAAAATATTTTTATTAATTATATTTTGGGGTGACAAAATATGACTAGAGTATTTGATGAAATATGGAATAGAATTATTTCATGTGCAGGTGAAAGTTTTTATACAAAAACAGGAATAAAATTTAAATATTACCTAAATAATGATAAAAGTATTATAACTGATAGAACAAATTATAAACTATATAAGAATGATTTTGAAAAAGCTTTTAAATTAATGCCTATTGATAATCCAGGTAAAATCAATAATATTGTGAGAGGACCTGCTTACATTTGGGCAATTTTAAATGATAAAAGAATTAGTATGTAAAAGATTTCGTTATTAAATTTAACCTTTGATCCTTACACTTGTTTTCATGTTATGTGTTTATCAATTATCTGGATAACACCATGAACAATAATTCGCTGGATTGTAATAAGTCTTTAAAATGACATGGGCGAAGAAGGGGTGGAACCTCGCCCTGTTTTTTTACCCATTGTTTGTACATCTTGAGCTGCAGCAGTTGCCGTTTTAGCAGGACTTTTGTCAGGGTTCGTTGAATTGGCTATAAACCCATTATCTATCCAGGTTTTCTTGCATATGGTTTAAAAATAAAATGTATCCAAGGCAATTCAAGTATCTGATCAAAAATTTAACTAACTAATCAGGAATAGGGAAAGTCTATACATTGCCGAGGAGTGAAGGCAGGAATGAATCTGGAAATTGGGGACATAGTATGCGGCCCGATTTTCCCCGAACCGGTTAAAGTGGTGGCTGTCAGGTTTATTGGCCCGATGATCAAGTTAGAGGCGGTCGGTGTTAATTCAAAGAAATACTACGATTCCATTCTAAGTCCTGATGAACTGGCCGCCATTACCAAGTCATCGGAACATCGCCTTGAGTTTACAGGCGATGCCGAGGATGTATTCCTCTTCCTGGAGGGCAACAGGATCCGCAATGCCTTTCAGTTTGACCCGCTTTATGGTGTGAGCGTCTCGCAGGTTGACCCCCTGCCGCACCAGATTGAAGCCGTCTACCACTACATACTGAAAAACCCCAACATACGTTTCCTGCTGGCCGATGACCCCGGCGCCGGAAAGACCATTATGGCCGGATTGCTCTTAAAAGAACTGAAATACAGGGGTCTGGTTAACAGGGTGCTCATTATAGTTCCCGGGCACCTTAAGGAACAGTGGCTCAGGGAAATGAAAGAGCGCTTCCAGGAGAATTTTATAATTGTCGACCGCGGCGTTATGAACGCCAGCTGGGGCCAGAACGTTTGGACCGAGCGCCATCAAATCATAACTTCCCTGGATTTTGCCAAACAGGATGACGTTATGTTTGCCCTGAGGGACTCTTCATGGGATCTGGTCATTGTGGACGAGGCCCATAAGATGTCTGCCTATAAATACGGGGAAAAGATAAGCAAAACCGCCCGCTATCAGTTCGGGGAGCTGATTTCCCAGGTCACCAAATACCTTCTCTTTCTTACCGCCACTCCCCATCGTGGCGATCCCGAGAATTTCCGGCTGTTTTTAGACCTCCTCCAGCCGGGCTTTTTTGCCAGTACAGAAATGCTGGCTGCCTCCATCCAAAATAAGGATAACCCGCTTTTCCTGCGGCGGCTTAAGGAAGATCTTAAAGGGTTTGATAATACCCCTCTTTTCCCGCCCCGCAAGGTAGAGACAGTGAAGTACCGGTTGAGCGATGCCGAAAAGATGCTCTACAACGCCGTCACCGATTACGTAGAGCAAAACTTCAACAAGGCCCTCCAGAAAGAGAAGCGCAATGTCGCCTTTGCCCTGACCATCCTGCAGCGGCGGCTGGCTTCAAGCGTCAGGGCGGTACGCAAGTCATTGGAGCGCCGCTACCTTCGCCTGGAGGAGCTGTATAAAAAGGGGCAGATTCTCCAGGAATATGGTTATACAGAAGATTATCTGGAAGACCTGGAAGAAAACCAGCGCTGGCAGAAAGAAGAAGAGCTTCTAGAAAAGCTGACTTCAGCAGAAACGCTGGAAGAACTGAAGCTTGAAATTGATAAATTAACGGAACTTGTTCATTTAGCCAGGGAGGTTGAAAAGCAGGAAATCGAGACCAAATTGAACCGCCTCAGGGAAGTCATCGAGGACGAAAGAATTAAAGAAACCGGGGCAAAAATCCTTATCTTCACCGAATCCAGGGATACCCTGGAGTACCTGGCAGAGAAAATCAACAAAAAATGGGGATATACCGTTACCACTATTCACGGCGGGATGGGCATGGACGCCCGCATCCGGGCAGAGCATGAATTCAAAAACAGGGCCCAGGTCATGGTGGCAACGGAGGCGGCAGGTGAAGGCATCAACCTGCAGTTCTGCTGGCTGATGGTAAATTACGACATACCCTGGAACCCCAACCGCCTGGAACAGCGGATGGGGCGCATCCACCGCTACGGCCAGCGGCACGAGGTGCATATTTACAACCTGGTGGCGGTTGATACCCTGGAAGGAAAGATCTTGGAAAAGCTCTTTGAAAAGCTGAACCGCATGAAAGAGGAGCTGGGTTCCGACCGTGTTTTTGACGTCATCGGTGACGTCCTCCCTGGCACCAGCCTGAAAGACCTTATTCTGGACGCCATTGCCAGGCGGCGGACGATGGATGATATTCTGGCCGAAATGGAGCGGGTTCCCGATGTGGAGGCCATCCGGAGGGTCAGGGAGGCGACGATGGAAGCCCTGGCCACGCGCCACATCGACCTTTCCCGCATCGTTGGTGAGCAGCGGGTTGCGCGGGAAAACCGGCTGGTGCCCGAGTATATTGAAAGTTTTTTCCTGCGGGCCGCCCGGAAACTCGAGATCAAGATAGAGAAAAGGCAGGACGGTCTCTGGCGGGTGACATCAGTACCCTTTGAAGTGCGCAACCAGCCCTATGAATTTAAGGTTAAATACGGCGAGGTGCAGCGTGAATATCTGAAGGTAGCCTTTGAGAAAGAAAAAGCTTTTAATTTGCAGGCCGATTTTGTTACCATGGGGCACCCGTTAATGGAGGCCGTTCTGGAAACTATATTCAAACGCTACCGGCAGGAGGCTTCCCGCGGGGCGATATTTACCGATCCCGACGGGAAAAAGGATGGGCTTTTATGGTTCATGACCGGCGAGATAAAGGACGGGAGGGGAGATGTTGCCGGCCGCAAGCTGTTCTGCATTTACCAGGATGCCGGCGGCCGCCTGTGTGCCGTTAACCCCTCCTTACTCTGGGATTTGAAACCGGGTAAAAATTCTTCTCCAGGTACAGAAACGCCTGTTTTAACGGTTTCCAGGGAAGAGGTTATGGCCTTTGCCTTAGAGCAGCAGGTCCTGCCGTACAGGGAGGAACTGCTGGAGCAGAGGAGGAAGGATGCCGCCCTCAAAGAAAAATACGGCCTGAAGTCTATTGAAACCTTAATCCTCGAATCGGAGGGCAAGCTGGCCGATTACGAAACCCGGAAAATCAAAGGAGAAAATATTCCGGAGGTAACCATTATCCAGGAACAACGGAAGCGGGAAGACCTGGAGCGCAAAAAGGAACGCCTGCTGGAGGATATTCGTGTTCAGACCAGCCTCTATCCTTCTGAGCCGGAGCTTCTCGCCGTGGTCCGGGTGGTGCCGGGGAATACCCTGCCTGATGAGATGACCGCCGATGCGGCTATAGAGCAGGTAGGGATGGACCTGGCCATGCAGTATGAGCGGGAACAGGGCCGGCAGCCGGAAGATGTATCCGCCCAGGCCATGGGTTATGATATCCGCTCCGTCGACAGGGAGGGCAATTATCGCTACATCGAGGTTAAAGCCCGGGCAAAGACCGGCGCCATCGCCCTGACCCCCAACGAGTGGGTGATGGCCAACCGCCTGGGCGCGGAATACTGGCTCTACGTGGTGGAGCAGGCGGCAGGAGAACCGCAGCTCTACCTGATCCAGAACCCTGCTGCCTGTCTGCGGCCCGAAGAGCAGGTAGAAATCGTGCGCTATGTGGTAAAGAACTGGCGGCCTGCGGCCAAAAAGGCTTGAATGGGCTGCTCTAAACGCCAAAAAGGAGTGTGCAGGTGTTGGGTAATAAAAAAGCCTTTATAGAAACAACCTTCCCCGTTAAACAGGTTAGCGAGCAGTCGGCCAGGGAGAAAAACATCCGTCACGGCCACATTTCCACGTTACACATCTGGTGGGCCAGGCGGCCGCTGGCGGCTTCGCGGGCCATCATCTACGCCGCCCTGGTCCCGGAGCCGGAAGACGAGGTCGGGCGGATCGCGCGGGCAGATTTTATTGCTGATCTTGCCAAATGGGAAAACTCCTTAAATCCACATTACATCGAACGGGCGCAGAAAGAGATCCTGGCGGCCAACGGCGGCAGGCCGCCCCGGGTCCTGGACCCTTTCGCCGGCGGGGGGGCCATCCCCCTGGAGGCCCTGCGTCTGGGGTGCGAGACTTACGCCAGTGACCTCAACCCGGTGGCCGTGTTGATCGAAAAAGCCACCCTGGAATTCCCCCAGAAGTTCGGCCGTCCGGAGAAGCGGAAAGTGCAAACGCCGGTGGGCGAAATAGAGCAGAAAGTCAATCCCCTCTTGGAGGATGTCCGTCGCTGGGGCGAATGGGTGCTGGAGGAAGCAAGGAAAGAAATCGGCCACTTTTACCCGGCCGACCCCGACGGGAGCATACCGGTTGGCTATATCTGGGCGCGCACGGTGAAGTGCCAGAACCCCGCCTGCGGAGCCGAGATTCCCCTCATGCGCCAGACCTGGCTGGCCAAAAAGGAAAAGAAAAAAGTGGCCCTGCGCATCGTGCCGCGGGGTAAAAATGTTGAGTTTGCCATTGCCTTAGATGACGAAATAGATTTTGACCCGGAGGAAGGGACAATAGCCCGGGCCAAAGCCGTCTGCCCCTGCTGCGGCAGCGGATTGACTGACAAAGAGGTGCGGAAGCAGTTTCAGGAAGGTGTAGCCGGCCAGCGCCTGGTAGCGGTAGTCCTGCACCACCCGGACCGGCAGGGCAAGACCTATCGCCTGGTCACGGAAAAGGACATGGCGGTTTTCCGGGAAGCCGAGAAGTACCTGGAGCAGAAGCGGGAGGAACTTTGGGACAAGTGGGGCTTCGAGCCGGTGCCGGATGAACCCCTAAAACGAGTTCCGGTTTCTTTTGGCGTTATTAACGTTTGGGTCTATGGAATGAATACCTGGGGCGACCTCTTCAACCCCCGCCAGAAGCTGGCGCTGCTCACCTTTGCGGATAAAGTGCGGCAGGCCCACGCGCTGATGCTGGCGGAGGGGTACGAGGAGGAGTACGCCAGGGTAGTGGTGACGTATTTGGCAATTATCTTTGACAGGTTAGCGGATAAGAATGCTAACTTAGTCATTTACAATGTTGTTGGGGAAAAAATTGAACATGTTTTTGGAAGGCAGGCATTGCCTATGGTGTGGGACTATGTAGAGGTCAATCCTTTTACTGATGTTGGGTGGCCGAATATGCAGGAATGGGTGGTTAGAATAATTGAGCATTGTTCCCAAATTATACCTAATCCCGCCACCGTCGCCCAGACCTCCACTACGTCTCTACCGTATCCCGACAACTACTTCGACGCCGTGGTCACCGACCCGCCGTACTACGACAACGTGCCCTATTCCTATCTTTCGGACTTCTTCTATGTGTGGCTCAAGCGCACGGTGGGTGATTCATACCCTGAGCTTTTTGCCACCCCGCTGACCCCCAAGTCCGAAGAAATCGTCGCCTACACCCATGAGGAAGGTGGATTTGAAGGAGGTAAGAGGTTTTTTGAGGAAATGATTGCCAAAGCCTTCCGTGAAATTGCTCGTGTTTTGAAACCAGAAGGCATTGCCGTCATTGTTTTTGCCCACAAAACTACCGACGCCTGGGAGACAATTATTAACGCCCTTTTGCATTCCGGCTTGTACCTCACCGCTTCCTGGCCCATAAATACCGAGATGAAGGCTCGCCTGCGGGCAAAAGAATCTGCGGCCCTGGCATCGTCCATCTATATGGTCTGCCGCAAGCGGGCGAAAAAGGAAACTGCCTATTTCAACGAGATCAAGCCCCAGGTGGAGGAAAGAATCCGGGAAAAGCTGGAACAGTTCTGGAACGACGGCATAGGCGGCAGCGATTTCTTCATTTCCGCCATCGGACCGGCGCTGGAAGTCTTCGGCCGCTATGAGCGGGTGGAGTCCTATGCCGGGGAAGAGGTGAAGGCTGCCGATCTCCTGGAGTTTGTCCGCAAAACCGTGAGCGAGTACGCCCTGACCAAAATCTTAAAAGACAGCCATCTGGGCGGCATTGATGCGGAAACCCGGTTTTATCTCCTATGGCGCTGGACCTACAACGGGGCTAAAATTATTTTTGACGAGGCCAGAAAACTGGCCAGCGCAGTGGGCATCGAGCTCACACAGTACTGGAACAGCGGCTTTATTAAAAAGGATAAGGAGTTTATCAGCGTGCTGGGGCCGAAAGAACGGGGCGCCAGGTTCCTGGAAAAAGGAAAGTTTGATAATATGGTCGACATCCTCCATGCCTGTCTCCTGTTATGGGAGAAAAACCAGCGGTCAAAAATTACCGAGCTCCTTACCACAACGGGATACCTCCATAATAACGCCTTCTGGCAGGTAGCCCAGGCCCTCTCCGAGGTGCTGCCGCCCGGGGATAAGGAAAAACAGATGCTCCAGGGCTTCTTGTACGGGCGGGAGGGTTACCAGAAGGTGGCCAACGGCGGCCAGCAAACACTTTTTTAGCAGCAACTTGTAGCGCATTTTTAAGGAGGCGGTTTTATGACTCTTCCGGCCTGGTGGCAGGTAGTGACACCCCATAAAGATATTAAAGCGAAGTCCTTCAGCGAGGCGGTCTTTGCTGCCGATCTGGGTGACGTGTTGAGCGGTGAGGCGCCCGAGGAATACCGGGATCCGCGGCTTTTCTTTGCCAAGACCTACCTTACCACGGGCTTGCAAAACCTGGCGCGAAACGTTCTTTCCCGCCTCGGTACGGGAAAAGGCGACCCCGTCATCCAGCTGCAGACCCCATTTGGCGGCGGCAAGACCCATGCCCTTTTAACCCTGTATCACCTGGTAAGGTCTTATAACCAGGTCAACCACCTGGAGCAGCTCCAGGGATTGCTGGCAGAATGGCGTAACTTTTCCGGCGCCAGGGTGGCGGCCTTTGCCGGGACGACAGCCGATCCCGTTAAGGGCAGGACGCCCTGGGGAGAAATTGCCCACCAGCTCGGCTGTTATGAAATTGTCAGGGAACACGATGCCCGGAGAGTAGCGCCGGGGAAAGAGCGGATCAAAGAGATCCTGGCGCGGAGTGGTCCAACTTTAATCCTCATGGACGAATTATTGCAGTACATTGTCAAGGCCAACCAGGTGGAAAAGATCGAGAAGATAACCCAGGGCCAGACTTTGGCTTTCCTGCAGGAGCTGTCGGAGGCAGTGGCCGCCTCCGAGAAGTCGGTTTTGGTACTCACGCTGCCCGCGAGCATCCTGGAGCAGTATGACGAAGAGGCGGAAAAAGCTCTGGTCCAGCTGCAGAAGGTATCGGGCCGGGTGGAAAGCATTTACGTGCCGGTAGAAGGAGTAGAGATATACGAAGTTATCCGCAAGCGATTATTTGAAGACCTGGGTGACCCCAGGACACACCGCCAGGTAGCGGAAGCCTATTTTCGCCTCTATCAGGGCCTGGGCAGCGACGTGCCTGCCGAGGTGCGTGATGTGGCCTACCGGGAGAAGATCGAGCGGGCCTATCCTTTTCACCCGGAATTTATCGACGTCTTATACGAGCGCTGGGGCTCTTTTCCCACTTTCCAGCGCACCCGGGGAGTGCTGCGGCTCCTGGCCCAGGTCATTGGAGAATTGTATGAGCGTAAGGTCTCGGCGTCGTTGATCCACTCTTCCCTGGTCGAACTGGGGTATGCCCCAGTTCGCCGTGAATTCATTAAACATATCGGCAATGAGTATGACAGCATTATTTCTTATGATATCGCCGGCAAAGCCCGGCGGATAGACCAGGAAATGGGCAGCGAATACGAAAAGTACGGCATTGCGAAAGGGATTGCCACGTCGGTCTTTCTCTATTCCTTCAGCGGCGGGGAGCGCCGGGGCGTCAACCTTCCCTGGCTCAGGGTGGCCCTCCTGCGGGAAGGCATTCCCCCTACTATTGTCGGCGACGCCGTCAGCAAGCTGGAAGATTCCCTGTGGTTTTTCCATACCGAAAAGCGCTTTTACAGCTTTAAAAACCAGCCGAATCTCAACCGCATCATTGTCGATAAAGAAGAGGCCATCGCCCCTGAACAGGTCCGTGAAAGCCTGTTTGATCATTTGAACCGCATGGCCAGGGGAGCTCCTATTGACATCTACCTGTGGCCTGACAGTCCGGGGGATATACCTGACAACCGGATGCTTAAACTTATACTTTTGGAGCCTGGTCAGAAATACGGGGATAAAGAAACCTCGCAGCTGGTTCGGGAGATTTTTGATAATGCCGGCTCTACTTTTCGCATTTACCGCAACACGCTGTTCGTCGTGGCCCTGGATGCAAGTTCCTATGCCGGCTTAGAAAAACAGTTCAGGCGCTTCCTGGCCCTGCAGGACATTTCTGGTGATGCGGAGCTCTCTTTGTCGTCCGGCGCCAGGCAGGAATTGAAGAACAAACTGGATGATGCCAGAAAAAGCCTTCCTCATACTATTATGACCGCCTACCGACACGTAGCCTGGCGCAGTAACGGGGACGTTACCTGGCGGGATATGGGTATCCCTGCTTCAGGGCAGAGCACTTCCTTAAGCCAGCGTGTCTGGCAGTATCTAAAAGACGAGGAACGCATTTTATCATCCCTGACCCCTAAACTTGTGCTGGACCGGGCCTTTGGTGAAGAGGAAACAGAAAAAACAGTTCAGGAAGTTTATGATGTTTTCTTAAAAACGCCCGGATTGCCCTGCCTGGAGAGCGAAAAAGTCCTGCTCGAAGCGGTCAGACAGGGTGTAAGAACTGGACTGCTGGGGGTCCGCGTGGGTTCTGCCCTCTATTTTAATGAAACGCCTCCGGATTTATCCCTGGATGCCGTCGTTGTCCGGCCGGAGAACGCCGAGGAGGAGAAGAAGAAGGCTTATTCCTTTATATATACTAAGCCTCCTAAAAGCAGTAGCAATATAGGAGAAAATGGAGGAAGTGCTTCGGTTGGAAAAGACGAACGGGATATAACCGTTCAGCCAGGGGAGGATATAACTACCCTAACACCGTCATCTAAGGTTAGGCGGGTTAGCATCAAAGCTACTATTCCCTGGGATAAGCTCTCGCAGATTGTCACCGGTGTTATCCGGCCCTTGAAAGCATGCGGTTCTGATCCTGAGATTACTCTCGAAATTAAGGCTGAGACAGAAAACGGCTTTGACCGTAATACTCTAGATAGCAAGGTAAAAGAAACATTACAGCAACTGGGATCAAATATTATTGAATGGAAGGAAAGTTAAAAACACCTTTTAAAAATGATGGATGGGTTCAAGGGTTTGTGCGCCTTTTCCTTCAAGCGCCGGGGGATGATTACCGGTTGTTTTTTTGTTGCTATGTTGTTAATTGTATTCGTAAATGGAATCCGGTTATTTTATATAGTATAATCTTGATTAGACTAATCATGTTATGATTAAGTTGTATTTGCTCAATGAGGTGATGCTGTGACTTTTGTAAACCGGAAAGCTGAACTAAACTGGCTGGAGGAAGCCTATAGAAGCGGTCGTGCCGGGCTGCTGGTGTTATACGGCCGCCGGCAGGTGGGGAAGACGGAACTGCTCAGGTTTTTTTGCCGGGAGAAGAGACACGTCTTTTTTGTGCCCCTCTGGCACCCGACCGGGAGCAGCTGGCCGCTTTTTCGCAGCGGCTGTGGGAGCAGGCCTACGGACAGGCAGAAACGGTTTTTCCCTTTCCTTCCTGGGGAGGCTGCCTTCCGTTTTATGGCGGGCTGGCCCGGCAGGAGCGGCTTATTGTGGTGCTGATGAATTTCCCTACCTTATGGAGGCCAATCCGGCCATTCCTTCCTTTTGCAGAAAGTCTGGGACCCCTGGTGGGACGGGCGGAACGTTGGACCTGCTGGCCATCAGTGAGGATGAAGCGGCCATTATGGTGGCGCCGCAAGGCTCTATCTCGCCGGTCGCTGCTGCTTCACGGTCCTTTCCAGGGCGTCTTCCACCTGCAGGGCATAGTCGGCCAGCAGGTGGAGGTTATGGTGCAGGTATTCCCACGCCTGGAAGTTTACACGGTCGTGGCACAGTATATTGATGGCTTCTGTGATAAAGGAAGCCGCCCGCCGGGTAATGATGCCGGCCCGGTACAGTACCAGGGGCAGCTGTTGCCGTTCTTCCGGCACGGGTAGCCCCAGCCTGACCACCGCCCGGTGGGCCAGGTTCAGGCAGGTGCGCAGAATGCCCTCATAGGAGGCAATAACCTGGCCCCGGGCGGTGCGGACGATCCAGGTTGCCTTTAGCCGCCAGGCGGCAATGGTGGCCTCTTCCGGCGTGGGGCGGCCGCGTCGGAAAGCCAGCTTTTCCAGTTCCACCTTAAAAGAGGGATCCGGGGTGTGGACCGGCAGGGCGCCGGCCAGCATCCAGGGGAGGGAAGAAAGGGTGTGGGGTGCGTTCAGCACCACCACTTCCACCGGGGTGAAGAGCCATTCCGCCCAGGGTTCGGGGTCATAACCGGGAAAAAGCGCCTCCGTCAGGGAGTATTCCAGTGCCGCTGCCAGGTCCAGGGCGTCGTCTGTGTTCGGGCACAGGGAGGGGTAAAGGCCGATGCCCACATCCACATCACTCAAAGGTGTGGCCGTGCCCCCGGCATAAGACCCCATCAAATAGGCTACGGCCACCTGTGGCCGGTCCTGGACATGGTGTTTAATTTCACTGATAATTTTTTCGCTCTCGAGAAGCATTTTTATTCCTCCCCGGGTGCAGGTAAACAGTGCAGGCAAATGGGAGCACACCCTTCTCGAGCCACAGAACCGGGAAAAGCCCGAAGTCCGGTTTTTAGTCAGGTAATTTTCCAGGCCAGGCATGCTTCGGTAGCCTTCAGGATGGGGATGCCAGAAAAGATTTTCAAATCCAGCAGGTGTTCGTCGCCGGAAACGATGGCCCCGGCGCCTGCCTCCAGTGCACACTCGAGAACCCTGTTGTCGGCGGGGTCTTCCGTGATGACATTTAGCTGCTGCCGGGGGATAATTAGACGTTCCGGTTGGCACAACCAGGATATTATCCGGGGCAAATCAGGATGAGCGGCGACCACTTTAAGCTTCGGGCGGGCTATAACCAGGATCAATTCTTCGATCAAAGCCGGGCTGATAAAAAGCTTTAGTTTTCCCCCTATACATGCTTTTAGCAACCGGTGCGGGGGACCAGTCCAACCGATGGCTGATACCAGTATATTTGTGTCCATAACGACTTTCATCTGGAACGAACCTCGCGAATGGCTTCGGTGACTGCTTCATAGGAAATACCGGCTTCGGCGACTGCTTGCTGGATCTTCTCCAGGGCTTCGATTAACCGGTCTTCCTTTGCCTTTTCGGCCAGGGCTTTCAATCGCACGTACTCATCATAATCTAAAAGAATGGCCTTTTCCTTCGAGCGCCGGGTGATGACTACCGGTTGTTTATTTTCGTTTACCCGGCTGATCAAATCCCCCAGAATTCGCCTGGCATTTTCCACATTAATGATGTTTTCCATAAGGTTCACCTCTATGTTTAGCTTACAGTATAAAACCAATATTGTCAATCCAATAGCTCAAGAGCCAGTTGCTGCACGGCTTAAGCCTTTTCTTTGCCCCAAAACCTGCCGGTTGTTTTTTATACGCTTTGATAACGTTTTCTAAAAGGCATTCTTTGAGGTGAGCCAATTATGGTTATTGAAATTGCGCCGGAAAAGCTTAAATTAATAGCCGCGCAGAAAGAAGATGAAAACTGGGAATTCCGTTCCTTTTTAAAAACCAGGATTGCGGGTGAAGAAGTGGATTCCCTGGTACACAAGTTATATAAAGATATTTCTTCGCAGATTGACTGCAAACAGTGCGCCAACTGTTGCCGGGAATGCAGTCCAGTTCTGCACGATAAAGATATCACGAGGTTATCTCAAGGGACGGGTATTCCGGTTTCCGAATTTATAGAGAAATACTTGAAAGAAGTTGAAAACGACTATGTGTTCAACCAGAAACCCTGCCCGTTTCTAAAGGACAATCTGTGTACGCAATATTCATACCGTCCCGGTGATTGCAGGAGTTATCCTCACTTGCACAAAAAGGGTTTTGTTTTCCGGTTAATTAGTGTAATTGATAATTATGCCGTCTGTCCGATTGTATTTCATGTTTACGAGGAACTGAAAAAAGAGTTGGGCTGGAAGAAAAAGACCAGACCCGGAAGAATGCCGACGTATGGTTAACGCCAGCACCCTGTCAGCCCTAAAATTGTAAAGTCTGACAATCCTTGTCACGGGCGTGAAACACAAAGCAGGCCTCTGATCAGGAAAGAGATCTACGGGAAAAATTGACTGTTCAACGGTAGGACGGTAAAATAAGCAAAACGGAAGAAAGCGGCATTTACAATCTTTCCCTGTGTCTGAATAGCAATAATTAACATTGCCCGGCGAATTCATTGTAGATCGTAAAATAGAATTGACCCCCGATCGTCAAATAAAACTGACCCACCTCATGATAAAATCTCCCTCGAGAGGGGGAGGCAAAAGAGGTGGTAAGCATGTACAAATGGCAACGCATCAAAGCACTGCATACCCAGGGGGTCAGCATCAGGAAAATAGCCCGGACACTGGGTATATCCAGGAATACCGTTAAGAAGTATCTTAAAGACGCCAACCCGCCACAATTTAAAGCCAGGAAGTATGAAAAACAACTGGACCGGTACAGGGAAGAAATCCAGGCCATGCTTAATAAGGGTTATATTGGCACAAGAATACACAAAGAACTGGTTCAAAAAGGCTACAACGGCTCATTGTCCAGTGTACACCGCTATCTGCGAGAACTTAAAGAAAATGATAAGACCGCTAAATTAGCCACCACCCGGGTAGAAACCGGCCCGGGTGAGCAGATGCAGTACGACTGGAAAGAGTGGCTGCTGCCGGTTGATGGAAAACTGATAAAGATATATATCCACGAAGTAGTCTTATC
>NZ_JMLG01000012.1:0-55416 GCF_000686645.1 Desulfofundulus thermocisternus DSM 10259
CGGTCACCCTCTCAGGCCGGCTACCCATCGTCGCCATGGTAGGCCGTTACCCCACCATCTAGCTAATGGGACGCGGACCCATCCATTAGCGGGTTTCCCCTTTCCTCCTCACCCCATGCGGGGTAAGGAGCGTATCCGGTATTAGCGCCAGTTTCCCAGCGTTATCCCGGTCTAATGGGCAGGTTATCCACGCGTTACTCACCCGTCCGCCGCTATCCACCGCCCATCCGGTATAAACCAGACAAAACGGTGGACCGCTCGACTTGCATGTGTTAGGCACGCCGCCAGCGTTCGTCCTGAGCCAGGATCAAACTCTCCATCTAATCCTTTGTCCCAGAATCACTCCCGCACACGCTCTTCCTCACCAGATGCACAGCCTTGCCCGCTGCACATCCGCCTACCTCCCTGTTCAGTTTTCAAGGACCAACACTTTTGTATTTTACTCGCCTCTCCGACTTCTGTCAACACTTTTTTCATGCCGGGAGGCAAGCTTGTTAAAAATATGTTAACATTGGTTTTCCAATTTCGTCAAGTGGTTTTCCCTTTGAGTTTTTCACGCTTTTCAGCGCGACGCTTTTTAATAGTATCACAAGAGATTTTTAAAGATCAACCTGTAATTTCTGCCAGCAATACCGGCAGCGCCAGGCGCGCCGGGCCGGGCATAATAAAGACAGGCTCCTTGCGTTTTTGCCGCCAGCATTTTTCCCCGTATCTTCTCCAGAAAGGTTGCTTTTTATGCGTTTACGGATTATTACCGGAGCCAACGCCCTGTCCGCTCAACAACCCCCCGGAAATATTGACAAAGGTGCCCGGCACCTGGCCCACGATAATGCTTTCCACCAGTGGTACCTGGCTGGCCACCTGTGCAGTAGCGCTGCGGGGGGGCACTACAATACGCACTTCGGCATTAAAATCCAGGTATATACGGTGCCGCGTCTGGTTGATACCCGCCTGTTCAAAGCGGTCATCCACCTTAACCCGCACGCTGCCCACCGGCACAATGTTAACAGGAATGCGGGGACCGTAGCCGGCCAGCAGCTGGGTACCGGTAACCTGCCCCAGGGGTATACGCAGGGATTCCCGGGATAGCTGCTGCAGGGCAGATTGAATCATTAGTGTAACGTCGGCAGCAAACTGGTTGATTTTTATGGTATTGGCCTGCATTAATACTATATGCCCCTGGGCATCCTTGTGCACCTGCACGAAATCCTGGTACTGCAGGTTGCTGTTGTAAACCCTTTGCTGTACCGCCCGGTTTATGGCTTCGGTGGCCATTTGAACGGCCCGGGTTTCGGCTATTTTAAAGATGGTGGGCTGTAAAACCCGGTCAATCCAAACCACTAGGCCCAGAAGCAGGAAAAAAATCAGGGTTAGAAAAATAAAGGCCCGGTAATTCCTGCGCCTTCTATACAAGCAAATCACCTCTTCGGCGAGGGGAGAGCATCTCCCGGCCGGGAAAGTATAAGCGGTAACCATTGTCCCTGCAAATATTATATGTAAGCCGGCCTGGACACCCCGCCAAAAAAATCAAGCCGGCACCGGGCCGGTTTCAGCTTGCAGACAAAGTATTTCCGGGATGTGCCCTGGTTTTAGTCGTCGCTCCCGGTCGTATCGCTGGCCGGGCCAAAAGGCCCCGGCTCCGGTCTTCGGCGGGTACCGGCCACATTCACACCTCCTGTGTTCAGGTGGCCTCCGCGGACATCCTGTCCGCGGCCCCGCCTCATCCCGTCGCCCGGGCCTGGCCCGGCAGCGCTCACTCCAGGTCGCTCCTCCTTTAAAACCAGGGCACATAAAGATAATCAGAAGCCGGCACCGGGCCGGCTTAATTTCTACCGCTTATCAGCAAATAATCCTTAAGAATTTCCGCTTGCCGGCCCGGATGATCATCCCGCCGGCCGGAACAAGCTTAAAGTTGGGGTCGTCAACCCTTTCCCCGTTAACCCTGACTCCTCCCTGCTGGATCAACCGCCTGCCCTCGCTGGTACTGGAAACCAGGCCGGCCTGCTGGAGCAGCCGGGGCAGCCAGATGCTGCCGTCTTCCAGCATGTCCGGCGTTATACGAAATTCAGGAATTTCATCGGGCAGTTCACGCTGCTGGAAGACGCGCTTGAATTCTTCTTCGGCCTTTAAAGCCGCTTCTTCCCCGTGGTAAAAGGATACTATTTCCCGGGCCAGCCGCATCTTGACGTCCCGCGGATGCAGGCTGCCGTCTGCCAGGCCGGCCTCGATACGGCGTACCTCTTCCAGGGGTACCGGTGTAACCAGTTCAAAATAACGCACCATCAGCTCATCGGGCAGGGACATGGTTTTCCCGTACATCTCCCGGGGCGACTCGTCAATGCCGATGTAATTTCCCAGGCTCTTGCTCATCTTGTGAACCCCGTCCAGGCCCTCCAGAATGGGCATCATAATGGCCACCTGGGGCTCCTGGCCGTACTCCCTCTGCAGCGTCCTGCCCATGAGCAGGTTGAACTTCTGGTCCGTACCCCCGAGTTCAATATCCGCCTTTAAAGCAACCGAGTCGTAACCCTGCATAAGGGGGTAGAAAAACTCGTGAATGCTGATGGGCAGGCCTTCCCGGAACCGGCGGGCAAAATCCTCCCGTTCCAGCATGCGGGCAACCGTATACTTGGCCGCCAGCTCGATAACCTGGGCAAAGGTCAGGGAGGCCAGCCACTGGCTGTTGAAAACCAGCCTGGTCTTTCCGGGATCTAAAATTTTAAAAATCTGCTTTTCGTAAGTACGGGCATTGGCCAGCACTTCTTCCTCGCTCAGCTGCTTGCGGGTCTCCGTCTTTCCCGTGGGATCGCCTATGCGGGCTGTATAATCGCCCAGAATGATAATCGTCTCATGCCCCAGTTCCTGGAACTGCCGCATTTTCTGCAGTACCACGGTATGCCCGAGATGAATATCGGGAGCCGTCGGGTCCAGGCCCAGCTTTACCCTCAAGGGACGGCCCGTAGAAAGAGACCGCCTGAGCTTTTGCTCCAGCTCTTCCTCAGAAATAATCTCCGCCGCACCCCGCCTGATGATCTCCAGCTGTTTTTCCACACCGAGCATTTTTCTTCTCCCTTCTCCTACCCATTCCACGTCCCTTCATTATATCAAAACGTGGAACTGCCTGACAAGGTAACCATGCAGGACCGCCCGCTCCGCAGGCAAACCGGCGCCTGGCCCGGACACGGGCGGGATCCCGGCGTACCTGGAAATCCATGGCCGCCAAACGGCCCGCTCAGTATCAAGGGCCTGAATAGGTATTCCCCCGGGCAGGGGGAAAGGATCAAACTTTTGTGCCAGTTATGATATAATGCTGGTATGAAAATCTACAGGAGGCATGTACATTGGCCAGAAAGAAAAGGAGAAGGCTAAATATCTTTCGCCTGTTCTTATCTTTAGTCCTGCTGCTGGTAATTGCCGGCGGTGTAACAGCATTGGGACTGGTTGTCATAAGCATCAAAGACCTGCCCGCCTGGAGTGAAGAAAAGCTTCTTTCCGGCGCATCCACCTCCATCTATGACCAGAACGGGGAGTTGGTCGCCAGGGTGGGCGAGGAAAACCGCGTGCCGGTGGACTTAAAAGAAATACCCGAACATGTCCGGGAAGCTTTCCTGGCCATCGAGGACGTGCGGTTTTACCAGCACCACGGCGTGGACCTGCGGGGAATTATCCGGGCGGCCTGGACGGATATAACCGGCGGCCGCATCCAGGAAGGCGGGAGCACCATTACCCAGCAACTGGTCAAGCTGTCCTTCCTGACCCCGGAGCGGACCATCAAAAGGAAAATCCAGGAGGTAATCCTGGCCATCATCACGGAAAGGCGCTATACCAAGGACGAAATCCTGGAAATGTATTTAAACAAGGTTTACTTCGGAGCGGGAGCCTACGGCATTCAATCTGCCGCCGAGACTTATTTTGACAAGCCGGCCAGGGACCTTACCCTTTCCGAAGGCGCTCTCCTGGCAGGATTGATCCAGGCACCAAGTGCTTACGATCCTTTCGTCAACCCGGAAGCGGCAAAAAAGCGGCGCGATCTGGTACTGGACAATATGGTGAAGTACAACTTCATTACTGCTGAAGAGGCGGCACAGGCCAGGGCCATCCCGCTGGAAGAGATGCTCAAACCGGGAGGCAAGCAGCAGTATCCCTACCCCTTTTTTATCGATTACGTGACCGAGCAGCTGGTGAACAGGTACGGGACGGAGCAGGTCTTTAAAGGAGGGCTGCACGTATTCACCACCCTGGACCCGGCAATCCAGGAAGCCGCGGAAAAGGCCATGTCCGACCCGCGGAACTACCCGGCCTCGGTCAGGGACAGCCAGGGTGTTCTCCAGCCCGAGGGAGCAGCGGTGGTCATAGACCCCCATACCGGGTACATCAAGGCCATTGTGGGCGGCCGGGAGCACACCCACCGGCTGCAATGGAACCGGGCCACCATGCCCCCGGGAAGGCAACCCGGCTCAACTTTCAAGCCAATCATAGCTTACGGTCCGGCCGTTGAATACAAAGGGATGGCCCCGGCCTCGGTAATCGATGATATTCCGGTAAAGTACGGCAATTACTCCCCCCGGAACTACGACGGGCGCTACCGGGGGCTGGTCACCATGCGCACCGCCATTGCCAGTTCCATCAACGTGGTGGCCGTAAGGGTACTTATGGAGCACGTGGGAATTGCCAGCGCCATCAAGTTTGCCCGGGGGCTGGGTATCAACCTGGACCCCGCAACCCACGGCCCGAGTATGGCCCTGGGAGGGCTGCACGAAGGCGTCACCCCCCTGCAGATGGCTGCTGCCTACAGTGCCTTCGCCAACCAGGGTATTTACCTGGAACCCACAGCCATCACCCGGGTGGAGGATGCCAGCGGCAATGTCCTCTATGAATACCAGCCCAAACCGGTCCGGGCCATGAAGGCCACCACCGCCTACCTGATCACGGACATGCTGAAAACGGTGATCGAAAGCGGCACCGGCACCAACGCCAGGATAGGCCGGCCGGCGGCGGGCAAAACGGGTACTTCGGACCAGGGCAAGGATCTGTGGTTTGCCGGGTATACACCGGAACTGGTGGGAGTGGTGTGGATCGGTTACGATAAGCCCAGGGCCATGCCCCAGGAATTTGGCGGGCGCTACCCGGCCCTCATCTGGCGCCAGATCATGTCCGAGGCGCTCAAGGACGTACCGGTGCACCAGTTCCCCAGGCCGGAGGGAATTGTCACCGCCACTGTGGATGGAAAATCGGGGCTGTTGCCGGGTCCCAACACCCCGCCTTCCGATCTGGTAACCGACATTTTTGCCCGGGGAACCGTTCCCACCAGGGTTGATAACACCCATGTGCTGGTGGAAGTATGTGCCACCACCGGCCTGCTTCCCAGCCAGTACTGCCCGGAACGGATCACCAGGGTGATGATTAAACTGCCCTACAGCGTGCCCAGCTATGTCCAGGATTACGCCCAGCGCGTGCCCACGGCAACCTGCACGCTGCACACGGCCCCGCAAGAAGCAACACCGCCGGAAAACCAGGACCAGCCGGCCCAGCCCGGCGAACAACCCGGGGAAATAATCCCGCCTCCGGAGCAGCAGGAGCAGCCGGGCAGCAACCAGGGGCCGGTGGGGCTGCTGCGGGAACAAATTAACGGTCCCGGCTGGTTGTCAGGCCCAAGAAATCCCCGGGCACGGGAATAAGTTAAGGCAGGGGGCTGCTACGGCAGCCCCCTGCCCTTTCAAGCCAGGTCCACGACGGTAACGCCCGTACCACCTTCGCCGTGTTCGCCCAGGCGGAAGGACTTCACGCGCCGGTCTGTTTTCAACCGCTGCTGGATGGCCGCCCGCAGGGCCCCGGTTCCCTTGCCGTGCACCAGGAAAACCCGGGACAAACCGGCCAGGGTGGCATCATCCAGGTATTTTTCCACTTCCTGCAGCGCTTCCTCGGCCCGCAGGCCCCGCAGGTCGAGCCGGGTGGAAATGGAGCGTACTTTATCCTCCATCAGCGCAGATACCCTTACCTCTCCCCGGGAACTTTCCTCCCCCGCAGGCAGGCGCAGTTCCCCCAGCGGAACATTGATTTTAATCATGCCTACCTGGACCTGTACTTCTCCATCCTCCGGCGGGGCCACCACAGTACCCGTCTGGTTGAATCGGGGCAGGAAGACCGTCTGGCCCACGCTTACCGTTTTGGGAACCGCCCCCGCTCCTGGAGGAGCAGAAGCGGCAGGCTCCGGCTGCAGGCGCTCCTGCATTCCCGCCAGCTTCTCCCTGGCCTCGCGAATGGCCTCTTCCCGCACCCTGGCCGCTTCATCGGCCAGGCGTGCCCGCAGTTCCCTTATGGCCTCCTCCGCCTCCTGCCGGGCCCTTTTTACAAGCAGCCTGGCTTCTTCCCGCGCCCGGGACAGGAGGTTCTCCCGCCGGGCAGCCAGTTCCTCCTTCAAAGCCCGGTAACGGGCTCTCAGCTCTTCGGCTTCCTCCCTGACCCGCCTGGCTTCTTCCAGCTCCCGCTCAGCCTGCTGGCGGGCCCGCTCCAGCTGCTGCATGAGGTCGGCCACCTGCACCTGTTCCACGGTCATAAAGCTCCTGGCCCGCTCAACCACATCCGGAGCCAGGCCCAGCCTGCGGGCAATCTCAAAGGCATTGCTCGCGCCGGGTTTGCCAATCAGCAGCCGGTAGGTGGGCTTCAGGGTAACGGCGTCAAATTCCACGCTGGCGTTTTCCACCCGCTCCCGGGTAAAGGCAAAGTTCTTCAACTGGCTGTAGTGCGTTGTGGCCACGGTCCTGGCGCCCATTTCATGCAACCTCTCCAGGATGGCCTGCGCCAGGGCCGCCCCTTCATCCGGGTCGGTGCCGGCTCCCAGTTCATCCAGGAGCACCAGGCTGCCCGGCCCGGCCTGGTTTAAAATGCCCACAATATTGGTAAGGTGAGAGGAAAAAGTGCTCAGCGATTGTTCAATGCTCTGTTCATCCCCGATATCGGCAAAGATGGCGTTAAAAACACCCAGTTCACTACCTACGGCCACAGGGATGTGCAGGCCCGACTGGGCCATCAGGGCTAAAAGGCCGATGGTCTTTAAAGTTACGGTTTTCCCACCGGTATTGGGCCCGGTGATAACCAGGGTGTCAAACTGGTAACCCAGGTGAACCGAGATGGGGACTACCTCACCGGTAAGCAACGGGTGCCGGGCCTGGCGCAGGTTCAGCCTGGGAGCCGGGAGCAGCCGGGGTTCCACAGCGTCCAGGTGCTCGCTGTAACGGGCCCTGGCCAGGATAAAATCCAGTTGTCCCAGGGCCTCCAGGGACTGAGCCAGTTCCTCACCCCTTGCCGCGACAGCCCGGGAAAGTTCCCCCAGAATCCTCTCGATTTCCTGTTTTTCCATCACCTGAAGGCGGCGCACCTCATTATTGCTTTCCACCACGGCCATGGGTTCAATAAAAAGGGTGGCGCCGCTGGCCGACTGGTCGTGGATTATGCCCGGAACCTGGGACCGGTATTCCTGTTTCACAGGCACCACGTAGCGCCCTTCCCGGATGGTCACTATCGGGTCCTGGAGATACTTCTGGTAGGCAGGAGAACGGATAATATTTTCCAGCAACTCCCTGACCTGCTGCTGGGCGCGCAGGAGCCGGCGCCGGATGCTGGAAAGTGCCGGGGAAGCGTCGTCGGCAATCTCACCCCCGGGCAGGATGGCTTTTTTAATTTTCCTTTCCAGCTCGTTGAAATTACCAATCTTGAAGGCTATTTCTTCCAGCAGGGGATAGCGCCCCGCACGCCCGGCAAAAAACTTTCTGATCCTCTGCAGGGCTCCCAGGGTCTGACCCGTTTCAAAGAGCTCCTGCGACTCCAGCACGGCCCCCTGGACGGCCCTCTGCAGCTGGCGGCGAATATCGTGCCACCCGCCAAAATCAGCACCGGGCTCCAGGCGCAGGAGTTCCCTGGCCTGGGTGGTCTCGGCCTGCCAGGTTTGAATGGCCTGCCGGTCGGTAACCGGGCGCAGGGAAAGTACCCTTTCCCGGCCCAGGGAAGAAATGGTGTACCGGGCCAGGTGTTCCAGCACTTTATCGTATTCCAGGCGTTTTAATGTGCGCTCATCCATAGTTGATCCCCTATTATCATAGCACTTCCGCCGGTTAATTGCACCCGGGAAATTTTAAAGGGTGCGGCGCTGTCCCCGCTCACTCCAGTGCTCCGCGCCGACAGTTTAAAAAGGGGGGTTATTCCACCCCCCGGTAGTAATGGCCCCTGGTGAGGCCGGCGGGACTGTACTGCTGCAGGCGTTCCCGCAGGCGGGAAAGTTCACCGCCATCCCCGGCCGGATTCAGGGAGAGGGTCCGGCGGTACGCCCTTACGGTAGCCCGGGCATATTCCGCCCCCCGTCCCCGGGCATCAATGCGCAGCGAGGCCACCCCGATTTCAGCAAGCCTGTGCACCTCATCCACCAGGCAGAGATCCCGGGAATTAAACAGGTGCATGCGGCAAAACTGGTCCATCTCCAGCGGGAAAACAGCCCCCACCCGGTCCTTGAGGGCACAGCGCCTGCCCCGACAGGGACCGGCACAGTTACGGCCGGGCGCCAGCCCGCCCAGCAGGCTGCCCGGGGCGCAGTAGCGGGAAATCATCAATTCCACTGCCCCCTGAACCAGGACCTCCGCGGCAAACCGGCCCCTCTTCACCAGGCCGGCCACCTGCCCCAGGGTCAATTCCGGGGAAAGGGCCAGTTGCACGGCACCCTGTTCCAGAAGCCAGGCGGCAGTGCGGAGGTTAAAGACATTAAAAGCCAGGTCGGTATAAAGGGGCAGGCCGGTACGCCTTACCGGTTCAAGTAATCCCAGGTTTCCCACCAGGACACCCTGCACCGGAAGCCCCGAGGCCAGTTCCAGCCGCCGCAGTACAGCGGTCATTTCCGGGTCATGGATTATACGGGGGGTGGAGAGAACGAAGGAAACCCCGTGCTCCCGGCATATTTCCACTCCCCGGCGGATTTCTTCCTCTCCCACGGGGGGGCCGGAGCGGAAACTTTCCCCTCCGAAATAGACCCGGTCCACCCCGGCGCCAACGGCTGCTTCCAGGGATTCCAGGTCGGTAACCGCTATGGATATTAAGGGTTCCCTGCCGGGTGACCACTCCGGGGGCAGGTCCCGGCCCGTAAGCTGCAGCCGGGCTTGCGCCAGCCTCCGGGCAAAGGTGTCATCCGGCAGAGGGGGAGCCGGCCGGGCCGCTTCGCTCCTGGCCGCCTCCAGTTCTTCAATGGCCCGGCGGCGGGCCTCGTTAATTTCCCCCACGGGTACAATTACATTCTCGTCCAGCTCGAAGTGCACGTCCTTTAAAACAAAAGGGGTATTCCCCAGGCGGTCAAGCTGACCCTTTAAAAAATCCGGAGTCAGGGGTCTTTTAACTGCCGGTACTGCGGGGGTATGCCCGGCACCCCACCCGCTGCAGCCGGTATCATCCTCCACCCGCACCTGCACCGGCTCCCCCTGCCGCACCCGGACATAAAAGGTTACCGGAAACTTGCGTACCTCCCGGGGTGAAGCAAAGGTGGCCCGGGCCCGCTCCACCAGGGCGGCATCATGGGTCTTAAAGAGGCGGTCCTGGGGCCGCACTTCGCGGGGCAGGGGAACTTCCACCACTGCACCGGCGGGAGCCTCTTCCACTTCCCGCCCCTTTTCCCGGATGGAGTGCACTTCCACACCCACCCGGCCACCCCGGCTCACCCAGACCTCCACCCCGTCCCCCACCCGTAGAGGCTCTTCCAGAGCCACTTCCGCCCGCCCGGTGCGGGAGTGGTAGCGCACCACCCGGCCCAGGAACAGCCCCCGGTTGTTGGGCCGCTTGTAACTCATCAGCTCGTAGCCCGGCCGTCCGTAATAATAACCGGTGGTGAAGTCCCGGTTGAAGATCTGGGCCAGATCCCTGGCCTCTTCCGGTGTGATGTAGAAGTTCTCCTGCAGGGCCCGGTCAATGAGCGTGCGGTAAATCCGCACCACCGTGGCCACGTACTCCGGCCTTTTCATGCGCCCTTCAATTTTAAAGGAGTTTATCCCGGCCCCGATGAGGTCGGGCAGGTGCCCGGAAAGGTTGAGATCCCGCGGGCTGAGCAGGTATTCCCCAACTTCCCGGGGGTCCACCAGGGGACGCCCCTTTTCATCCACCAGGGTATAGCGCAGGCGGCAGGGCTGGGCACAGCGTCCCCGGTTGCCGCTGCGCCCGCCGATCATGCTGGATAAAAGACACTGGCCGGAGTAACAGATACACAGGGCACCGTGGATGAAAACCTCCAGTTCGGCCCCGGTTTTTTCTTTTATCTCCCTGATTTCCTCCAGGCTCATTTCCCGGGCCAGCACCACCCGCTGGAAGCCGAGGGACAGGAGTTTTTCCACCCCTCCCCGGTTATGCACGGTCATCTGGGTGCTGGCATGCAGGGGCAACTCGGGAAGCACCTGCCGGGCCATGGCTGCCAGGCCGAGATCCTGTACAATCACGCCGTCGGCCCCGGCCTGTTGGAGAAAATGGAGGAAGCGGACCGCTTCCTCCAGCTCCTCATCGGACAGGAGGATATTGACGGTAACGTAGACCTTTACACCCCGGATGTGAGCGTAATCTACAGCCCGTTGCAGTTCCTCGTGATCAAAATTGGCCGCACCCTGCCGGGCATTAAAAAGTTTGCCGCCCAGGTAAACGGCGTCGGCACCGTTTTGTACCGCTGCCACCAGTGCCTCCCAATCCCCGGCCGGGGCCAGCAGTTCGGGTTTAGCGGACCGGGTCAAAGGCTGCTCCCTCCAAATGTTAAGACCTGCGGCTGAATCTTAAGAGCCCCGCGCAGGGGATGATTTCCACACCCCTGGCCTCCAGTTCGTCCAGGAACAGGTTCATGCCCAGGGAATCGCTGGCCATGTGGCCGGCAATGATCACGTTGATGTGGTTTTTTTCCGCCTCTTTGCGGTGTTTTTCACCCATATGCATGACCAGAAGCGTACCCACACCCGCCTGGGCCAGCCTGGCGTAGGCATCCTCCGAGCCGCTGGTGCCCCCGGTCATGTCCACCATGATCTTGCCGGCACGGCGTTCCCTGGCTCCCACCACAATGGTCGGGCCGGCCTTATATTTGACGGCTTCCCTGTATTCGGGCTGCTCTTTGAGCAGCTTGAGGATATCGCCCAGCGTTTCCGGCTGCTTTTCGTCCATGAGCTTTTGTAAAAAGGCAGTCACCATGTTGTCGGCGGCCGTATGTACGCACATGAAAGCCAGCCCCAGGATCCGGGCGGCATCCACAGCCCGGTTGTGGTTCAGGGGCAGGATGCCCCGCCTGACCTCGGCAATGCGGGAGGACATGATTCCCTCGGCGACATTTATGGGCACGCCGAAGCGGGCCAGTATATCTTCCTGCAGGTGCATTACCTGGTGGAGGGAAGCCATGGCCTTACCTTCCGGGTGGTGGGACAGGATCAGGTCCACCGGGCGGCCCTTCTCCCCCAGCCTGTCGGCCAGGAGCACTTCCCCCACTTCCATGTCGATGCCCACCAGCACCCGGCGCACTTCCCTCTCCGGGTCGCCCACCAGGATACGGGTGTCATCATAGGGGTTGACCAGGCACTCCAGGTCGTATTCCTCTTTTTCTTCCTCCTTCATCTTCTCGTACTTTTCTTTTTCCCGGGCCAGGTACTTCTGCACAGCCTCCAGGCCGCGGGGATCGTTTTCCATGCCTTTGGCAATGGCCAGTTCGTAAATTTCCCGGAGTTTCATTTATTAATCCTCCTGTTCTTGAAAAAATCAAGGGAACGGTATCCCTGTTTCTGACCGAATACCCGCTGAACGGTTTTTTGGTTTTTCTTTTTGTTATACTCCCTTTCCCGTGAAAGGTTATTCCAGCTGGAGCCGGGCAGGACAGAATTAAATTTCGCCCTGCCCGGCGGGATTTCCTCCGATAAAAAACTGTTTTTACCGGTCACGCAGGATGTACCCATTCCTACACCTGATATATATTCCGGCGGAAGCAACGACCACGGGCACGTACTTCCTAAAAGAATTGAGGGGGATTATAGCTCCCCCCCGCACTTTCCTGTTTTTTCTCAAGACCAGGCCTCTTTTTACTTTTGGTCCCACCACTTGCGAGGCTTGGCAGGTGGAACCATGTAGGTAAGCCGGCTGTGTTTAACCCCCATAGCAATGTAATTTTCCACCATCTTCATGGCTGCAAAGGCAGGATCGATAACCGGCACGTCATATCCCGCCCCTTTCAGCCTGTCATGAAGATTTTTCGCCATCCCCATCATTCCCGTACACCCCAGGATGAGTACATGGGCTTTGTCTTTTATAATTTTGCACTTTATTTAAAATGTCTGGTACCGCCAGGGCTTCATCGTATTCGCTTTCGATGGATGCCGGCCCGTAATCGAGGTGCTGAACATCTAATTCCACCCCCGGTCCGGCGTAACTCCGAAACTCACGGCGGATTTCTTCATCAAATACGTCGGATGTGATGGGCATTATTACCTTAATTCTCATTTAATTCTTTCCTCCTTTTTGATATTTTATACTGACTATACTTGCCTCAGATCGCCCGCCGCCTTAACCCTTATGCGCGTCGCGTTGCCGGGAAGGTATGCCAGTGGCACATCCTCCACCTCCACAACCTGCACTGTGGAGGGTTCGGCCCCGGCCTTTACCGCTTCTTCACAGGCCATGGCCCTGGCTTGTTTTAGAGCCTCTTCGCGGCTTATTTCACTGAGGGCAAATATCCGCTCCACCTGACCGCTTACCTGGGCAATGGCAGCTCCCAGGGCATTGGCCACATCGTAGTGAGCCGGACGAATTATCTTTGATACTCCCTCTATCTCATCTGTAACAAGGATGCTCCCACCCCCAACAAGTATAAGGGGTAAGGGTTCGGCTGAAAGTTTCATTTTATCAATTGCCTCATTAACAAGCTGCATCATTTTATGCAGGCAACGCCGGGCAAATTTTTCCTCTATATGGCTTACCAGCGAAGGATCGCCAATCTCCGCCAGGCCCAATCTTACGGCAATGTCGGTAGCAGTCAGGACGTTACCACCAAAAACAAGGGCTTCCTCCGTTAACCGGTAACCCACGCTTTCGGGGCCGATCCGGATATCCCCATTTACTTCCTGTATAATCGTTCCTCCGCCCAGCCCAATGGAAATCAAATCAGGCATGCGGAAGTTGGTGCGCACCCCTCCAATTTCTACGGCCACTGAGGATTCCCTGGGGAAGCCGTTAACAATTATCCCAATATCACTGGTGGTGCCTCCTACGTCCAAAACAATGGCATTTTGCTGCCCGCTTAAAAAGGAGGCCCCACGGATGCTGTTGGTTGGCCCGCAGGCAATGGTAAGAATAGGATAACGGATGGCGTAGTCAATGGACATAAGCGTACCGTCGTTTTGACACAGGTAAACCCGGGCGTTTTTAACCCCTTCCTGCTCCAGAGCGGTCTTAAAACCGAGGGCTGTGGTCCGGGCCACTTCTGCCAGCGCCGCATTTAGAATGGTGGCGTTTTCTCTTTCAAGAAGCCCAATGGAACCAATTTCATGGGATAAGGAAATGGGGATGTTGCCCAGTTCGTTCTCTATTATCCCGGCCGCCCGTTTTTCGTGGTCGGCAGATATGGGAGAAAAGACCGAGATTATGGCTACTGCATCAACCTTGCTTTTGAAGGCCCGGGCTGCAGAGCTTACCTCCTCAGGGTCAAAGGCCGCAATCTCGCGGCCGTCAAACTCATGGCCCCCGCTTACCAGGTAATACTCTTCACCAATTGCCTTTACCAGGTCAGGCGGCCATGCAGCCATGGGAGCTATAGCCCCGGTAGCCGGTTTCCCAATGCGCAGTATGCCCACGCGGCATAGTCGCTTGCGCTCGACTATCGCATTGGTACAATGGGTTGTTCCCAGCATGGCGTAAGCAATTTCATCTTTGTTGATGCCTGCCTCGCTTAAAACTCTGCTCAATGCCGTATAAATTCCCGTAGTTACATCTTTGGTAGTGGGGGTTTTAACCCTGGCTATGAGGTTAAGCTTCTCATCAATAATTACTGCATCCGTGTTGGTACCACCTACGTCTATGCCGAGCCGGTAACTCACTGTTTTTCTCCTCCTTGCGCCAGCACTTCCACCGGTACATAATCGAGATCATAACCGAAATAGCGGGGCCCTACTGTTTCCAGACCTTCAGGTGTACGCCATTTTTCGTCGCAAGGTATGCCCAGCACAAGAACACGGTTGCCATACCTCAGCCCTTCCGTAGTAATGGGTATGGCCGTTTCCAGATTGACAATGCATATCAGGTCGGGCACGGTGGCCACTACCCTTTCTCCCCTTATGGCAACGAGGTTTTCATTCTGAAACTTGACCTGTAACACTTCGCCTTTGTATTCCTCTATTCCCTCGATTTTAGCTTCGCCCCGGGCAAAGCCACCTTCCGTCCGCCGCAAAACATCAACTACTTTACCTTTGAACAGCTCAAAACCACCGGTTGCTTTGAGAAGGGCTTCAGCCGGGTTTTCCCCGCGCTGGCGGGCTTCACGAATCACCTTACCTATTTTCGCGGAATAAGATACAATATTTTTTATGCCGGCCTTTTTAAGTACCTTTCCCGTCATGGGGTAAATGCTTAACATAACCGAACCGCCCATGACCACGGTGGCGTTCCTGGCCAGGCTTTCGGTCCAGAAGTTGTTAATAGTTTCCAGAATGATGGTATTTCCCTTCTCGTCGGCAATAACCATGGGAGTGGCTGATACCCCGTAGAGGTGGAAAGTAACCATCTGCAGTTCGGGGAAGGCACGTCCCATACCATCGCAATCTACAAGAGGTATACCCAAACGTGCGGCAACGGCAATAGGGATCATGGAATTTACCCCGCCTGCTTCAATGGGCAGGGTGGCAAAAATATCTTTGCCCAGGTAGTTTTTAAGCCCATTAAAGGCCCGAAAAACTTCCTCACCGTTTGGTACTTTTTCGATCAGGACGGTAGGAGCTCCCATCATGGCCGTTGGCACTACCACCGCCTCGTCCGGCACCTCATCGGGGCTTATAAGGGTGACCGGGCCGTATTCCTTTACGGCCTGGAGAGCCATAAGTTTTCCCACGTAGGGGTCGCCGCCCCCACCGGTACCAAGGAGGGCGGCACCTATGGCAATGTCTTCAATGGTCTGCGCGTCAATCCTGGTCATTTTAATTCCTCCTTACGCTTTCAAGTCTGTGAAACGAATGGTTTCCCGGCCGCTAAGTGCAGCACATAATTTCATTCCTGCCCAGTAAACTATTCCAGCAGCGATCAGGGAATTCAGGGCTGGAATACCGCCCTTGATAAAATAACCTACCAGGAAGCCTGCCAGCCAGGCCAATAAGGCCAGAGGATTCAAACGTTCGGAAACTGCCGGTAAACTGTTTTGCAGGCGGCTTTCTTCCAGTTCCTTTCTGAACCGTTTGAGTATAAAGTAGTCAACCACTATAATACCTGCAACAGGAGGTACAGCTACTCCCAGCATGACCAGAAAGCTAATAAACTTATCAAGAATACCCAAAATTGAAAGTATAGTTCCCAATACCCCAATAATAAGGGTAATTACGCCGCGATTGGCTTTATATCCAAAAGCCGCAAGATTTCTGGACGCCGTAGTATTGGAGCAAGAATTGTACCAGCATTTTTAGCACCGGAAAATGATGTGGATAACGGATTCCGGGCGGCAAGCCAGGGTTGAGACAGGAAATTTAGAGGTTAGAAATGCGAAATATAACGCTATTGGCAGGGTTATTTTTTCATTTATATCTTATATTTTCTCTTGTTTTTTCATTTTTTCGTAGTTAGAATAAATGATAAGTAATAATCAAAATGTGAAAGCGGAAAGTATGGTGTTGAGCGTTGAAAGGTAAATTTAAAGTAGATTCTTTTCTTCATAACCTTGCCTCGTTATTCAATTGCCAGGTGGTCTGGTGGGATGCTGAACAAATTCGCGGAATTTTTACACCTCTAAAAGTACCGGCTCCTTCATTAGACCACCTCAAGAGATTTCTCTCTTTTTCTCATCCTGTGGTTGTTACCAAGGATCGACACTTCTTCTGCACTGATTGTCCTGATGAACGGTTTTGCTCCTGGCATTATGAATTTTTTGTTCCCCTTGGACTTTGGGGTGAGGCAATGGGTGTTGGGTGGCAGTTTGGGGAACCCGCGCCTTTTGCCGATAGCCCTTCCTGGCTCAAGCTTATGGTAGATATAAGCAGTCTCCTGGCTTCTATCCTGCAACAGGAAAAAAGCTGGTCCCTGGGAGAACTTTCGCGGCAAGCGGTGGAACTATGCGGTCAACTGCTGGGGGAAGGGCTTATACTTTTTGATGACCGGGGGGAGGTGATTTATCAAAACGAAATTGCTAACGAACTAAATCTCTACAGGCAGTTCAGGGAAGGGACCGACATAAATAAGCTGCTGCAGAACAGGAAAGAAACGGAGTTGCTTTTAAATAATTCTTTACCTGTACGCTTTCGCCCGTTCTATTACGGTCGCGATTACCTGGGGGGAGCGGTATTTACCCGGCGGGAAAGGCGAGAGGTTAAAACCGGTGCTTTCGAGCCCCGAGAACAGGCAGGACTGCCGAAGGTGATTTGCAAAAACCCCAAACTCGTCAAGGCTATATCTATCGCCCGGCAAGTGGCACTTACTGATTCCACCATTCTGCTGCGGGGAGAAAGCGGTACGAGGAAGGAGATGTTCGCCCGGATCATCCACGAGAACAGTCCTAGAAAAAAGGGGCCGTTTATAGCTATTAACTGTGCAGCCATTCCCGAAAACCTGTTAGAAAGTGAGCTTTTCGGTTATGAAGAGGGATCCTTCACCGGCGCGCGCCGGGGAGGCAAGCCGGGTAAGATAGAACTGGCCCACAGGGGTACACTCTTCCTGGACGAAATTGGCGACATGCCACCGGCCCTTCAGGCCAAGCTGTTAAGAGTGCTTCAGGAGAAAAAGATTGAAAGGGTAGGAGGAACGAGGCCTGTTCCCATTGATGTCCGGATTATTGCTGCCACCCATCGCAATTTAGAAGAAATGATTGCCACCGGACAGTTCCGGGAGGACCTGTTTTACCGGTTAAGCGTAATTCCCATATATATTCCCCCGCTGCGGGAAAGACCGGAAGACATTGAACTATTGCTCTACTATTATGCAAAGAAATACTGCATCCTTCTTAACAAGGAGTTTAAAACCTTTACCTACGATGCCCTGCAGCTTTTGAAGACCTACCCCTGGCCGGGGAATATCCGGGAACTGGAAAACACCGTGGAATACATTGTAACGGTAGATGATAAAGAAGAAATCGGAGTAGAAAGTTTACCCCTGCCCATCAGGAGGTTCTACCCGCCCCGATCTTCGTCTGAAAGGAAAAATATGCATACTGGCAGGGTCAGCCGCGAAGAGCTGGCCGAGCTTTTGGAACGTTTCGGGTATTCCACGGAAGGAAAGAGGGAGCTGGCCAGGTACCTGGGCATCAGCCTGGCGACCCTTTATAGGTGGCTTAAAAAATACAAGCTGTAAGGGGTGCATGGAATGCAAGCAATAGACGATAAATGGATAGAACCCCTTCTGTACGGAGGCATTTTTCTCGGCTCTGGCGGCGGAGGAAAAACCAAAGTCATGGCTCTCCTTTTGCAAGAACTGTTAGCTGATAAGGGCGCGGTCGGGCTGATTCAGGTCGAAGATCTCGAACCGGAAGGTGTGTACGCCGCTGTAGCCATAATGGGCTCCCCGGAACTGGCGGAAGAAAACCTTCCTGCCGGGCACGAAGGGGTTAGAGCCTTAGAACAGCTTAAAGGCTTAACGGGGAAAGAATTTCTGGCCCTGGTAACAGTGGAAGGTGCAGGTGTGAACATCCTGTATCCTCTCCTGGTCGCCAGGCGGACGGGGCTTCCCCTGGTGGATGCCGATGCCATGGGGCGTGCCTTTCCTGAATTGCAAATGACGACTTTCCACTTTGCCCAGCTTACGGGTACCCCCCTGGTCCTTATTGACAGCCGCGGCCGGGAACATATTTTTTCTGAAGAAGATAATTTTTTGCTGGAGCTGAACACCCGCCAGGTGGTGGGAGAAGGAGGCGGGGTCGGCTTTTTTGCCGGCTTTCCGACCACGGGCAGCGTACTCAGGAGAATACTTATTCCCAGGACCATCTCCTTTGCCGCCGAACTGGGCCAGGTTTTTATTAATCCCGGTTCTTACTCTCACCTGTTAGAACATCTTGTTGTGATTACCAAAAACTCGCTTTACGGCAGTGCAATTGAGCTTTTCATTGGGTTTGTCCAGGATATCGGTAAAATAGAAACCCTCAAGTGGCGTACCATCACCCTGAGGGGAAGCGGTCCCTATACGGACGAGGAGTTTAAAATCTTAATACAGAACGAAAACCTTATTGCTTACCGCAACAACCGGGTGGCAGCGATGGTGCCGGACCTGATCTCACTCATAGACCTGGAAACTTTAAAGCCCATAAATAATAACGACGTAAGCCCGGGGATGGAAGTAGCGGTGATTGGCATGCCCGCACCTGCCCAGCTTAAAACCAAAAAAGCCCTCAATGTAGTGGGGCCCCAATGTTTTGGCTATAAATCCGGATACGAGCCGCTGGAAAAGCTATATTTCTCCTATTACTATTAATTATCCCGCATTAATTATCCCGACCAGGCGTGGTGTTAAACAGTGAAGGGAAATCTTGTCCTGATTTTTCAAGAAAAAGAATTAAACCTGCTTTTTGGCCGGGAAGGAATTGTGCTGGCAGAAGAAAAATGTCCCGGTGCGGTCCATCCCGAAAACCTCAATAATTTCCTGTATAATAACGGAATAATTCCTGCGGGTGTTGAAAGGGTGCTTGTTGTAGCCGACCTGACGGACCTGCTCTCCAGGACAGAAAGCCCTTTAGGGTATTTCCGCCTATCTTCCACTCCTATCGAACTGCCGCCGGTAAGTGAGTTGCTAAAGAAAAAAAATTTAAAACTCTATAGCTTTCACTTGCCTTTACCGGGCCAACCCGGATATCGCTCTCAACTGGAAAAAGCCCTGGCGGATCTGGCGGAGCTTCCGGTTAAGAGCATTGCCGTAAACTCCGCCTTTTCTCCCATCGATTCCAGCCCTGAGCAAAAACTAATAGAGGCGGCGGAAAACCTTTTTCCGGGCAGATTTTCCTTTTATCCTTCATACCATTACAATGTTTTAAACTTTCTCTTGAGGGAAAATGCGCTTTTGATCAATACCTTTCTTTTGGAAAGCGTGAAATCTTTCCGGTCCTGGTTGGAAAACTTGCTCACCTGTTCCGGCATATCAGCTCCTGTTTACTTTTTGAAAGGTGATGGTACCTTGACCAGCTGCCGCGTGGCAACTACTTTTCCCCTGTTGACCTGGCAGGCCGGTGTTTCTTCCTACCTGCTGGGGAGCAGCTGGTGGCTCGGCCAGGGTGAAATCTTTGTTGTTCTCCCCGATAAGAGGGGGGTAAGATTGAGTATTACAGAACGTTATTTGCCCAAATTAGCGACGGGCTTTACGCATTTTTATGGGGTAGAACTTGCCGGTAGCTATCCTTGCGTAATATACTTTAAAGAAAAACCGGCCCCCCATAAATGGGAAGAAACCCTCGATGCCCTGAACCCTTTCCCAGGTCCCCTTCCCCTGGTGTGCTTTGCACCGCCTGCAGAGATTCCCCGGGTATTCCGGTACCCGGTTTTGCCGCCACCCGCAGGCCCCACCTTACAGGGGGCGGGGGTGCTTGTTGCACCCTACGGGATAGAAATAGAGAAGGTTTTTTTCTTTACCCATCACCGCCGAATTCAGGTGGAAAAGCAGGAACTTTGGGATATGGCCCTCTGGCAACTAAGGGAAGATGGAGTGGAGCTTAAGGAAATAAGCTATCAATTTGAAGAAATCCCCTTAAGGTACCTGCCGCAAAATGCCTGCAGGTTAAGGCTAAAAGTTTTGGGGAGGCTTTAAGCCGCGCCCTCCAGGTTGCCGGATAGTCCGGGTTTTTCCAGGAGCAGGGAGAAACGGGCACTTCATTTTTTAGAAACATAAGCGCTATCCCGCAGATAAAAACGCAGGGGCAATGCAGCCCCTTTTTTGATCCCGATGCGGGTGGTGGTGACCACCGGGAGAGGTTTCCCATCCCCCCGGCAAAGGAAAAGCGGGCCTTTAGTTAAATCGCAACCGTTATGCGCACGGGTGATACCCATGGCCTGCACCAGCCGGGCCGGGCCGCTGCACAGCTCGGTAAGTTTTTCCCGCCCCCGCCTGGCCTGCATGAGCTCAATGCCTGCCACCGGCTCCAGGGCCCTGATGAGAACGGCTTCACCCACCCCCTCCTCCCGGGTGACCACGTTAAAACAGTAATGCATGCCGTAGATAAAGTAAACGTAGGCGTGGCCGGGCGGGCCGAACATCACCCGGTTGCGCGGGGTCATCCCCCGGGAAGCGTGGCAGGCGGGATCCCCCTGCAGGTAGGCTTCCGTTTCTACAATCCGGCCTGCTGTCAGCCCCTCACCGCTCTCGTGAACCAGGTAGTGGCCGATCAATTCCCGGGCCACTGTAACAGTATCCCGGGCATAAAAGGAGCGGGGCAGAACCCGTGAAAAATCAACTGTTTTTTCCTCCATAATATCCCCCGACCTCAAGTTTTTTTACCCAGCAGCTCCAGCAAATCCGGGAGGTCCAGGGTGTTCACCACATCCTCCGGCCTCAACCAGGCCCGGCGGGCTACGGCTACCCCGTAGGGGATTTCATCCAGGCGCCTCAAATCGTGGGCATCGGTGTTCACCACCAGCCTGACCCCGCAGTCCCTGGCCAGGCGGGCATAATGCTCGTTGAGGTCCAGGCGGTCGGGAGAAGAGTTGATCTCCAGGATCTTGCCGTGCCTGGCTGCCGCCTCGATAACCCTTTCCAAATCCAGGGCGTAGGCTTCCCGCTCGCCCAGAAGGCGCCCGGTGGGGTGCCCGATAATGGTCACGTATTCATTTTCGATGGCCTGCAAAACCCGGCCGGTCATCGTCTCTTCGTCCTGACGAAAACCACTGTGCACCGAGGCCACCACCACATCCATCCCCGCCAGGACTTCATCGGGAAAATCAAGGCCGCCCCGGACCAGAATATCCACCTCTGTCCCCGTGAGGATGCGGAAGTCCTTTTCCTTTTCGTTCAGCTCCCGGATGAGGCGGTGCTGCTCCTGCAGGCGTTCCAGGGACAGCCCCCGGGCCACGGTAAGAGACCGGGAGTGATCGGTAATGGCCACATAGCGGTAGCCCCTCTCCCTGGCCCGCTGCACCATCTGGAGGATGGAATTGGCCCCGTCGCTCCAGTCGCTGTGCACGTGCAGGTCGCCTTTAATGTCCCGGACTTCCAGGAGGCGGGGCGGGCTCTCCCCGGCAAACAGCTCTAACTCTCCCCGCCCTTCCCGCAGCTCGGGAGGTACGGGCCACAGACCCAGACGGCGGTAGATATCCTCTTCCTCCTGCGGCAGGGGCGCACCGGGGACCGGGGGGACGGAAGCAACCCCCTCACTGCCGGGCCCGTCCCTTACCTCGTCCAGGCAAAAGCCCCTTCTGGCGGCCAGGGCCTGCAGCTGACGCCAGTGTTCGGCGCTACCTGTGGCCCGCAGAAGGGTGATCCCGTATGCACCCGGCCCGGCCACTTCCAGCTCCACAGGCACCCCCCACCAGGTCAGGACCCGGATCCTGTTTTCCCCCCGCTCCAGTACTTCCCTCACCCGGCGGTAACCGGCCAGGGCGTTCAAAAGCGGCTCCGGATCCTCTGCCGCCGCCACCAGCCGGACCTCGTCCACCGTTTCCCGCCAGCGGCGCACCCCGCCCGCCACCGCCACCTTCCGGGTGCCGGGAACGTCCTGAATGAAGGTGGCCACCTCGCCGGCTATTTCCCGGGCCAGGGGTAGAAGAATCCGCCCCCGGCGGCTGCGTACCAGCTCGATGCTGCGCAGGATCTCCTGCTCGGTTTTAACCCCCATTCCCCTGAGGGCCCGTACCTTTTTCTCCCGGGCCGCTTCTTCCAGCTCGGCCAGGGAGGTGATCCCCAGCTGTTCGTGCAGAAACCGCGCTCTTTTAGGCCCAATACCCGGCAGGGCCATCACTTCCAGGATTCCCGGCGGCCACTTGCGGCGGAGTTCCTGCAGCTTTTTCATTTCTCCGGTGGCAATCAATTCCCCTATCTTGGCCAGAATGTTTTTGCCTATACCGGGAACCCCGGCCAGCGTTCCCCGCCGGTACATTTCCTCCACCGGCTCTTCCAGCCCGGCAATGGCCCTGGCCGCCCGGCGGTAGGCCCGGATTTTGAAAAAATCTTCACCCTCAAATTCCAGAAGATCGGCCAGCTCCCGGAAAGCCCAGGAGATTTCCATATTCTGCATGGTCAGTATCTCCCCAGGAAAATACAGTTATTTTTAGCTGCCAGACATATTTAGCATAACAGGAATCTTTTCTTCCGGCAAACCGTATACAAGCACAGGGGCACCCTTCCCGGGTTTCAGGGCAGATATACCCTTAATTATAGTACACCCCGGTAAAAGAAACCTGCAAACCGGCCTGCAGCTGCTGCACCGGGGAGGCATCCCGCCTGCGCTTTTACCCCCGGCCCCGCCGCAAAAAAACCGCCTGCCCCGGCAGGCAGACGGTTACCGGTCAAAACCTATTTTGCTTTCCTGTCCATTTCCAGAAGTTCGGCCAGCTCGTCGTATTCTTTCTGCAGTTTCATCAGCTCATCGGCAATGTTCAGGGCGGTGAGCAGTGCTGCCTTGGACAACCCCAGACGGGGGTTGCGGGTAATCACCTGGCGTATCTTCTTATTGACGTACTGGGCCAGCATGCGCAGGTATTCTTCCGGTTCATTGCCTTTCAGAATATAGTACTCACCAAAAATCTCCACCTCAACCCGGGTTTCCTGCTTGCCCATAGCCGTTCCCCCTGGTTTTCAAATACTTACCTCCTTCGCCGTTGACCGGAGAAAATCCTGCCGGTGCGACAACTTTTTCTGTCGTGAATGCCTGCCGTTTGCACGCGCTCGCTCCGTTCGCCTCGCAGGCCAAACTAGTGCTCGACCTCGGGCTCCGGCGGGGTTCCCGGCCCATTCGGCATCCATGCCTCAGGGGCCGGCCTCGGGCATCCATGCCCTCGGCCCCGCCTCCGCTCTCGGTCTTGCTAAGTTTGGCATCTGCTCGGCTCAATGTCGCTCGCTTCCGTGCAAAACGGCAGTAACGCAAAGCGTCATGGGCGTCTACTTTCTCAGCTCAGCTCCCAGCTCCCTGTCCAGGGCGGCAGATATGGCCTCGGTTTGAGCGGTCACCTCCGCATCGGTCAGGGTGCGGTCGCCGGCCTGGAACAGCAGGGAAAATGCCAGGCTGCGGCAGCCTTCCTTCACCTGTTCACCCTCGTAGACGTCAAACAGTTCCACCGACCGCAGCAGGTTACCGCCGGCCCGGCGGATCACCCGCAGCACGTCGGCCGCCGGAACTTCCCGGCTTACCACCAGGGCCAGATCCCTTCTCACGCCGGGGAACCGGGGCAGGGGCTGGTAGCGGGGTGGCCCACCGGCCAGGGCGAGCAAGGCGGCCAGATCCAGCTCAAAGGCGCACACCCGGGCATCCAGCTCATATTCCTCCAGCACATCGGGGTGCAGCTCTCCCAGCACCCCCACTGTTTTCCCATCCACCACGACCCGGGCGGTACGGCCGGGGTGGAAAGCGGGGTTTTCCCTTTCCCTTTCCAGGTGCAGGCCGGGCAGTCCCAGCCTGGCCGCCAGCGTTTCCAGAACTCCCTTCAGGTAGTAGAAATCCAGAGGCAGGGGCGGCCTGTTCCAACCCGCAGCTCCCTGACCCATGGCCGCCGCGGCCAGTACCGGGCGTTCTTCGGGAAGGGCCTCTCCCTCCCGGGGGAGGAAAACCCGGCCCACCTCAAAGATGGCCCCGCTGGTCACCCGCCGGTGGAAATTGCGCGCCAGCACATCTAAAAGGCCGGGCAGGAGCATGGTGCGCATAATCGATTGTTCCACGGAAAGGGGGTTCTGCAATGACAGCGCCCGGCGCAGGGGGCTGTCCGCAGGTACCTTGAACCGGTCGAATACAGCGGGGCTCACAAAGCTATAGGTGATCACCTCGGTTAAACCGCACTCCACCAGCACTTCCTTCAAGCGCTTGACCAGCGCCTGCTCCCCGGTACGCGCACCCCGGGTGGTAACCCCGTAGGGCAGGCTGGCCGGTATGCGATCATAACCATAGATCCTGGCCACTTCTTCAATCAAGTCAATTTCCAGGTTGATGTCCACCCGGTAACTGGGCACATTTACCAGCAGGTCCCGGCCGGCATCCTGCACCTTAAAACCGAGCCGGGTTAAAAGATCGGCCGTTTCCTCCCGGGGGATCTCCGCCCCCAGTATGTACTCCACCCGCTCGGGGCGCAGGATGATGGTCTTCTTTGCCGCCGGGGAAGGATAATTATCCACCGCACCGGCTACCACTTCCCCGGCACCGATCTCCACCAGCAGGGAAGCGGCCCGGTTGGCGGCAGCCAGGCATCCTTCCAGGTCAATGCCCTTTTCAAAGCGGGTTGAGGACTCGGAACGCAAACCCAGAACCCGGGAAGTACGGCGGATGCTGGTGGGGTGGAAATGGGCCGACTCCAGCAGCACCGTGGTGGTGTTTTCCGTTACCTCGGTTTCCAGGCCTCCCATGACCCCGGCCACAGCCACCGCCCCACCGGGGTCAGCAATAACCAGCATTTCAGGTTCCAGCTTTCGCCGGGAACCGTCCAGGGTGACTATTGTTTCCCCCGGGTGGGCCCGGCGCACAATAATATGGCCGTCCTTTAACCTGTCGTAGTCAAAGGCATGCAGGGGCTGGCCCAGCTCCAGCATGACATAGTTGGTTATATCCACGATATTGCTGATGGGACGCAGACCGGCGGCCCGCAGGCGTTCCTGCATCCACAGGGGCGAAGGCCCGACTTTTACCCCGGTGAAGAGCCGGGCCACGTAACGCCGGCACAGGCCGGGTTCCAGAATGTCCACCCGGACCCGTCCCTCCAGGGAACTTCCCGGTATTTCCCGGACTTCCATGCGGGGAAGACGCAGGGGCTGCCCCAGCAGGGCGGCCACTTCCCGGGCTACCCCGATCATGGACAGGCAGTCGCCCCGGTTGGGGGTAAGGTCCAGGTCGAAAATAACGTCATCCAGGCCGATAACCGGGCGCACGTCCACCCCCAGGGGGGTGTCTTCGGGGAGGATCATGATGCCGTTTGCCTGGTCGGCAGGCAGGGTTTTGGGGTCAAGACCCAGTTCCTGTCCGGAACAGAGCATCCCCCGGGATTCCACCCCCCGCAGGCGGGCCTTTTTAATTACCAGCCCGCCGGCCAGCCGCGCCCCTTCCAGGGCCACGGGAACCACGTGCCCCTCCCGGACGTTGGTGGCGCCGGTTACGATCTGCCTCGGCTCCGGTTCCCCGGTGGAAACGAGACAGACCACCAGCCTGTCGGCATTGGGGTGGGGCTCTATTTTCACAATGCGTCCGGTAACCACGTTGCTGATTTCTTTCCCCGGCTCCTCCAGGCCTTCCACCGCCAGGCCGGCCATGGTCAGGCGGTCGGCCAGTTCCGCCGGGCTAACAGGTATATCCACGTATTCCTGCAGCCATTTAAATGAAACCCGCAATGCTTATTCCTTCTCCTTTCCACTAAAACTGGGCCAGGAAACGCAAATCGTTGTCGAAGAACAGGCGCAGGTCATCTATGCCGTACTTGAGCATGGCAATACGCTCTATACCCATGCCAAAGGCAAAACCGCTGACCTCCGCCGAGTTATAGCCGGACATTTCCAGAACCCGGGGGTGGACCATGCCGCAGCCCAGGATTTCCAGCCAGCCGGTGTGGGAGCATACCCGGCACCCCTTACCGCCGCACATAACACAGGAAATGTCCACCTCCGCACTGGGCTCGGTAAAGGGGAAGTAACTGGGGCGAAAACGGGTCCTGGTGTTCCCGCCAAACATCTCGCGGGCAAAGACATCCAGCACTCCCTTCAGATCGCCAAAAGTTATCCGGCGGTCCACGGCCAGTCCTTCTACCTGGTGGAACATGGGCGAGTGGGTGGCATCGTCATCCCGCCGGTAGACCTTCCCCGGGGCAATAATTTTCACCGGCACCGCGGGCGCAGTACGCTCCATGGTGCGCACCTGAACCGGGGAAGTGTGGGTGCGCAGGAGCACCTCGGGCCCGATGAAAAAAGAGTCCTGCATGTCCCGGGCCGGGTGATCCTTGGGCAGGTTCAGCGCCTCAAAATTGTAGTAGTCCAGCTCCACCTCGGGACCCTCGGCAATGGAAAACCCCAGCCCCAGGAAAATCTCTTCAATCTCCTCCTGGACGGTGGTCAGGGGGTGCTTTTTCCCCGTTAAAAAGGGCGTCCCGGGCAGGGTTATATCGATACTCTCGGCTGCCAGGCGCATCTTTTTGACCCTGGCCCCCACCTCTGCCGTGCGTTCGGCCAGCTGTTTTTCCAGTTCCTCCCGGATGCTGTTGGCCAGCTGGCCAATTCTGGGCCTCTCGCCGGGCGGCAGGGCGCTCATCCCCCGCAGTACCCTGGTAAGCTCGCCCTTTTTACCCAGGTAACGGATGCGGATCTCCTCCAGGGCTTCCGGGCTGTCCGCCCGGGCCAGCGCTTCTTTTGCTTCGGCTGCCATTTTATGTAACTGCTCTTCCAAGACTGGTCCTCCTTTTCTTTCTTCCTTACCCCCAAAACATAAAAACCGCCCCTTTTTTCGGGACGGAATTTCTCCTCACCTGCGGTAACACCCTCAACTTTACGTGCATAACGGGGAATTTAAAACCGCCATGCGTCCCATAACGTAACCTGGTGTGAAAGGGGTGACCGTGAAATATTTTATCTACTCTCAGGCATCCTTGCAAAATCCCTCAATGCACAGCCAGCCTCCGGTACAGGATGTAGGCGCGAATGGAACCGGTCGCTTCAAACAGTCTCCAAAAAAACTCGGCGGTTAAAAACATTTAACCACGACCTTTCCATTTTTTCTGGGGGCCCTTTGCAGTTGATTATATCACAAGCTTTTTTTTAAAACAAGGAAGTTTCCAGAAAAATTAAGCTCCCCCGCGGGCAGGTTGCCGGCGACAATTTTCTACTCCAAACTGCCCCCGCCCCCACTGCAGGCCATCCGCTGACGCACAACCTCGTACAGCATAATGGAAGCTGCCATGGCCACGTTCAGGGACTCGGCCCGGCCGGGCATGGGAATGGTGGCCAGGATGTCGGCACGCTGCAGCAACCAGGGGGAAATCCCCCGGGCCTCATTGCCCACGGCCAGGACGGTGGGGCCGGTCATATCCACGGCAGGCAGGGGAAGCCCCCCGGCGGGAACACCGGCCACCAGCAGGAAGCCCGCAGCCTTCAAGCGGGCAACCAGCTCTTCCCCTTCCCGTACACCCAGCACGGGCAGGTGAAATAAAGAGCCCATGGTGGCCCGGATGGTCTTCGGGTTGTACAGGTCCACCGTTCCGGGAAGCAGGAGAACCCCGCCCGCGCCGGCGGCACTGGCACTGCGGATCATGGTACCCAGGTTGCCCGGATCCTGTACACCATCCACCAGCAGCAAGAGGGAAGCGCCGCCTGCAAGCAGCCCCTCCGGGGTGTAGCCGGGGCTTTGCACCACCGCCAGCACTCCCTGGGGCGTTTGGGTATCGGCCAGCTCACGGAAAAGCCCCTCGTCCACGGGCATAAGCTGCACCCCCCGCTCCCCGGCCAGCTCAAGGAGGGCACCGGCCCGCTCACCCGGGGGCGGGGTGTAGACAAGCATTTTAACCGGCCAGCCGGACCGAAGCGCCTCTTCTATCAGGCGCACCCCTTCCAGGAGAAAATGGCCTTCTTTTTCCCGCTGCCGGCGGCGGGCCAATCGGCGCAGGTATTTTATTTTCGGGTTGTTTTTGCTTGAGATCATAATTTATCCTCGAGGCTTCTCAGTTTATCGTTGCGCCCCACGACCACCAGGATATCGCCTTCATTGATGACCTGTTTGGCACCGGGGGAAATGACAATATCCTCACCCCGGCGGATGGCCAGCACCGTAACACCGTATTCCCTGCGCATGGCCGATTCCTGCAGGGTTTTGCCCACAAACTCACGGGGAGCGATCAGTTCAATAATGCTGTAATCGGGAGAAAGATTGATCTGGTCCACAATATTTCTGGAGACCAGGGCGTGGGCCAGCCGCACCCCCATATCCCGTTCGGGGAACACCACCATGTCGGCCCCCACCCTCTGCAACACCTTGCCGTGAAGTTCGGTAACCGCCTTGGACACCACCCGGGGAACACCCATTTCCTTGAGCATCACGGTGACCAGAATGCTGGACTGCACATCCTGGCCGATGGCCACAATGACCACATCGAAATTGCGCAGGCCCAGGGATTTCAAGGCCTGTTCATCCATGGCATCCACGCAGACGGCATAGGTAACCTCGTCGGTAATGGCGTTAACCCGCTCCTCATTGGTATCCACCGCCAGGACATCGTAACCCATACGTGCCAGAGTCCTGGCCACGCTGGAGCCAAAACGCCCCAGACCGATAACAGCAAACTGTTTCATCTTTTATCCGACCACCCCTACCCCACCATGATTTTTTCTTCAGGATAACGGATACCTGTCCTGCGCCGGCGCTGGGCGAAGGCATAGGCCAGGGTCAGGGGGCCCAGGCGTCCGGCAAACATGGTCAGAATAATGGCCACCCGTCCCGCGGAAGACAGGTCCGGGGTTATCCCCATGCTCAGGCCGACAGTTCCAAAAGCCGAAACGGTTTCAAACAAAACGGCCAGGAAATTACCGCCTTCCGTTATGCATAACACCAGGGTAACCGTAATCACCAGGAATATAGACCACAGGGCCACCGACAGGGCCTTGTAGACCTGCCACGGCGGGATACGGCGTCGGAATAACTCCACATCCTCCTTCCCCCGACCTAAAGACCACAGGGTGATCCCTAGAAGGGCAAAGGTGGTGGTTTTAATCCCCCCGCCGGTGGAACCGGGAGAAGCCCCGATAAACATCAAAATGATTATGAAAAACTGGGTTGCTGCATTTAAATGTCCGATATCCACAGAGTTAAAGCCCGCTGTGCGGGGGGTGACCGCCTGAAAATAGGAGGCCAGGATTTTCCCGGACAAAGGTAAATCACGCAGAATATGCCCCCACTCCAGCAGGCCGAAAACCAGGGTGCCGCCGATAATGAGCGCAGCCGTTACCCGGAGCACAAGCCTGGTATGCAGGGAAAGGCGCCGGGTGCGCGGGTAGTTGAAGAGCTCTATAACCGTGGCAAACCCCAGTCCCCCCAGGATAATGAGGGTGGTTATGGAAATGGTAACCACCGGGTCGCTTACATAGCCGGCAAGGCTTCTAAAACCACCAATAATATCAAAACCGGCGTTATTAAAGGCGGAAACGGCATGAAAAAGACCCATCCATAAGCAGCGGGGAAAACCGTAATCAAAATAAAAACGCAGGGAAAGTACCAGGGCAAAAAAACCTTCGGTAAGAAAAGTAAACAGGAGAACAGCCCGCACCAGCCGGACCACACCGGCCACCCGCAGCTGATTCAAAGATTCCTGGATGATCAGGCGCTCCTTGAGACCGATACGCCTGCCCATGAGGATAAAGAAGAAGGTGGCCATACTCATGAAGCCCAGCCCGCCAATTTGTATAAGGCCCAGGATTACCGCCTGCCCGAAGGTAGACCAGTAGGTACCCGTATCCACCACCACCAGACCGGTCACGCAGACCGCCGAAGTGGCCGTGAACAGGGCGGTGAGAAAATCCGTAGCTTCCCCCGAGCGGCTGGATACGGGCAGCATAAGCAACAGAGCGCCGGCCAGGATGACCAGCGCGAACCCCAGCACCAGCACCTGAGGGGGGGTGAGATTTAAGGGAAAGCCCTTAAGGTTATCCAGCCGTACTTTAAAATTTAGCTTCATAAATTGACCTTCCCGTATGGTTTCTCCAAACCGGTGCATCCATAAGAGATATTATAGAGAGATGCCGGTAAAAAGTCTATAAAAAATTAAAAGCATGGTTGCCACCATGCTTAGTTTATACCACGGAAATTAAATTTACCGCTGGATCATTGAGTCAGGAGCCAATCTTTGATTTGGCCACTTCAACCAGCTGCCCAAAGGCCCGGGCATCGTTGACGGCCAGATCGGCCAGCATTTTGCGGTTGATTTCCACCCCCGCCTTGCGCAGGCCGTTCATCAGGCGGCTGTAGGTAATGCCGTTCATCCGGGCGGCTGCATTTATACGGGCAATCCACAACTTGCGGAAATCCCTCTTTCTGGCCCGGCGATCGCGGTAGGCATAGGCCAGGGATTTCATAACCTGCTGCCTGGCTATCCGGTAGAGCTTGCTTTTCGCTCCCCGGTAACCTCTGGCCAGCTTGAGTATTTTTTTGTGCCTTCTACGGGAAACCACACTGCTTTTAACGCGTGGCATAATCGTCTCCTCCTCGAATAATGTTGCCTCTAATAGGGAAGCAGTTTCTTGAGCCTTTTCATATCAGCATTGCTAACCAGGGCAGCCTGAGCCAGCCGGCGCTTGCGCCGGGCCGCCTTCTTGCCCAGCAAGTGGCTGTGAAAAGCATGCATGCGTTTTACTTTTCCGGTGCCGGTTTTCTTAAACCGTTTTGCAGCACCACGGTGGGTTTTGATTTTAGGCAAGGGATGCCACTCCTTTCTATTCCTGATAAGCTTCCTGCTGTATTTCCTGCCTGGTTTCCTGCTTGCTTTCCTGCTTGCTTTCCGGTTTTATATCCTGCCGCGGGGCCAGGATCATAACCATATTCTTCCCTTCCAGCTTGGGTTGCCTTTCAATTATGGATAAGTCCTTGACCTGCTCGGCCAGGCGTAATAAAAGCTGGTGGCCGAGCTGGGTATGCATAATTTCCCGCCCGCGGAACATTATGGTGGCCTTAACTTTATCGCCCTCTTTTAAAAACCGGGCGGCATTCCTGACCTTGACCTGAAAATCGTGTTCTTCAATACTCGGCCGCAGTTTAACTTCCTTGATGTTAATAACGCGCTGTTTTTTTCTGGCCTCTTTTTCCCGCTTGCTTTGCTCGTACTTATACTTGCCGTAGTCCATAAGCCGGCACACCGGAGGCCTGGCCTGGGGGGCAATTTCCACCAGATCCAGCTGGTGTTCCTCGGCCAGCCGCAGGGCTTCTCTTAAAGGCATAATCCCCAGCTGGTTACCCGACGGGTCAACCACTCTTACTTCCCTGGCCCGAATCTCCTCATTCACCCGGAAATTTTTGGTAATATTTATGCACCTCCTGGACTTGATAAAAACAAAAACGGGCGCATCCCACCCGCTTTAAAACAGCAATGATAAAAATCAAAAAATCATATCATAAAAACCCCGAGACAGCCCGTACAGTGGCGTCATGGGGTGAGAAGCGGATGGCTTCTTCTTAACAGGTAATTTTATCCCCGCAATTATATCATGGTTAAAACTCCCCCGTCAAGGGGCGGGAAAAACCCGGGTAAGCTATACTTTCCAACTACCTCGCTCCGGTGAGCTTCGCGGGCCAAACAGGTAGTTTAACCAATGGCCCTGGTGCGGATTTCCTCCAGAATGCCGGCCACAAATTCCTCCACGGGCCGGGCCCCCTGGTCGCCCCGGGCGCGGTGGCGAACCGCCACCGTGCCTTCCCGGGCCTCCTTATCACCCACTACCAGCATGTAGGGTATTTTCTGTGCCTGGGCCTCACGGATCTTGTAATTCACCTTTTCGTTGCGGGCGTCCAGCTCCACCCTGATATTCTCCCTTTCCAGCCGTTCCACCACCTGCCGGGCGTAGTCGGCATGGCGGTCGGCGATGGGCAGAACCCTGACCTGCACCGGAGCCAGCCAGGTGGGGAAGGCCCCGGCAAAGTGTTCGGTCAGGATGCCAATGAACCGTTCAATGCTGCCGAAAATTACCCGGTGGATCATCACGGGGCGGTGCTTCTGGCCGTCTTCCCCCACATAGGTGAGGTCGAATTTCTCGGGCATGAGAAAATCCAGCTGAATGGTGCCGCACTGCCAGGTACGCCCCAGGCAGTCCTCCAGGTGGAAGTCAATTTTCGGCCCGTAAAAGGCCCCGTCCCCTTCATTTACCTTATAATCCATTCCCCTGGCCTTGAGGGCCTCCTCCAGGGCGGTGGTGGCCATCTCCCAGATCTCGTCCGAACCCATAGACTTTTCGGGGCGGGTGGAAAGTTCTACCTTGTAGTTGAAGCCAAAGATGCTGTAGAAATAATCCACCAGGTCGATAACCCCGATGATTTCCTCCCGGATCTGAGAGGGCAGCATAAAAATGTGGGCATCATCCTGGGTAAAGCAGCGCACCCGCATAAGCCCGTGAAGCACCCCGGAAAGCTCATGGCGGTGCACCAGGCCCAGCTCCGCCAGGCGGATGGGCAGCTCCCGGTAGCTGTGCAGGCGGCTCTTGTACACCAGGATGCCGCCCGGGCAGTTCATGGGCTTGATGGCGTATTCCGTACCGTCAATGCGGGTGAAGTACATATTTTCCCGGTAATGCTCCCAGTGCCCCGATCTTTCCCACAGGGAGCGGTTTAAAATTATCGGCGTACGGATCTCCTGATAACCCCGCTTGTAGTGCTCCTCCCGCCAGAACTGCTCCAGCTGGTTGCGCAGGACCATGCCCTTCGGGTGGAAAAAGGGAAAGCCCGGCCCCTCCTCCTGAATGCTGAACAGGTCCAGTTCTGCACCCAGCTTCCGGTGGTCCCGGCGTTTGGCTTCTTCAAGCCGGAAGAGGTACTCTTCCAGCTGGGACTTTTTAGGAAAAGCGGTACCGTAAATGCGCTGGAGCATCTTGTTTCTCTCATCGCCCCGCCAGTAAGCCCCGGCCACAGAAGTCAGCTTGAGGGCTTTCAGCCGGCCGGTGGAAGGAATATGAGGGCCGGCGCACAGGTCCACAAATTCCCCCTGCTGGTAGCAGGAAATCACCGCCTCTTCCGGAAGGTCGTTGATCAGCTCCACCTTGTACTTTTCCCCGGCGGCGGAAAAACGCTCCAGCGCCTCTTCCCGGGATACTTCAAACCTCCGGATGGGCAGGTCTTCCTTTACAATGGCCTGCATCTCCTGCTCAATTTTTTCCAGATCTTCCGGGGTAAAGGGTTTATCCACATCAAAGTCATAATAAAACCCTCCGGCAATGGCCGGGCCGATGGCCAGCCTGGCTTCCGGAAACAGGCGCTTCACCGCCTGGGCCAGGACATGGGCGGCACTGTGGCGGAAAGCATCACGCCCGGGCTCGTCATCAAAGGTATAGAATTCAACGGTGGCATCTTCATATAAAGCATGGCTCAAGTCCACCAGCCGCCCGTTCACTGCCGCCACCAGGGCCTCCCTGCCCAGCCGGGGGCTGATGTCCTGTGCCACGCGCATCAAAGGGGTACCGGCTTCGTATTCCCGCACGGAACCATCCTTTAAAGTTACCCTGACCATAACAGATCCCCTTTCCGCAAGCATTAATTCCTAATTCCCGCTGTTCGAGTTGCCGGAAAATAAAAATCGCCCCTTTTCAGGGACGAAGAGATTCCGCGGTTCCACCCTGCTTGGCCAACCGGCAAAATAAACCGGCCAGCCCGCTCAATGGGCCGTAACGGCGCCCGCCGGCTCCGCTTAATAACCGCACCTGCGGCGTTCAGCGAGCAGCTCCGGGGTGGTTTTCGGTCCCTGCCACCGGGGGTGCTTCCAGCCCCGGCACCCCCTCTCTGGAGACGGCACCCGGTGGACCTACTCTTCCCCTTCATCACCGGTTCCATATTTGAAGGAATAATCTCCCCGTTATTATATTTGGGTTTTGCGGCCGTGTCAACACGGCCCCGCTGGAAGCATCATTTTTTACCAGGCATAACCGGGCAGGAGGGATATACCCACCTGCAAAAGACCGATAAGGAACCCCAGCACCCCGCCCAGGATCTCAATATGCTTCAGTTCCCGGGAAGAGACAGAAACAACCACTTCCTCCAGCTGTTCCAGGGAAAAATTATTCATATGCTCCTCCACGACCTCTGCCAGCGACAGATCCTTTTCCAGCTTTTCCCCGAAACGCTCCACCAGTTCCCCGACCAGGGGGGGCAATTCCCTCATAATTTGTTCGGCCAGGGCGTCGGAAATAATACGCCGCAGGGACAGGGGTAAAAAACCGGGCAGCCTGTCCATCACCCGGACACGAACTGCCGTACCTGCCGAAGAAATGAGTTCTTCGCTTAACTTCTGGGATTGCAGGTAGTTCAGGATAAGTTTTTTGGGCAGCAACTGCTCCTCGATTACCCTGCCGATAACCCTGGCCAGTTCACCGCGCCTTTTAGGAACCAGACCCTGTATGGTCCAACCCAGCACACGTACAGGTTTGTAGGGGCGAAAAAGAAGGCGTACCGCCAGCCAGTTGGTCACCCACCCGATCAGCGCCCCTCCCACCGGCAACAGCACGGCCTGTGTCCAGTGCAAATCCCTCACCCCGTTCAGGTGCTGTGCCCAAAAAAAGAAGTACAAGAACAAATATACCAGAACAAAAAAAAACAGGCAACAAACTATTTCTTTTGACATAAAGCGCAACCACGGCATTCCCGCACCCGGCCCCAGAAGACAAGGTTGATTGTTTCCATAACGGTACTCTTCGGTCCGGAACCCGCATCATGAATAATAATTTTCCTGGGTGCCAGGGTAATAAGGGTGCTGATCAGCATATCCTCATAGGTAATTTCACCGTCGGTAAGATCCACAAATAAATTTTCCAGATAATCCACCTTGAGAACCTGCTCCTGCTCGTCCAGCAGGGTATATGTTCCACCGGGCAGTTTGACCACATGCACCAGCTCCACCCGGGACTCCTGAATTTCCACAAAGTATTTCAGCAGCTGGATGAATTCCTGGTATTCCCTTTCCATCAGGAAATCGTCCACTGCCTTCTCCACAGCCCGGGCCAGCTCTTCCACATAATCCTTCAAGCGGAACCGGATAAAACCTTCCACAATAATCTGGTTGTTCTGCCGTAAAAATTCCAGTATTTTATCCATTATTTTCTTCTTAAAAAAGTGCTTGTAGACCGGGTTTTGCTCGTCCCTGCCGTAGCCCAGATGGCTCAGGGCATACCTGTATATATTCTGCCGTTCCTCTTCATTAAAATAATAATAGTTCTCCCGGATTATATCTTTAAGCAACCACTGCTGCCATTGACCCAGAATTATCTCCGAAAGCGTCCGGGCAATACGACGGTGAAAGACATCCTGAATGTCCTCCCTCTGCCCTCCACCGGGCATAACCTGGCAGGAGACAAAATTAAACCTGCCGGCCGAGCTCTCCTGCAAGCTGACCTTGAGCCCCTCTTTTTCCAGATATTTCATTTCGCGTCCCAGGCGAAACTTCAAGAAATCTATCTGCCGGGCCGTCCCGATGGAGACTCCGGTCATCAAGGTCACCTTCCTTCCCGTTCTAGTATATGTGCGGCTGAAAACCGGTATACAACCAGCCTTTCCCGTAATGTTGTGGGGAAAGTATCTTTAAGCGTTTAAACCCCGGCCATTTATTTAAAAATAAGGATATGACCAGGAAAAAGCAGCTTTCCGTTTTTACAATCGCCGCAACTTACATAGGAACAGTGGTGGGGGCAGGTTTTGCTTCCGGCCAGGAAGTACTGCAGTTTTTCGGTTACTTTGGCCTGCCCGGAATACTGGGACTGGTATTGACAACCATTCTTTTGGCTTTTTTTGGTTACCTGATTTTGGACCTGGGGAGGAGGCTTCACGCGGATTCCCACCTGCCCCTTGTGCGTTATGCCGGCGGGAAATGGATAGGTACGGCCGTAGATTGGGTAATCACCCTTTTCCTGTTTGGCGGCCTGGTGACCATGGGCGCGGGAGCCGGGGCAATTTTTACGGAACAATTGGGGTTGCCCTTTCTTTGGGGAAGCCTTGCAATGATCGTTATTTCCCTTGTAACGGTACTTACCGGGATTGCCGGAGTGGTTACTTCCATCAGTTTCGTAGTGCCGCTTCTTCTGGCCGCAGTTTTTGGGGTGGCTATTTACACCATCGCCACGGACCCGGGTGCCCTCCTTTCCACGCTCCGGGTTTACGCCAATCCGGGGAAGGCACCGGTACCCTTCTGGCCTTTAACTGCCCTTTTATATGCCTCCTATAACCTGGTGCTTTCAGTGGCCATACTTGCTCCCGTGGGCAGCATGTCCGATGCCCGGAGATTGAAAATAGGCGCCATTCTGGGAGGAATTGGCCTGGGAGTGGGGGCCGCCGCCATCAACCTTTCTATTTTAACGCATATCGGCCGGGCGGCAAACTTTGAAATACCAATGATCTACGTGGCCGGCACCATTTCACCCCTGGCCCGCACCGTGTACACCCTGATTCTTCTGGCCGAGATTTACACCACGGCGGTAAGCAGCCTTTACGGCTTTGCCACCAGGCTGGCCGGGCCGGCCAGGGCGCGGTACCGCTGGATTACCCCGGCAGCAGGGGCGGTTGCTTTTATCCTGGCTCAATTCGGTTTTTCCAACCTGGTGGGCACGCTATTCCCGGCGGTGGGCTTCGCGGGGTTTTTACTCCTGGGTTCCCTGGTATACGGTTTTATTAAGGATAGAAAGGTAAAGCCAGCAATGGAGGCTAGAGAGGCCGTACTGGCCCGCCAACCCACCCCGGCCATGGCCTTCGAGGTGGCTGAGGAACTGGCCGGGGAAGAGCAAAACGGTAAAGATACCGGTAAAAAAGGCCCCACCTGATGCCGGGGATTTCAGCCCAGCACCTCCAGGGCCGCCGCAATGGCCGAAGCGTAAACTTTTTTCAGGGGAACGTTCTTTTCCCGGGCCAGCCGGCGGCAATCCTCGTATTCCGGGCTTACCTGCCGGCCTGCCTCCCCGCCGCAGGCGGCAACCTTCACCCGCACCGGTCCGTATGCCGTCTGCACAAGGATATGCTCCCGGGATAGATAAGAACGTTTTTCCCGGCGCCTCCGTACGCCCAGGGTGCTGGTTTCGGCAAAAATAAGCTGCACCAGCTCCCCTTCTTTCTCCGGCAGGCAGAGCACGGTCAACAAATTTCCCGGCCGGCCTTTTTTCATGAAGACAGGAGTAAGCCACACATCCAGGGCTCCCGAGGACAGCAGTTTCTCCGCCGCATACCCCAGGATCTCCGGATTCATATCGTCGATGGTGGTCTGCAAAACGGAAATCTCCTGCTCCTCCCCCACCTGCTGTTCAATGGCCCTGCCGAGAAAAACCCGTAAAAAGTTGGGGATGCCGTAATCTTTACTTCCCAGCCCGTAGCCTATGCTCTCCACTTTCATCGCTGGCAGGGGGCCAAAACCCCCGGCCAGGGCAGCAACAATGGCCGCCCCCGTAGGGGTGACCAGTTCCCCTTCCACATCCACCGGCCGGATGGGGAAACCCCGGAGAAGCTCGGCGGTAGCCGGTGCGGGAACGGGAAGAATACCGTGGCGGGTTTGCACGGTGCCGTAACCGGCAGGCAAAGGGGAAGAATAAACTTTCCCCACACCCGCCTCGTGCAGGGCAATGGCCGTCCCCACGATGTCCACTATTGAGTCCACCGCCCCCACCTCATGAAAGTGAACATGGCGGGGTTCGACACCGTGCACCCTGGCTTCCGCCAGGGCCAACTTTTCAAAAATCTCCAGGGCATGACGCTTAACCTGCGGGTGCAGCTTGCTGTCCTCAATAATGCCCCTGATATCTTCCCAGGTCCTGTGCGGCTGGTGGCCGTATTCCACCTCCACCACAAACCTGGTGCCCCGGAAACCGCGGGTTTTGTCCTGGAAAATTTTCAGGGAGTAGCCCTCCAGCCCCAGGAGTTCCAGCTGGCTCTGAACAGCCGCCGGGGAAACGCCGGCATCTATCATCGCCCCCAGCATCATGTCACCGCTGATACCGCCAAAGCAGTCCAGGTAAAGAATTTTCACGTCGATGGCTCCTTTAAATAGAAGTATGGGACTGCCAGGTAAAACCCTCCCGGCATCCATCACTATTATCTTCGGTTTTAACCAATTTATCAATCACCTCTACCGGGGATTCCGGTTCTCCGGACCGGTACCGGACTAAAATTGAGCACAGTATTGCCTGGATTTTGCTTCAGTTATATAATAATTAATGTTTTTAAGTAACTAGATTAACATCGGATGGCAGGTGATCCTTCAGTGCTCACTTTTTTAAAGGGCGATAAGAGAAGATTGCTCCTGGTAGCCCTCCTGATTACCATGCTGACGGCTGCCGTAAACCAAACAGTGGTAGCCACCGCCATGCCCCGGATAGTTGCCGATCTGGGTGGACTGGATCTATACAGCTGGCTGGCCACCGCCTACATTCTTACCTCAAGCGTGGTGGTACCCCTGGCCGGAAAGTTCTCCGACCTGTGGGGACGGAGGCCTTTTTTCCTGGCCGGGGTAACTCTTTTTTTACTGGGTTCCTGGGCTTCCGGGCTGGCCCATAGTATGCACTGGCTCATTACCGCCCGGGCCGTGCAGGGCCTGGGCGGCGGCATGCTAATGGCTATGAATACCATTACCATCGGGGATCTCTTCCCTCCGGCCCAGAGGGGACGCTGGCAGGGAATCATGATGAGCGTATTTGCCCTGGCCACCCTCCTGGGTCCCACTCTCGGCGGGTGGATTACGGACCACTGGAGCTGGCGCTGGGTCTTTTACGTAAGTACCCCCTTCGGTTTCCTTTCGCTGGTCCTGCTTTTTTATGCCCTGCCGCCTTACCGGGCAGCACATAAACCACGGGTCAACTACTGGAGTCCGGCGTTATTGACTGTTTCCCTGGTTGGTCTGTTGCTGGCACTGACCTTTGCCCAGCAGGATTTGAGCTGGACCACCCACCGTGTGTTATCCGGTTTTGCAGTGGCAGGAGTGTCCGGTATCCTTTTTGCCCTGGCGGACAGCCGGGCTGAAGAACCATTACTCCCACCCTGGCTCTGGAGGAACAACATTTTCGTTGTTTCTACCATAACACTTTTTTTAGTTACCCTGGGTATGTTTGCCATTACCCTTTATTTGCCCATGTACCTGCAAATCGTGACGGGTGTAAGCGCGACATACTCCGGTACATTGCTCACGCCCATGATGCTTTCGGTCATGATTGCAGCGGTGGTCAGCGGGCAACTGATTTCCCGGTTGCGGCACTACAAAATCTTCGCCGTATCCGGCCTGGCCGTTGCCACTGCCGGCATGTTTTACCTGGGGCGGCTGCCTGTTGATGCCACCCACGCCATGGTCGTCGCCGGCATGATTATCAGCGGTACCGGAATGGGTATAGCCATGCCCACCTTTACCGTGGCCGTACAAAATACCGTGCGCCGCACGGAGTTGGGAACAGTTACGGCCGCTTCCCAGTTGTTCCGCAGTATTGGCGGCGTTTTTGGCAGCGCCCTCACCGGCAATATTGTTTTGACCGATTTAAGCCACCGCCTGGCAGGTCTTCTGCCACCCGGTGCACCGGCAAAAGTTGACCCCGGTCAGGTCCTGGGCCGTTTGATGCAGATGCCCGGCGATCCCCGCCTGTCCCTGCTGAAACATGCTTTTTCTCTCAGCATTACCCACGGATTTTTCATCGGAGCCATCCTTTTGACGGGGGGTCTGATGGCTTCCCTGTTTCTCGAAGACCGGGAGCTAAAGGCGCGGTGGGATGACCAGCCGGTACCGGAATGAAGGTTGCTGGCAGGATTGCGCTTGTTTTAGTGCAGGAACCGTAAGAAGCCCAAGGATGAGAGGAGCCCGCCTGCAAAGGGACTCCTCTTTTTGTTACGGCCCGGGAAGGGTTTTTAAAACCTTTTCAGAAAATTTCCTTGTCTAGTTGCCGGACTGGAAAAGAGAGGAGTCCTGTGCGCATGAAGGTGGGTGTGGGGTATAGTTTACATCCGGACTCCCGGGAAGCCGCAAGGAAGGCGGCACGGTTCGCCGTGGCCCGATCGGGACCGCCCGCCATCACATTTCTGTTTACCACCGAAGGGTACAATCAGGAAGAGATCCTCGAAACAGTGATGGCCGAAACGGGAACCCCAAAACTGGTCGGCGCGTCCGGAGCAGGAATCATCACGGCAGAAGGGATTAAAAAGCAGGGTGTGGAAGTGGTGACACTGGCCGGCGAAGAGATCACAGCCAGAACGGCCCTGGTGGAAATGCTGAGCGAACGGGCTGACGAAACGGGCAGGGAACTGGCCGAAAGACTCTTAAGCGGGCAGACTCCGGGCGAAGGTACTGTATTTGTGTTCCCCGACGGCCTGGCGGGCAACATTGCGCGCATGCTGCGCGGTATTTACGACGTGCTGGGCCCCCGGTTTACATATGCAGGCGGGGGAACCGGAGATAATATGCGCTTTTTCAGGACATACCAGATGACCGAAACCGGCGTGGCCAGCGGAGCGGTAGCGGCAGCCCTGGTTGCCGGCTGTTCCTTTGCTACCGGCATCGGTCACGGCTGGGAGCCTTTCGGTCCTCCGCTGCTCATCACCAGGACAAAGGGCAAGGTTGTCTTTGAAATTGACGAGCAGCCGGCCTTTCAGGTCTACTCGCGCCGGCTCGGGGGGATAACGGGCAAAAAGTTTCCCGACTGCGCCGTCCGCCACCCGCTGGGGGTACCGGATCTGAGCGGAAGATTCATTATCCGCGATCCTTTCAAACTGGGTGCAAACGATTCGATTGAATTTGTCACAGAAGTGCCTTACCGTGCCGTGGCCTACCTCATGCGCTACACCAGTCCCGAAAGCCTTATCCGGGCGGCCCTCGAAGCAACAGTGCAGGCCAGGAATTCTGTGAAATTTCCCGGATTTGCCCTGATCTTCAACTGCATATCCCGCTTTCTGTTAATGGGAAAACATGCGGACCGGGAACTGGAAGCGATCCGGAATACACTGGGCGGGTTGCCGGTAGCGGGTTTTCTGACGTTTGGGGAAGTGGGCAGTTGCTCCAGCGGCCCCCCACTCTTCCACAACAAAACTTTCCTTATCGCCATAGGAGGGACATCTTTTCGATGAACTCCAGTGCGCTGGAGCTGGCCTTTCTGTATGAAATCTCCTCGCTTAAATGGCCCGGTTCAGAAGCAGATCTTTTTGATGAAGTAATAGAAAAAGCGGTGCGGCTTTTCGGGGTCCAGCGGGCAGCCCTTGTCCTCCAAGACGACACAGGGCAGTCCACCTGCTATACCTGGGGCTTCGGCCTGAACAAAGCAAACGTTCTCAAGGAACAGCCCGGGCAAAACCGGGGTCCGGGGAGGGTCTATCTTAAGGAACTGGGGAACCCTCCCCTCGGGAATCTTTACCTGGAAAGAAACGAAGATTTCCTGGAGAACGAACGCCGCCTGCTGGACGTGTTTTCCGGGCGGCTGGCAAATATTCTGCAGCTCCACATCTGGGAGAGAAAAACCAGAAAGCTGAAAGAGCGCTTCCGGCTGGTTTTCGAAAACATGCCCATGGTGGGTGCCCTATCCTTTGACCGGGAGGGAAGGATTTTACACTACAACCGGGAAGTGCAGAAAATCCTCAGCCAGGGTGCACTGCTAAAGGACGGGGACTGGTTCACCCGAATCAGGCCGGCGGCCGATTTTCAAAAGCTCCTGACCCGGACGTGGGAAACCGGTCAGGTTGTTGAACCCGGGGAATGGCAGATTCAAACGCCGGAGGGAGATCTGCGGTGGGCGCTTTTAACCCTGGTCCCTGTGAAGCAGGACGAAAAAGTGGAAGAGGTTTTCTGCATGATCATAGACATAACCAGACGAAAGCAAATGGAAGAAGAACTCAGGCGTCTGAGCATTTTTGACAGCCTGACCGGCCTTTACAACCGCAATTATTTCGAACAAAAAATCCGCCAGATGGATGAAGAGGGCGTGCGGCCAGTAAGCGTCATTGTGTGTGACGTAGACGGGTTGAAGCCGGTCAACGACTGCCTGGGTCACAGGCAGGGGGACGAGTTGCTGCAAAAGGCTGCCGCCCTGATCCGCGAAGTGTTCCCCGGAGAAGAAGCCTTCCGGGTAGGCGGCGACGAGTTCGCCGTCATCCTGCCGGCAAGAGATAGGGAAGCTGCACAAAAAGCCTGCTCGATTTTAATGGAAACCCGGGAGAAGTTCAACAGGGGTCACACTGTCATACCGCTCAGCATTTCCGCCGGGGTGGGTGTCACGGAGAACCCCCGCAGGTCCGTTTACGACGCTTACAAGCAGGCAGACGATGAAATGTACCGTGACAAGTTACAGCGCTGTGCTGCAGAGAGGTACGATATCGGCCGTTCCCTCCTGGCAGCGCTTTTCAGGAATTACCCCCACATCGAAAGGCATGCCAGGCGGGTTAAGGAACTGGCAGGGCTACTGGGGAAGGCAGCAGGCCTTTCCACGGGGGAGATGGACAACCTGCTCCTGCTGGCCGAGGTGCACGACATTGGAAAAGTGGGCCTCCCGGATCACATCCTGCGTAAAAATAAACCTCTTACAAAAGATGAAGAGGAAGAGGTAAAACGCCACTGCGAATTAGGATACAGGATTGCCAGGTGCTCACCTGCACTGAACCAGGTGGCCGAGCCAATCCTGCAGCACCACGAGCGGTGGGACGGGCAGGGGTACCCGCAGGGTTTAAAGGGAGAAGAAATCCACCTCTTGAGCCGCATTCTTGCCATAGCTGACGCCTACGAGGCCATGACTGCCGGCCGGCCCGGTCAAAAAGTCACGTTCACAGAGAAAGCGATGACAGAACTCAGGCAAGGGGCAGGAACCCGGTTCGACCCTCACCTGGTGGAAATTTTCCTTAAAATGCTGCAGGAAGAAAACGGTGACATTTTCCCCTAAGAAGTTTTTGATCTGAACCTGGCCGTCACCGCACTTGCTTGAACACGGTCGGCAGGGATGTTAGTTGCCGGATCGATGAAAACCCGCAGCCGGAGGTAGGGCCCGGGCTCATCGCCGCTTTCAAGCTTATCCACTCGGAAATCTACCGCCAGCCTCCCGCTCCGATCAACGACGATCTTTGCCCAGGGGTACTTGGCCAGGAGCTTCTTCGCTTCCGGCGTGCCCTTCGTCGCATTGATGAGCGCGGCGTCGGCAACGCCCGGCCAGTAGGCGAAAAGCTCGTTCCAGGTCACGGCACCGTAATAGCCACCGCAAGAAGCAGCCCGAAGACCAGTCCCGCCAGGGGAACCAGCACCAGCGTCACAAGAGCAAGTCCACATCTTGCTGCCAGAGATGCCGTAAAAATTGCACTTGCCTGTGCCTGATCGGGTCACTTTTCTGGCGTATATCATTGGCTTTTTTTGGGAAGCCCGACGGCTTCAAAACCGTCTAGTAGCAAATACACCTCCGGGAAAACATACTCAAAAAGATCCAGCCCTCCCTGCTCAACCTGGCGGAACTGGCGGCAATGAACGGGGAAGATCCCGATCACCGCCGGGGGCGGGCATCTTCCGTTCTCGCCAGCGTTTACGAGCTGGGGGATGAAATCATCACCGTAATTGAGATCCCGGGGCTGTAAAGGCGGGAGGACCTGCACCTCCCGGTCCGGACCGGCAGCCTGGAAATCCGGGGGCGCCGCTTTAAAAGGCTGCCGGAAACCAGGAACCAGATTACCGTGCTCCCCGCCGGAACGGCGGAGGAATTCCAGCAGGCCGTAAACTTCCCCTGTCCCGTGAAGCCGGAAACGGCCGCGGCCGTTTACCGCCACGGGCTGCTGGAGGTGCGGGTGAAAAAGGCCCCCCAGACCAGCAACGACAACGTCATCATCCAGTTTCTCTAAAATTTTTTTAAAATGGAAAGGGCTGCACCGGGCAGCCCTTTCCTGTGCTGTTAACTGTTTAACTGGCCTCTACCCCGTAAAAGTATCCCCTGCCGAAGAAGAGCAGTACCAGGATCAGGAAGAGGATAAAGGCAAAATGGCCGTAATAGTAGGAACCGCTCATTTTAGACCCCCTTACCTGTGATCATGTAATTCTCCCGGGGAAGCACCCCTTTCTACCTGGGATCACCCCAGCAGAAAATGCCATCCCCGAAGAAGAGCAGGACCAGGATCAGAAACAGGATGAAGGAGAAATGGCTGTACGGATAGGAACCACCGCCCATACTATACCCCCCTCTCTGGTTAATTTATAAAGAAAAGCAAAGGTTGCTTTTCATGGTTGGTTAAAAACTGATTTATTTGGCAGCGCCATAGCAAAAGCCGTCGCCGAAGAACAGCAGGATCAGGATGAGGAAAAGGATCAGGGCAAAATTGGAGCCGGCACCGCTTAAACCATAACCCATCTGGAGTCCTCCCTTCACTATTTGATACCATATTATGGAGCAGCCCCGGCAGTGGTTACAGTCCAAAACAAATTTTTACTCCCGGAGATGGCGGCACTCCCGGGGCGACTTGTCCGGCCGCAGCCCCCGGTAACTGCCGTGCCGGAGCAGGCCTTCTGCGGTCAGCTCAAGGTATTCCACGGCGCAGACCAGCACCGGCTTCACCGGGATGGTGCGGCCGGCCTCCGCCGGCGGCAGGTCCAGGGCGGGCACGGGAATGACCAGGCGGGAGAGCAGCTCCAGCAGGTACTCCTCCTCCTGCCGGGAGAACCCCGTGCCCACCTTGCCCTGGTAGACGAGCTCTTCGCCCCGGTACGCACCCAGCACCAGGGCGCCCAGCCGCCGCCGGCCCCGCCCCTGCTGGAAGCCACAGATGACCAGATCGGCCTCCCTGGTATGGCGGAACTTGCGCCAGCAGGGGGAGCGGCGGCCGGGAAGGTAGGGACTATCCAGGCGCTTGGCCATGGCTCCTTCCAGCCCCCGGGCAGCGCAGGCGGCGGCAAAGTCCCGCCCCCGGTGCAGGACGAATCCGGATTCAAGCACCAGCTCCCCGGGGATAATCATTTCCGCCAGGATTTCCTTGCGGCGGCGCAGGGGTTCGCGTAAAAGGGGACGGCCGCCGGCGTAAAGCACGTCAAAGGCCATCACCATGGCCGGGTACCGCCGGGCCATGCTCCCGGCCCTGACGGGATCCTCCAGCCGCCCCCGGGACTGCAGGGCTGCAAAAGACGGCCGGCCATCCCGGAAGACGACGATCTCACCGTCGATAATGGCCGGCTGGTGGCGGACGTGCTTATGCAGCTCCCGCAGCTCCGGGAAGGTGGCCGTGATATCCCGCAGGTTGCGGGAACGCAGCAGGGTGCCGCCGTCCAGGTAGGCCAGCACCCGGTAACCGTCCCATTTAACTTCATAGAGATAATCGGGGCTGTCGAAGGGCCGGGAGGCCACGGCCAGCATGGGCCTCAAAAGGGGCAGGGATACCTTCTCCGCCACTACCCTTCCCCGGCCGCCTTCCTGCGTCCCCGCCGGCCCTTCCGCGGCGCCGCTTCTTCCGCCGTTTCCTCCCCGGCCCCCCGCCGGCCCCGTTCCCTCTCGGCCTTTTCTATGCTGGCCTTCAGCGCCTCCATCAGGTCCACCACCCTGGCCGCCTCCACCCGGGCGGGCTCGGCCACCTGCTGCCCGGCCACCCGGTCCCGGATCAACTCCAGGAGGGCATGGCGGTACCGGTCCACGTATTTTTCCGGGTCGAAGGGAGCCGTAAGGCTGTCGATTAAATTCACGGCCATCTGCAGTTCCTTCTCCGGGACCTCCACCCGGTAGTGCATCTCCTCAATGGCCCCGGCATCCCGCACCTCGTCGGGATAAAACATGGTGCTCATGGAGAGCACATTCCCGGTCACCCGCAGCACGGCCAGGTTCACCTTGCTGCGGATGGCCACCCGGGCCACGGCCACCCTGCCGCTTTTTTCCATGGCCTGCTTCAACAGCTCGTAAACCTTTTCCCCCCCGCCGGCAGGGGCCAGGTAGTAGGCCTTGTCGTAATAGATGGGATCTATTTCCTCCAGCCGCACGAAATCCAGGATCTCGATGTTATGCCCCTCTCCCCCGGGCAGGGCTTCAAAATCTTCCTCCCGCAGGATGACATAGCGCCCTCTTTCGTACTCGTATCCCCGTACCAGCTCCTCCAGGGAAACCTCCTCCTCGCAATAGGGGCAGTAACGCCGGTACTGGATGGGGTTCCTGCACTTCTCATGCAGGTAATTGAACTTTACATCCTTCTTCTCCGTGGCCGCGTACATCTTAACGGGCACGTAAACCAGGCCGAAACTGACCGCTCCTTTCCAGATGGGACGCAATGGCGCCACCCCCAATGAAGCTCGGTTGCTTTAAGGCTAGGATGACCTCAACCCCGGCAATTTATGAAACTCCCCGGCAAGCCCCGCCGGGCGGGCGGGCCGAGGTACGGGAATTATGGCTGGCCCGGGTGGATAAAATAAAGCTTACCTATGTGCACCGGCAGGGGGTTGCTATGGAATTTCACCCGGACAGAGTAATCTTCGAGCAGGACGCCCTGGAATATCCTCTGGGCAGGCAGCTCTGGGAATTATTTAAAAACAGCGATGCTGAGGTGATGGTGTCCCGTTCCCGCAGGATAACCGGCATTCCCGGCAGGAACCCGCAGGAAAGCTACCGGGAAGCCAAAAGAACGCTGGTCTTCGGCGTGAGAAGGACCCTCAACTTTCAAACCTGCAGGCCCTCGGCCCATTACCAGCTGCCGCTGACCACTTCCTGCCCCGGAAAATGTGAGTACTGCTACCTGCTGGGCAGCCTGCCCGGCAAGCCCTACATCAGGGCCTATGTGAACATCGAAGAAATACTGGATAGAGCCCGGGATTACATAGTGAAAAGGCAGCCGGAAGTGACCACCTTTGAAGGCTCGGCCACCTCCGACCCGGTTCCGGTGGAAAAATACACCGGGGCGCTGGCCAGGACCATCCTCTTTTTCGCCGCCCAGGATTACGGCCGCTTCCGCCTGGCCACAAAATTCACCGGGATTGATTCCCTGCTGGACTTGAAGCACAGCGGGCACACCACCATCCGCTTCAGCCTGAACACAGCCCGGGTCATCAAAACCTATGAACACGGCACGCCGGCGCTGGAACAGAGGCTGCAGGCGGCCCGAAAGGTGTTTGACGCGGGCTATCCCACGGGGTTCATCATCGCCCCGGTCATCGCCTACCGGGACTGGGAAAGGGAGTACGCGGAACTCCTGGAAACGATCCGGGCCTGTTTTCCCGGAACCAGCAGCCTGTCCTTTGAATTCATCACCCACCGCTTTACCGTCAGGGCAAGGAACAAAATTAAATCCATATTCCCCCATACCGGCCTGCCCATGGACGAAGAAGACAGGAAATTCAAGTTCGGCCAGTTCGGATACGGAAAATACGTCTACGCCCCGCCTTTAATGGACCGTTTAAAGGAAGCCCTGGTGACAAAGGCGAGGGAAATGTTCCCCGGGGCCAGGATCGACTACTTCGTCTGAAGCCGGGGAAAAACGGCCGGGCCCCCACAAAAAAGAAGCGGCGGCCGGGTACAGCCGCTCAATATTTCGGATATCCCTGGTTTTAGTCGTCGCTCCCAGGTCGTTTCGCTGGCCGGGCCAAAAGGCCCCGGCTCCGGTCTTCGGCGGGTACCGGCCACATTCACAGTTTGTCGACAGCCTGAGCGGCCGTGTGCGGCCGCCCAGTAGTTCCGGGATGTGCCCCGGTTTTTATTCGTCGCTTCCGACAGCTTTAAATGAACTTCTTGCTCACCTTTTCCCCATTATAAGAGAAGAGCACCTTTTTATTGTCGATGACCGTCTCCAGGTGCACCGGCCGCCCCCAGAGGCGGTAGACGTAAGGCAGGGTCTTCTCCAGGTAAAATACGTCCAGTTCCAGGCCCTCGTAGCAGTGTCTCAGGTACAGATCACCCCGCTTGTTGAAGTCCCCGTCCTCAACCACTATATAGGGGTGGCCGCCGTTGATCAGGCTGGAAATGATGCCCTCCTTGACCTTTTCCCAATCCTTCTCCACTATCTTCCAGTCGTGGCCCATCTTCTTGTACAGGTAAAGGTCCATCTCCTCGATCAGCTCTTTGGTCAGGTAGTTCCTCAGGAAAGAAATGTCGTTCTCCTGCTCCCGCACCTCGAAAATCTTCTGCCGCCCCTCACCCCCGGGGCGCCCGTATTTCTTCCTCTCCTCCCCGGTGGGCTCGTTCCAGCGCTTCTCAATATCTTCGAAAATCTTGAGCCCCAGGTGGTAGGGATTCAGGCGCACCCGGGAAGGCTGGATCACCCCGGCGTGCATCTTGGCAAACTCCACCGCTTCCGCCTCGGTAAGATCTATCTCCCGCATAATGCGCAGGTGCCAGTAAGTGGCCCAGCCCTCGTTCATGATCTTGGTTTCCAGCTGGGGCCAGAAATAAAGCATCTCCTGGCGGATAACGGAGATGATATCCCGCTGCCAGTCCTCCAGGTCCCGGGCATGCTCCATGATAAACAGCAGCAGATCCTTTTCCGGTTCGGGAGGGAACTTTTTGGGCTTCTCACAATGCCCGGCGCACCGGGGTTCATCCAGCTCCCACAGGTCGTCGTAGGGCGTCTCCTCCCGGTGCCTGCCGCACTTCCCGCCCCGGCTGCAGGCGCAGGCCTCCCCGGCCTTTTCTTCCTTTTTATCCCTCCCGGCCTTGATGAAGTGATGGGGATCCACGTGTTCCTGGATGGAAATCACCGCGTCCAAAAAGGCCTCCACCTTATCCCGGCCGTACTTCATCTCGTAGCCCCGGAAGCGCTCGGCGGCGCTGGCCATGGACTCCACCATGTTACGGCTGGTATGCTTGAAATAGACGTTGTTTTTGAAGAAATCGCAGTGAGCCAGGACATGGGCGATGACCAGCTTATTCTGGACCAGGGAATTGCCTTCCAGCAGAAAGGCGTAGCAGGGGTTGGAATTTATGACCATTTCGTAGATGCGGCTCAGGTTGTAATCATACTGCGTCTTCATCTTGTGATAGGCCTTGCCGAAAGTCCAGTGGGAAAAACGGGTGGGCATACCGTACGCCCCGAAGGTATAAATAATATCCGCCGGGCAGATTTCAAAGAACATATCATAAAAGTCCAGGCCAAATTCCCTGGCCCTGGCGGTAATTACTTCCACGGCTTCCTCCAGCTTGCGCATTTCTTCCCTGTTCATGAAAGACAACCTCCAGCCATCCCCGCGCCAGGGAATGTTTTTTATATAAAAAAGTTATGTAGGAAGATGGCCGGAATTGTCTTTTTCATCACAAAAGGTCTTGCGGGGGAGGAATTTTTTTGTTAAGATAGGGTTAAAGAATCCTGTATACAAGTATACAAAATGCGGGGTGACCCACATGCTGCCTTACCTGGTAACCTGGCTCGAGGGGGAAGAAGTATGCTGGCGTTTTGCCGATGAGGAAGAGCTGGCCAGGATCCTGGAGTCGGAAAAGCACTTCATCATTACCAGGCTGGAGCTGCCCGCCTGAAAAGAGAAAAGCAACCGCCCGCCAGCGGCAGGGGCAAGTGTCCGGAAACGCCACCAGTCCAAACAGCTGCTCTTTTAAAAGCGCGTAGAAGCGCTTTTTTTTATTGAGCTCATCCACTATTTTATTGCCCGTGCTGACAGGATATGGTATATATTAAAGTAAATGAAGTATGAGAAACATCAGCGCATCAAATGCCGGTTGGAGGCCAGGACCCGGTGGACCCACAGGTGAAAGAATGGCTAGAGCAATCCGAATATGACCTGGACACGGCAAAAAGCCTTTATCGTGCCCGGAGGTACCTTTACACCATTTTCATGTGCCACCTGGCCATTGAGAAAGCACTAAAGGCTTTAGTAGTTAAACAAACAGGTAAAGCACCGCCGAAAACCCATAATTTGATCAACCTGATGAAACTGGCAAACGCTGTTTTAACTGATGAACAAATAAAGTTTGTCAGCCGGTTGAGCCTGGCAGGAGTTGTCACCAGGTATCCCGAGGAACTCAAGCGGGCCATTGCTGAATACCCGCGCCATGTTACCCGGGATTACTTAAACCGCACAGAGGAAGTGGTAGAATGCCTCAAGCACCAGATCGAGTAAATGAAATTGTCAGACGGTACTTATCCGTTCTGGCCCAAAAAGGCATCCCTATCCAGGCGGCATACCTGTTTGGCTCTCAAGCCAGAGGGACAGCCGGTCCTTACAGTGACATCGACCTGATTATTGTTTCTTCCGCCTTCAGCGACATGCCCGTATGGAAGCGGTGGGAAATCCTTGGTGACGCCCTGGCAGAAGTTATGGAGCCCATAGAGGTACGTGGTTACGCCCCGGAAGAAATCGACCGGGCACAAAAACATAAAGCCAGCTTTCTTTACGAAATACTGTCGGGTCCGGAAACCATCGAGTACAGGCTATAACCACAAAAGGGTGTAAATCGAACCTGCTACAAACCTCCTCCGGGACAAATGCTGGAGGGAATGCACGTCTCCGTTCATTTAGGGAGGCGTTTTTTATTTTCCGGGGGAAAGAAAAAACGCGGCCCGTTCCACTGTTTTCCTTCTTCTGTGGAGTAACCAATACCGCTTAAAACCCGTAATATATAACCGCCGGGAAAAGAAAACCGGACGCGGTAAACACAGAACCGGGCGGGCCCGGGTGCCGGCCGCCGCCGGCCACCTGCCGCCCCGGAAAAATCCTGCAAGGAGGGGGAATGCCGTGGAGAAGATCCTGCCGCTGTCCGAGCTGCCCACCGGCCAGTGGGGACGGGTGATTTCCCTGAACGCCCGGGGCATGATCAGATACCGGCTGCTGGACCTGGGCCTGGTTCCCGACACAACCGTCCAGGCGGTCAGGCGCGGCCCGCTGGGCGACCCCATAGCCTACCGCATCCGGGGGGCGCTGATCGCCCTCCGCCGGGAAGAAGCCGGCCAGGTGCTGGTAACCCCCCTTTGATTCACCCGCACCTTTCCCGCCGGAATCACCCGCACCCGCTGCCACAGCAACACTAGCGAGGTGTTATTATGCCCCAGGCAACCGACCTGCGTAAGATGTTCAACATCCAGCCGGACCCTGAAGCCGCCCTGGTTGCGCTGGCCGGGAACCCCAACACCGGGAAAAGCACCATCTTCAACGCCCTGACCGGGCTGAGGCAGCATACGGGAAACTGGCCGGGGAAAACAGTGCTCCAGGCCCGGGGCACATTTATTTTCCGCGGCCATAAGTACATCCTGGTGGACTTGCCGGGTACCTATTCCCTGCTGGCCAACTCCGCCGAAGAAATCGTAGCCCGCAACTTTTTATGTTTTGCCCGGCCGGATGCCACGGTGGTGGTGGCCGATGCCACCTGCCTGGAAAGAAACTTAAACCTTGTCCTGCAGGTAATGGAAATTACCAGCAGGGTGATCGTCTGCGTGAACCTGATGGACGAAGCGCGCCGGAAAAATATTTTCATCGATACCGAATGCCTGGCCCGGGAACTGGGCGTTCCCGTGGTGGCCACGGCCGCCAGGAGCGGGCAGGGGGTGGCCGAGCTGAAGGCCGGAATCGACGACCTGGTGCGGGGGCGTATAGTCCCCACCCCGCGCCGCCTGGTCTACGACCCGGAAATCGAAGATGCCCTGGCCCGGGTAGAACAGCAAATACCCGGGGAGATCAAGGAACTGTTCAACGCCCGCTGGCTGGCGATGAGAATCCTGGATAACGACCGGAGCACTCTGGATAACATAAGGCAATACCTTGAACCAGCGGAATGGGGTGTCCTGCATGAGCGGTTTAAATACTGCCCCACCTGAAGCCAGCACCGGCGCAGCAGGGGAAAACTGCCCGCTGGAAATAAGGGACCGCATCGTGAGAACAATTTACCGGGAGGCGGAAGCCATTGCCGCCCGGGCAGTCAGGCGGGACCGCCCCTGCGGCAGCTGGGAAGACAAAGTGGATGACCTGCTCACCTCCCGCCTGCTGGGCTTCCCGCTCATGTTCCTGCTCCTGGGGGCAGCCTTCTGGGTCACCCTGGTGGGGGCCAATTACCCCTCCCAGCTGCTGGCAAAGGCCCTGTTCTGGGGAGAAGGGAGGCTGGCGGAACTCCTCACCTGGCTGGGCGCCCCTTCCTGGCTGCACGGGCTGCTGGTCACGGGCGTCTACCGCACCGTGGCCTGGGTGGTGGCGGTGATGCTGCCCCCCATGGCCATATTCTTCACCGTCTTTGCCCTGCTGGAAGATCTGGGCTACCTGCCCCGGGTGGCCTTCAATATCGACCCCCTGTTTAAAATGGCCGGCACCCAGGGGAAGCAGGCGCTGACCATGAGCATGGGGTTCGGCTGCAACGCCGCCGGGGTAATGGCCTGCCGCATAATCGAGTCCCCCCGGGAAAAGCTGATCGCCATGCTGACCAACGTGTTCGTACCCTGCAACGGGCGCTTCCCCACCCTCATCGCCCTGGCCTCCATCTCTGCCGGGCCGGCGGCGGGGCCTTTCGCCGCCACCTTCACCGTGGCGGGGCTCGTCCTGGTGGGGATGCTGGTCACCCTGCTGGCCTCGTGGCTGCTTTCCAGGACCATCCTGCGCGGGGAACCCGCCACCTTCATCCTGGAGCTGCCGCCCCTGCGCCCGCCCCAGCCGGTGCGGGTGCTGGTTCGCTCCCTCCTGGACCGCACCCTCTTCGTGCTGGCCCGGGCGGTCACGGTGGCCGCCCCGGCAGGGGCGCTGATCTGGCTCCTGGCCGGCACCAGCCTGGAAGGCCAGAGCCTGCTGACCCGGGGGGCGGGCCTGCTGGACCCCCTGGGGCGGGCCATGGGCATGGACGGCTTCATCCTGCTGGCCTTCATCCTGGGCCTGCCGGCCAATGAAATTGTCCTGCCCATCCTCCTCATGGGCTACCTCTCCACCGGTACCCTGGTGGAGGTGGAAAGCCTGGCCGCCCTGCAAAACATCCTGGTGGGCGAGCACGGCTGGACGTGGCTGACCGCCCTGTGCACCATGCTCTTTTCCCTGCTGCACTTCCCCTGCGGCACCACCCTGCTGGTCATCCACCGGGAGACGGGGAGCATCAAGTGGGCGGTGCTGGGCGCGCTCATCCCGCTGGCCGCCGGGTGCCTGGCCTGCCTGGCCGTAGCCCGGGCAGTGCGGGCCCTGGGACTGCTCTAACCCGCCCTCAATCCGGGGTCAATATTGCCCGGTAGGAAAAGCAAAGGGGAACGGTAGAGAATAAGCAGTCGATCCGCTCCCCCTTTCTATTCCTATGGTAGCAACCGGGGGTAGTGTTTTTTATTCCGGCCGGGCAGGTGCCCGCCTCCATGCTACAACCTGGAGGCGAGCACCTTGAACAGGGGGCGGCCGAAGATGAAGAGCTCATAGTCCTCGTCCAGCCCCAGGTCTCTGATGGCGTACAGCCGGATGGCCAGATCTTTTCGCGCCAGCTCGTTCAGCCTGGCCAGGGCCTGCGGGTTCTTCCCGCCCCTGGAGAGGCTGTCGAGCAGCTCTTCCACCTCCTGATAGGAGCACTCCCTCTCGTGCATCTCCATCACTTCCAGGATGGGATCGCCGGCGTTGATGATATCGGCGCGCACGATGGTGTCCCTGCCGATCAGGCCTTCCAGCGCCGGCGTATCCCAGCACTTCTGCAGGCGGCACTCCAGGGGGCGGTGCTCGTAAATGGTGCAGGAGGAGTTTTCTTCATCGAAAAAGAAGCAGGTCCACTCCCCGCCCTTCCCGCGCACCTTCACCAGTTCCCGCTCCACCGGCCTGACCTCCTCCCGGACGGGATCAAAGGCCGGCTCACCCTTCCTGATGGTCACCAGGTGCCGGTAGCTCAGGTACCCGGCCCGCAGGATCTCCTTGTCCTCGTGGTGCAGGACCGGCCCGCCCTTCCGGCAGCAGGTTCCGCACCGGATGCAGGAATCGATATTCATGCCGGACATCATCTTTCCTCCGTAAAATATTTTTCTCCCGACCATTATACCACGGCCGGGAGGGCGGCGTGCCTTCCTTTTTCAGCGCCTGAACCTTTCCAGGACCGCCCGCAGGAAGCCCCTCCCCCGGGCGGGCACCTTCCCGGCCGGCTCCAGGGAGAGGGCCTGCCCCTCCACCACCCGCCGGGAATTATCAATTATCTTCCGCACGGCCTCCGCCCCCAGCCGGCGCTCCACCTCCGCCAGGGCCGGGGAGAGCACGGGCTTGCGCCCGGTGGAGGAATGGGCGTCGGAGGCCACCAGGTGGGCCAGGCCGTGCTCCAGGAAGTAAAAGGCCATCCTGGCTGCTTCCCGCCCGAACATCCCGGTCAGGCTGCCCGCGGTAACCTGGGCCGCCATCCCCCGGGAAACCAGGGCCTGCAGCAGCTCCGGGCGGCGGCAGAAAGAGGCATGCCTTTCCGGGTGGGCAATGACGGGCGTAACCCCCCGGAGCTGCAGTTCATAGAGCACCCGCTCGGTATAAGGAGGAACAAAGGCGGCCGGCAGCTCCACCAGCAGGTAGCGTCCCCCGTCGTTGATGGTGATCAGTTCTCCCCGGTCCAGGCGTTCCGGCAGGTCCGGCTCCAGGAGGTACTCGGCCCCGGGCAGCACCTGCAGGGGAATCCCGTACTTGAGCAAAAGGTTGTTCAACTGCTCCACGACGCCGAGAAGGAAACCCCGCTCCGGGCGGTACTGGCCGTTGATGTGGGGCGTGGCCACCAGGGATTCAATCCCGTCCTCCACCGCCAGCCAGGCCATGGACAAAGCCTCGCCCGGATCCGGTGCGCCGTCGTCAAGACCGGGAAGGATGTGCACGTGCAGATCAATCATGGAAACCCAACCTCCAGCACAAGAAGAACAGGAACGGGCATGAAAAAACTCCTTCCGGGGTAAGGCAAAACCGCCAGGTGATATATCCCGCCCGCCGGAAATCTTTTCCCTACCCCCCGGAGGATGCCAGACGCTTTTTCACGCGCAGAGCCAGCCGGGATAAAATAGCCAGAACCGCAAACCCTGCCAGGTCCACCAGCACGTCCACCGCCCGGCCAGTGCGGCCGGGAACAAATGTCTGGTGCCACTTGTCCAGGGCGGCCACCAGAATCAGGAGCATCCCGGCCACAAACCAGCGTTTCCTGTTCAGCCCCTGCAGGGCGGCGGCCAGCGACAGGCCCGGTGCCCCGTAAATCACCACGTGCGCCCCTTTACGCAGCCAGAACTGGATGAAATCCGCCGGGGCACGGCGGCTGTCCACCAGCTGGCCGCTGCAGGAAAAGCTTACCGGCGGCAGTTCCCGCACCCTTTCCACATAAATGAAAACACCGGCAGCTCTACACCTGCCGGGTCTGACCGCTTTCTGTGTTCGTCTAATTATTCTTCCGCACCGCCTCGTTAAGAGCCTGCATGAATTCATCAATTGTTTTCGCTTTCACCGCCCTGCGGTGCAGTAATTTTAATGTATCAATATCTCGTATAGCCCGCAGGCTGTTCACCAGGCCCTCAGGGCAGCGGCCTATATTTTCCTCCAGGGCATCCAGTATGGTATCCTGTATTCCTTGCTGTATTCCTTGCTGTAT
>NZ_JMLG01000013.1:0-53443 GCF_000686645.1 Desulfofundulus thermocisternus DSM 10259
AGTGACCAGAGAACTAAAGCAGCTTTTCGAGCGAATCAAGCAGAACCTGGCTCAAAAGGCCACTCCCGATAAACCGAGGGAAGGAAGAGGGATGACCCGTTGGGTCCGGGCCTGCTTGAAGCGGCTGGAGAAGAAAATGCAGGTTCACAACGCACTCCCTTTATGGGAACAGATCAAGTTTTACTCTCTCTGGCACGACTTCAAGCTTCTTGCCCGTGTCCCTGCGGTGACCCCGTTTAGCCGGTGTCGGACAAACCGGTAGGCGTCCTAACAGGACGTGGGAGGCGGGGTTAACCCTCCGCCGGGGGGAAACCCTTCCGGCGCAGGATTTATGCCACTCCCATCCGGGTGGGACTCCCGGGCCGAGGTCCCCTGTCGCCCTGCTCCCCCGGGGGCAAATCAAATTTCTGGAAGGAGGCGAAATCCTGGTCGGGGGCCGGCTTGCAAAACTTATATTTTGTTAAGTATTGTAAGCTTTTTAAAACCAGGTATAAGCCCCTTGCCTGCCGGATACCTGTTCTCCCTGGTCAACCTGGCTGTTTTTCTGGACACAGTACTTTACGGCATTATTGTCCCCATTATGCCTTACTACGCCACCGGCGCGGGCGCATCCACCACCGAAGTGGGGTTAATCTTTGCTGCTTTATCCGCAGGACTGCTCCTGGCCAGCGTACCCGCAGGACTGGCCTGCGACCGGTACGGTTACAGGCCGGTCATGGTGCTGGGCATGGCCGGCCTCACCGCGACCACGCTTCTTTTCTTAATTTCTCACTCGGTATGGCTCATGATCATCAGCCGCCTGCTCCAGGGAGCAGCGGCGGCAGCCACCTGGTCTGCAGGCCTGGCCCTGGTGGCCGTCCTCTATCCCCCCCACTTACGGGGGCAAAAAATGGGCCTGGTCATGGCCACCACCGGTGCGGGTACAATTATCGGCCCGGTACTGGGCGGTACCCTTTACGAGTTTGCCGGCTATGCCTTCCCCTTCCTTTTAATGGCAGGGGCAGGAGCTTTATTGACCCTCCTGCTCTGGCTGAGTCCCCTGCCCGGGAATAATCCTTCCCCCGGACGGGAAAATCTGCCCTGGAAGCAGTTTTTACTTGACCGGAACATTTTCTGGGGAGTTCTTGTAACCGCCGCAGGTAGTTTTGGATTTGGAATTCTGGAACCCCTCCTGCCCATCGACCTTTACCATCGCTTCGGCCTGGGCAGTGCCGGCGTAGGAATGCTCTTTGGCGCTTTAAGCCTTTCCTATGCCCTGTTCCAACCCCTGTTTGGCTTTCTCTCCGATCGCCTGGGACGCAAGCCCATTATTATCGCCGGGCTTCTTACCACGGCAATCACCGTACCCTGGCTGGCCCTGGTACCTTCCGTGAAAATGGTGGCAGCAACCATGATCCTGCTGGGCCTCACCACCGGTGCCTGTTCCACCCCAACCCTGCCCCTGCTGGCGGAATCAATGGATAGAGCCTGCTCTACCCGGACTGCCGGTAAAAGGATTGCCCGGCCTCATCTTTACGGCACTACTTACGGTATAGCCAACACCGCTTATTCCGCGGGAATGTTACTCGGTCCCCTGGTGGGCTCTTTCCTGGTCCAGCACCGGGATTTATTTACAGCCCTTTTATCTTATTCCTTACTGCTGGTGGCCACCTCTACAGGGACGCTGCTCCAGCTCCAGGAAACGCTCAAAACCGGGAAAATCCCTTCCAGGTCGTAAGCTTATTTTCCCGGCGGCTCGACGGCGGCAACAATTTCCGGCTTTAAGCCCCGGTACTTGGCCAGCCACTGGCGGCGCTCCCGGCGCAGCTCCTCCACCAGCTGCCGGTAGACTTCGGGACTATAATAAGCTGCGGGGTTATAGCGCTTCAAATCCAGCCCGGGCACCTGCAGGGGAACCTGGTAGCCCCAATCGGGGTCGATCTGCCAGGTAATGCTATTGCGGGCGATTTCCCTCAGGATGTGTGTGGAAACGGCAATGGTAATCTTTTCACCCGGGATTCCCGGCCTGGCCCCGACACTGCCTGTATTCAGCAGGTAGCACTCCATATCCGGGTTGTCCCGCAGGATCTCCAGCAGGCGATTACCTTCCTCCTCTTCTGGACCAATAATAAAGGGATTGGTCCCCACTTCCCTTTTCGACTGGCCGGCACGGGTGGGGTCCCCGGCAGAAGTCTCAATGGATTCGCCCAGCATAAAATAAGCCGCCGCCTGCTCTGCCGTCAACCTGGCCACCGGAGGGATAATGGTATCCCGGCGGGTAATGAAGATGAGCCGGTGGGCCTTATCCAGGTCAATCCGGTCATCGGTGTTGAGCACGTCCCGGCGCAGGATTACCCCCCGGCCGTTGGAGGTAAGCTCCGTATCATCAAACAGAATCTGCCCGTTTTCCAGGACCTTCACGTTCTCAAAAACAGCCCCGGGTGCGGTGGCCGCCCGGTATAGAACCAGCTGGGACTCGTCCAGGCCTTCGGTTTTAATATAGAAGCCGTTTTCCGTACCGTAACAGAAGCCCCGGCCATTCATCATCACCACATCGTCCTGGCGGATGGCCACGCCTTCCTCCCCGCTCAAACCGTGATTATGCATGGTGAGGGTGGTTTTCCCTGTCCCCGACAGGCCAAAAAGAATAAAGCCAACTTCCTTCAAAAAGCCATCCTTATCCCGCACCCTTAAAACCTTGCTCCCCGCATGGAGGCCCAGCCAGCCCCGCTTTTTCACCAGATACATGGCCATGCGCAAAAAAGACTTCTTGCACTCGCCGAAATAATCCGTCCCCAGAATATAGGTTACGCCGGCTTCGGGGTGGCAGAAAATAATCCGCTCGGGCCACTCCGGAACATAAATGCTCACCAGGTCGGGTTCCCCGTCCCTGTTTTCCGGTTCAAAAAGCATCAGGTGCCACTGCAGCGGAATACGGGCATATTCAGCAGTAATATAAAGGCGGCAGTGCAGGCGAAAATCGGGGTGGTTGCCCATCTGCCTGTCCAGCCGGATGACCGTTTTTTTGCTCAGATAGGCCTGGACCTGTTCTGCCAGCTCCAGTGCCCGCTGCCGGGAAATGCCCTGCTGGTCAACCCCCAGCTGCACCCCATCTTCCACAATATAGGTAAATTTTGCACTGCGGTTGCGGACACGGGTAATGAAATTGACACTGCCGTAAACAGTGGCCTGAGCCTCATGGGAGGCCAGTTCCTTGAGGGTTTCCAGCGAAGGGTTGTTTATCTCTTCCCCCGGAATAACCCTGCGCAAGACTTCTTTCATGCTCCTTCACCTTCCGGTTTTAAAAATGTTAAACAAATAAATTTTTAATTAATTTATTTCAAGTTAAATTTTTAATTTCCTGCATTATGCATACAAAATACATAAAGAGCTTTATTCATACCCTGCCGGTAATAGTGGTTTTAAATCACCGGCTAAAGTGTTATAATAACTCAGTATACAAAAAGTAGGGAAATTCAGGGGGGAATTACCATGGCTAAAATCCCGTACATTGAATCGGAAGAATGTCTGGCCTGTGGCTCCTGTGTGGATGTTTGCCCCGATGTCTTCCAGATGAATAAAACCCTGGGCTTCGCCGAGGTGGTTAATCCCCAGGGGGCCGGTGAAGACGAAATTCAGGAAGCCATTGACATGTGCCCTGCCCAGTGCATTCACTGGAAAGAAGAATAGGGGGGCGCCTTGCGGCGCCCCCGTTTGCTGGAGGAGTAAACATGCGAACCGGCATGGCCAACCTGCCCCTCCATGGGGGAAAATGCCCGCCCTGGCTCTTTGAGCGTATGGTAAAAATGAGCCGTGCTCTAATTGAAGTAATGGTAATGGAAAACGGTCCGGAAGCTGTCCTGGCCAGGCTGGCCGATCCCTTCTGGTTTCAAGCTCTCGGCTGCGTGCTGGGATTTGACTGGCATTCTTCGGGCCTTACCACCACCGTCTGCGGGGCTTTAAAGGAAGCACTGAGGGACCGGGCCGGCCACCTGGGACTTTTCGTGGCGGGCGGTAAGGGAAAAACATCCCGCCAGACCCCCGCTGAAATCCTGTCCATAGGGGAAAGGTTCCCCCTGGCCCGGGATCCCCGGGAGCTGGTATTTGCCAGTAAAATGGCGGCCAAGGTGGACAACGCTGCCGTTCAGGACGGGTACCAGCTCTACCACCACACCTTCTTTTTTACCGCATCCGGCAGCTGGGCCGTTATCCAGCAGGGTATGAACGAATCCACCCGCTGGGCCCGCCGCTACCACTGGCTGAGCACCGCGGTCAGGGATTTTGTTTGCGAACCGCATACAGCAGTTTGCTGCGATTACAGGGGTCAGGCCCTTAACCTGGTGGCCCGGGAAAGTGACCCGGCGCGGAAGGTCATTGCCGAACTGGCCCGGGAGAAACCGGAAAACCTGCTCCGGGACCTGACCCGGCTGCAGGAAAAGGCCCTGAACCTCCCGGCCCGGCACCGGGTGGAACTGGCCGATTTAAACCCGGCCAGGCTGCAGCGGGTGTTCTTGAAAAGCTACGAGCGGCAGCCGGAAAATTTTGCTGCCCTGGTGGCCACCGAGGGAGTGGGACCAAAGGCCCTGCGTGCCCTCTCCCTGCTCTCTGAACTGGCCTACGGGACGCCACCCAGCTTCCGGGACCCTGCCAGGTTCAGCTTCGCCCACGGGGGCAAGGACGGCCACCCTTATCCCGTAGACCGGACCACCTACGACCATTCCATATCCTTCCTGGAAAAAGCCCTGGCCGAAAGCCGCCTGGGCCGCCAGGAAAAAATAGAGGCCTTCCGCCGCTTGAGGCGGTGGCCATACCACAGTTCATAGATTACCGGCATCCATAACACGGCAAAAGCTTTCACCGCGCCTTTACTTTACAATACCGGCCGGTTTATTTCACCGGGTTCCTTCAGGCAGGGCAGGTTAACATCAATGGAAACCTCCACGTTTACGGCCGGCGATGGATTGGCCAGGCGCAGGCGGAAACACGGCCGTTTCAAGATGTAATGCCATACCATTTCTCCTTCTTCAACTTCCTGCCTGCCGGTGGTCTCCCATCCCCGATCGTTTTCCTCCTCCACAAAAAGGTCGACGGTCCCGGTAGTACGGATACGAAAGGCAATATTCATCAGGGTTGCCCGCGGGCAATCCAGCTCCACCACCTGGCCGGGAACGAGCTTCAAATTTCGAGCCAGGTGAACAATGTTGGGTACCACAATTTTTCGCGCATCATGACTGAAGAACATGTCCTCACCCTCTATAAAGAATTACTGTTACCTGCTGGCGTACCAGCACCTGTATTTCCCATTGTCTTTAATATTACACGATTTTAGTTCCCAATGGCAAGAATCCAGAACATACAGGGGCAAGCAAATGAGGGTTAGAGCATGGAAGACTACCAGTTCAAGCGTACTTACGGAAAGTGGTTCCTGAGCAGGGTGAAACGGGCTATATACCGGTACTCCATGATCAAGGCCGGAGATAAGATTGCCGTGGGCGTTTCAGGAGGCAAGGATAGTACCGCCCTGCTTTACATCATGTGGCTGCTCAAGCACTACTCCCCCCTGTCCTTTGACTATCACGCCATCTTTTTAGATCTGGGCTGGCCGGTTGATCCCGCACCCCTGGCTTCTTTCTGCCGGAAACTGAACATACCATTCCACCTGGAAAAAACGGACATCGGTGCCATTGTATTTGAGCACCGCCGGGAGGATAATCCCTGCGCCCTGTGCGCCCACCTGCGCCGGGGCGCCCTGAACAATGCAGCCCTGCGCCTGGGCTGCAACAAGGTGGCCCTGGGGCACCACCTGGACGACCTCCTGGAAACCTTTCTTTTAAACTGGATTTTCAACGGCCGGCTGGCCACCTTTACACCGGTAACCCACCTGGCCAGAAGCGGCCTGGTGCTCATCCGCCCCCTTATTTACCTGCCGGAAGCCACCCTGGCCGGTATCACGCGGGCTGAAAATCTTCCCGTGATAGATAACCCCTGTCCTGCCAGCGGTAAAACGAAGCGGGAAGAAATACGCTCCCTGGTCGGCTTGATGGCGAAAGCCTACCCCGATATCCGCGAAAAATTTCTCACCGCCATCGAAAAGGCCGGGTGGCTGGAACCAGGTCCTGACAAATAAAACCACCTCCGGAGCAATTCGTAGGACTACACGGAAGTGGTTTACGTTTCGATAGGGCTTGCCTGCTGCGCCTTTCCGGTACTACCACTGGCAGCAGGGCAACAAACCTGCTTGCAGGATAACATTTTTTGTTATAATGAAAGCAGCATATGATTTTAAAGTAAGGAGGCGTTTCTTGATGAAGGACTGCCCGGTATGCCATGTACCCCTTAGGGAAGTGCCCCGCTTCGGGGTTTTGCTGGATGTCTGCTCCCGCTGCCACGGGGTGTGGCTCGACGGCGGAGAACTGGAAAAGGTGATTGCTCTGGCCCGGGAGTTCCACGGCGAATTTCAGCACTACAAAGATTACGACGAGCACCACAGCTATCACCATCACGACCACTACGGCCATCACGGCTACCACAAGCACAAAAAGAAACGCAGCATCTTCGAGTTATTTGAAGATCTGTTTGATTAAAAAATCCGGGTGGCACCTTTACGGCCGCCCTTCTTTTTCCCGGACCTCCCCCCGGGCCAGGGAGAAATATACGCCGCCGGCGCAGAGCACGGCAAAGAGCAAAAAGGATATATGCATGCTTTTCAGCAAAAGCGGACTCGCAGCCGGAATGATGGCCCTGCCCTTCAAATAAAAGCCAAAGAATAAGGTAACCAGGGCCATGCTCAAAGCCTGGCCGACCAGGCGCATGGTACCCAGGGTGGCCGAAGCCACTCCGTAATAGCGTTTCTCCACTGCACTCATTACCGCATTGGTATTGGGCGAAGAAAACAGGGCAAAACCAATGCCAAGCAACACCAGATTTCCCATTATCACCCATAGGGGAGTGGTTTTGTTTATAAGGGAAAAAAGAAAAAGTCCCGCAAAGCTCAAGGCCATTCCCAGGGAAGCAAGCAACCGCGGCTCAACACGGTCGGAAAGCCTGCCGGCCAGCGGGGAAAGAAGGGCCATCAGAACGGGCTGCGCCAGGAGGATAAAGCCGGCAGTCTGGGCATCCAGCCCCCTGACCACCTGCAGGTACAGGGAAAGCAAAAACCCCACCGCAAAGGTGGCGCTGTAGTGAATGAGCGCCGCCAGGTTGGAAAAGGCAAAAACCAGGTTGCGGAAAAGGTTCAGGTTGATCAACGGATAGGGGTAGCGCAGTTCCTGCCGGATAAACAGGGCCAGCAAAACCAGACCCAGTGCCAGGACCCAGCGGGCATAGGTGCTGGCGTTGGCCGACGCAATGCCGTACATGAACGCCGCCATGCCCAGGGTGTAAAGGAACGCCCCCGCCGGGTCATATTTTTCACCCCGCACATCCCGCCATTCTCCCTTGAGTTTAAACACGGTGACCAGGACCACAATTAAGCCAAGCAAAAAGTTCAGGTAGAAAATATACCGCCAGCCAAACTGGTGGGTTAAAAACCCGCCCACCACCGGCCCCAGGGACAACCCCGTATAAACAGCCGCCACGTTGATACCCAGCACTTTCCCCCGTTCCCGGGGAGGAAATACGCCGGTCAGGATGGCCACGCCGGTACCGAAGATCATGGCCCCGCCAATGCCGTGCAGGATGCGGAAAAGGATCAGCATTTCCCCTGAAGTGGCCAGACCGCTTAAAAGGGACAGCAAGGTATAAGTAATGATCCCGGCCAGAAAGACCTTTTTCCTGCCGTACAGGTCCGCCGCCCGGCCAAAGGGAAGCAAGAAAACAGAGGAGGCCAGGAGATAGGAAGTAACAATCCAGTTGAGCATCAAAGCGTCCAGGTGAAATTCCCGGCCAATGGCCGGAATGGCCAGGTTGACGGCACTGCCCATAAAGGGAGTTAAAAAGGAAGCCAGGGTGGCTGCCAGCAAAACGTATTTTTTCAAGTCCCGCGTGTCATCCATGTCATTTGCAGTCGCAGGGACTGCCCACCCCCCCGGGAGTTTATTATTTGGAATTCATTATTATCTTGACATTTCAACGGGTAAAATAAAAATCCTCCCGGGCATAACCAAAAAAATACCTGCCCCATATAATGCGGCAACACAGCTTGGCTAGCAGCTGTATGCCCCCAAGGCCTGTTGCGGTCACCTCGCTGCCCCCATGAGCACGCCCAGCACGGTTGAAGCGCATTTTCGAAACCGGGGTTAACCCGCGCAAGTGTTCTCCCCATCCCTGCCGGAGGCATATTTAGAAAATCGCCCTGACAAAGGCAAGGCGACTTCTGGAACGTGCATGGTGCGATCCCGGCTAAAAAGTGAAAGTGATTCAACTCTCCTTCTCAAACTCCCCTTTGCCCACTCCGCAAACAGGACATGTCCAGTCGCCGGGAAGTTTTTCAAAGGGCGTTCCCGGAGGTACACCGTTTTCCGGATCACCTACTTCCGGATCGTAAACGTAGCCGCAGACAGAACATACGTATTTATCCATTTTTACAGTCACCTCTGCTTGTTTTTGAATAAAGGTGGGAGCGGTTTTAGGAATACTCCCTCTTTTTACCTATTGCCGTCTCTTCCAGGACGTTCCATAACATAACGACCGCCCGCACCCGTTGCTGGTTAAAATAGCTTTCCCCCGGGCACTCACTCTTCAAACGCAGGCCCTTTGTGGCGGGTGCCCTTTACCGGGGGTTTACACTCCAGCTACAGCATCCCCCCACATCAACTAACTTTTCCCGGTCCTGCGGCATGTTCAAGTTTGCACTCCAGCTACAACACCTCCCCCAGCTTACGTCCCATTTCCCGCACCGCTTCCAGTTCGTCCTCACCGGGGATATACTGAAGGTTGACGACATCCAGCGGCACTTCCCAGCCCATCGATTGCATAAACGCCTTTACTTCTTTTGCACCCTGACCACCCCAGCCGTAAGAACCAAAGGCAAACCCGATCCGGTTTTTCGGCCTCAGTCCTTTCAGGTAGGTGAGAAAAGCACTCACGCTGGGCAGCATGCCGTTGTTCAAGGTGGGCGTGCCAATTAAAATGGCTTTTGATACAAGCACGTCGGGCATAATCTCCGAGATGTGGCTGGTCTGCAGGAACCTGACCGTAACGGGAATACCGGCATCCTCCAGGCCGTCCTGCAGGGCCAGAGCAATTTTCTTCGTAGAACCCCACATGGTATCGTATACTATAAGCGCTTTTTTCCCGGTTTCGTGATTGGCCCACCGGCGGTAAACCTGCAAAATCCGGGGCAGGAAGGAGCGCCAGATCACCCCGTGGCTGGGGGCAATCACCTCAATGGGCAACTGGGAAACAACATCCAGGGCCTTGTTTACCTGGTCGCCGTAGGGCAAAACGATATTGGCGTAGTACTTTGCCGCTTCCTCGTGAACCACATCCCATCCCAGCTCATCATCAAAACGTTCAATGCTGGCAATGTGCTGTCCAAAGGCATCGTTGGGCAAAAGCAGTTTCTCTTCAGGAATATAGGTGACCATTGAGTCGGGCCAGTGCACCATGGGAGTGTGCACAAACTTTAAAGTGCGGGAGCCGATGTTAAGTTCGTCACCGGAATTAACAACCATAAAGTCCCAATTCCTTTTGTAATGCCGCTCCAAACCCTTTTTCCCCTGGGGCGAAGTTACGATTTTGGCACCCGGGGCGAGATCCATTATTTTGGGGACGCTGCCGGAATGATCCATTTCCACATGATTGACCACCAGGTAGTCGATTTTGGTCGGATCCACAACTTTTTTGATCCTGCTCAACATTTCATCAAACAGGTAGTGTTTGACCGTATCCACCAGCACAATTTTTTCATCCACAATCAGGTAAGCATTGTAGGTGGTTCCCCGCGGAGTGAGATAGCCATGAAAGTAACGCAAGTCCCAATCGATGCCGCCCACCCAGTATATTTTCGTTTTGATTTCCACCGGTTGCATGATTATTGTATTCCCCCTTTGTTGCATAGATGAGCCAGTTAGTTATATCCCACCGCTAAACCGTACAAAGCTACAGCAAAAACGTTTTTGCTTTCTTAATATAGAATTCAAGATTGATAACTGTTTTCCTGTATACCTGCAAAAATTTTTTGGAAGAACTGGCACGCGGTGAATCAGTGGTGCGTCCCCTCGATGACCTCCACACCTTTGGCCTGGATGGTCTTCTTGATCTGCTCCTTGAAAGGACACCTGGGATAGTCCCCTTCCAGAAGCATACAGGAACTCAAGTGAACATGGGTGAGATCGTAGGGCAGCAATTTTTCCACCAGCCGGGAAACACGGCGCCCGCTGCATCCCCCGCAGGTGAAAAAACCGATCAGTTCGGCATCGGGACCATAACGGGCAAAATGCCGGGTTCTCCTGTTAAAACTGTTCAGGCAGCCCACGCCCGGGCAGACTTCGGATACAATGTCGCAGCGTACCACAGCAATCCGGGGTCTGGACGGCGGGGGAGCATCGGGGTCCCGGGCGGTCATCTTCCCCCGGGCTTCCATCACTTCGTTCATGGTGATTTCCTCGACCCCTTTTTGCCTGGCCCACTCCTCCACCTTTCCTTTTGCCTTTTCCCGCACGAAAAAGGGAACGTTATTCATATACTCCAGGGCCTCTTTCGTCCATTTCATCTGCCTCATCCTCTTTTCTGACTGGTTTGGGATCTATCGGGCCCATTATAGATTCTTAAATTAAGACGGACAATGAAATAGATCACAAAAAGGGTGGCGACAAGTTTCACCTCAAGCATAGGTGCCGTTTTGCTTTTCAGTACCCGCCTCACCTGGGCTGGAACCAACATCCGATGACTCCCCGGCCGGAGGAAGCCCGGCCGCCTTTTTACAACTGTTGAGCTCGCCCCTCAGCTTCTGGACTTCCCCTTCCAGGCGGCGGATATAAAGGTATCTCCTGAAATGCCACCATACACCCAGGAATAGCACTGCCAGGGCCCCCGCCATGGTAGAAAACAGGATCACCAGCACCTTGGAGATGCCGTCCAGGTGCCAGAACAGAAAGTTGATGCTAACCGGTTCGAGATTCTGTACGGCAAATACTGCCACCAGCACGGCCAAAACCAGGGCCAGGACAAAGTAGATCTGCGCCTTACTCATTCCTCTTACACCCCTCCTTGCTGATTAATCATAAATCTGAAACTTTTACGCAGGCCGTGTTCAAACAATCCCCACTTTCCGTAAAAAAGCGCACAGGCGGTACAGCCGGCGGGCAGCCGGTCCGCCGCTGTCCAAAAGCAGGCAGCGGGTGGCCTGCAGGCCCTGCCTGTCCACCTTTTCATCGGACAGGTACATGGCCAGCAGCCCCTGCACAACAGTAATATGGAAATGGGGATCGGGCAATTCCGCAGCCAGGGCCAGGGACCGGTCCACAAAATACTTCAGGCGGCCGGCAACCTGCCGGTCGTCCCGGTAATAAGCAACAAAGTTCAGGTCGCCGCCTTCCACATCTTCCTGCTGGTCGATAAAGTAATCCAGCAAAATATGCAGGCCGCAGATCCAGGGAAAGTAGGCGGCGATAACCCTTTCCACTTCCTCACCGGTATAATCCCCCCGGGCTGCCAGGGCGAACAGGGCAAAGATACCAAGGGTCGAACCGGTGGCTGCAGCCAGTTCCCACCAGTAGAGCCTTTCCGGAAGGTTTTTCAAAAGGGGCTCCAGCCAGGCGGTGAGGGCCTTCACCCGCAGGGAGCGCTGGATATGCTTGTATACCTGGAGCTGGCAGTAGAGTTCGGCCAGCCGGCATGCACTTTCCCGCAGCGGCCCGTAGGCGGGCAACCGGGCCAGGGCCTGCTGGCAGGAGCGTACCAGCTCCTGCAGGTAACCGCCATCTTCCCGGTAGGGATAAAGGGCATAGTAATCGCAGCCGGGCGCACCGGGGCACAGGGCGTCTATAAAAGCCCGGTGAAGCCTGTAAAAGGCCTCCCCGTCCTCTACCCCCGCCCGGTCGCACAAATTATCCAGGTAGTCGCTGATGGTCTGCAGAGCCACAATGGCCCGGATCAATTCCCGGCGGTAGCTGCCGGTCCAGGCGCTGAAGACGCTGCCCCCCTGGCAGTGAAAAGCCTTTTTCTCAATGCTGGCCAGGGCCATCCGGCGCAGGTGCGGATCGGAACAATGCCCGGCCATCAGCCGCCAGCTTTTCAGTTCCCGGGCTACCGCCGGAAAGGAAAGAAAAAGAAAACGTCCCATCAACCCCAGCCGGGCCGCCGTCCAGTTAGCGCTGAACGAACGGAACCCCGGCTTCTGGCGAAAAAACATGGCCATGCTCCTCTCGAGCCTTCTGTTATGTCCACTATTATTTTACTGCATTTACTGTCAGGGAATTCGGTAACCAGCCAGCAATTCAGCCGGCAGTTTCCTGCGGATCGTAGGTGGTCCGGGACCGGTTCTTATCCCGGTGCCTTTCCAGGGCCAGCTCAATAAGCCGGTCCAGCAGATCCTGATAAGGAATGCCGGTGGCTTCCCACAACTTGGGATACATGCTGGTGCGGGTGAAGCCGGGAATGGTGTTGATTTCGTTAACCAGCACGGCACCGTTATCCCGGCGCAGGAAAAAGTCTACCCGGGCCAGACCGGCGCAGTCCAGGGCTTTGAAGGCACGGATGGCCAGCCTTTGCAGCTCCAGCATGGTTTCCGCGGGAAGCCTGGCTGGAATAACCAGCCTGGATTTCCCTTCCACATACTTGGCTTCGTAATCATAAAACTCGTTTAAGGGAACGATTTCACCCGGCAGGGAGGCCATGGGATCATCATTGCCCAGGACGCTTACCTCCACTTCCCGGACATCCAGGGCCTCTTCCGCGATAATCTTGCGGTCGTAGCTGGCCGCCAGTTCCACGGCCCGCCGCAATTCATCCCGGTTTTTCGCCCTGGATATACCAACGCTGGACCCCAGGTTGGCCGGCTTGACAAAAACGGGATAACCCAGCTGTTCCACCCGGTCCAGAACCGCTTCCGGCTCCCGCTCCCAATCACGGCGCAGGAAATGACAGTAACGCACCTGGGGCAGGCCGTGCCGGGCAAAGACAGTCTTCATCATTATTTTATCCATACCCGCTGCGGAAGCCATTACGCCCGCTCCAACATAGGGAATGTTGGCCAGCTCCAGGAGCCCCTGTACGGTACCATCTTCGCCAAAGGTACCGTGCAGAACCGGTATCACCACGTCCACAGGACGCAGCTGCTCCACTTTTAAGCAACCCTCTTCCACGGGGGCCAGACCCCCATAAGTGGGATCAGCCGGAAGAGCAACCCTTTGCCCCAGTTGCTCCGGGTCCTCCCCGGCCAGCAAATGCGCCGGTTCAACACCCGCGAACCACTTTCCTTCCGGTGTGATAACCACGGGAATAACTTCGTACCTTTCCTTATCCAGGGCACCAATCACCGAAGCCGCCGAGTTCAATGAAACCCGGTGCTCCCCCGAACGCCCGCCAAAAATAACCGCCACCCGTTTTTTTGCCATCGGCCGTCCTCCCCACCACAGTTTTGTTATAATCTATTCGAACCCGCCCTTTTTTACCATCCTGATGATATTGAATAACTTAAGTATACCACAAAAAGAACGGAACTGGCCCGGCGGGATACGCCGGATGACATAAGAAAACGCTAACGTCCTGGCATATCACTGCGCAGTCGCCTGAAGCAGTTAATTTATCAGCGTAATATGCCCGGCCAGCGGTTTATGTTATATAATGCTGAATGTTATATAATTATCTAAAAAACCTTTGCCTTTGTGGAGGGATTTCCTTGCTTTTTACCACTTCCTGGCTGGTAGCCGCCCTGGCCGTAACCCTGGCCGCCACCCTGCAGGCCGTGACCGGTTTCGGCGCGGCCCTCATTCTTGTTCCCCTGCTGGTGCTGGCCTATAACGCCCATACTGCTGTGGGTATGACCATGGTCATCTCCTTTTGTTCGCTGCTCCTTCTCACCTTCCAGGTACGTAAGAGCATTGTCAAGTCCATGGCCCGGAACCTGTCCCTGGGCGGCCTGGCCGGCATTCCCTTCGGAGCCTACGTGTTTATTCACTTTGACGTCACCAGGCTCAAAGTTATCATAGCCCTGGTTACCCTGGCTTTTGCCCTGCTCCTGCTGCTGGACTGGATGCCCCGCAGGACTTTCGGCCCCCGGGCTCAGGCTGCGGTGGGTGCCGCCGGTGGCTTTCTGGGGGCCAGCGTGGGGATGCCCGGCCCCCCCGTGGTGCTCTTCTTAAATCACCAGGGGGTACCCAAGGAACAGTTCCGGGCCACCACCAGCGCTTATTTCTGCCTGGTTTACCCGGCCAGCCTGTTCCTCCTGCTGGCCCTGCATGCCCTGGACCGCCAGGCCATCCTGACCGCCATCTCCCTGATTCCCTTTGCCCTGCTGGGCCAGGCGCTGGGCACCGGCATTTTTCCCCGGGTATCCCAGGAGCTTTTCCGCCGTGGAGTACCCCTGCTGGTTACCGCCGTGGCCCTTTATTCCCTGGCCACAACTTTATTTTAAAAAACTGCTGTTCATAACCAAGCCCGGGCAGGAAAAAATAAAAAAGAAATGGCCTGGGAAAAACTCCTTACTGCCGCCAACGACCTGGAAGCGGACATGGTTGCCGGCCTGTTAAAGCAGGCCGGCATCCCCACCCGGTATAAATACTCCGGCATCAACATCTACTTGAAAGTGGTCATGGGTCCGGTGGTTCCCCTGGAAATATGGGTACCGGCGGAAAAAATCCGGGAGGCACAGGAGATCCTGGCCGCTTTTACCGGTAACAAAAGCAACCCCCGGCAATAAAAGCCGGGGATAATTATTGTTCCCTTAATTTACGATGAATTTCCGTTTCTCATGCCCTGGCCCTGCGTGTGTAATTGAGCAAACCTCCCGCCAGGATGATCTCCACCTGCCGGGGTGTGAGCTGCGCCCGGGCTTTAATGGTGAAACCGCGGGTAACATTCTTAACTTCCAGCTCCGCCCCTTCCCGCAGGGCCCGGTGTAACCCATCGATCTGCAGCACGTCGTCCCGCTCCAGCCGGTCGTAATCAGCGGGCTCAATGAAGGTAAGAGGCAGAATGCCAAAGTTGATCAGGTTGTCCCGGTGAATGCGGGCAAAGGATTTGGCCAGCACGGCCTTTACACCCAGGTACATGGGAACCAGGGCGGCGTGCTCCCGGCTGGAACCCTGGCCGTAATTTTCCCCGCCCACGATAATCCCGCCTCCGGCTTCCCTGGCCCTGCGGGGGAATGAAGGATCCACGGCGGTAAATACATACTCGGACATGGCCGGGATATTGGAACGCAGTGGTAACACCTTGGCCCCGGCCGGCATGATGTGGTCGGTGGTAATGTTGTCGCCCACTTTGATCAGCACCCGGCCTTCTATACTCTCCGGCAGGGGCCCGGCCACCGGCAGGGGTTTTATGTTCGGACCGCGCACGATCTCTACATCATCCGGATTATCGGCAGGAGGCAGGATCATGCGGTCATCCACATGGAATTTTTCCGGCAGCGCAACTACCGGAGGGGTGCCCAGCTCCCTCGGATCGGTCAGCCTGCCCGTAAGGGCGGTTGCCGCCGCAGTCTCCGGGCTGGCCAGGTACACCCGGGCATCGGCCGTACCGCTGCGTCCCTTGAAGTTCCGGTTGATGGTGCGCACCGAAACCCCGCCGGAAGGAGGAGCCTGTCCCATGCCAATACACGGCCCGCAGGCGCATTCCAGTATGCGGGCACCGGCAGAAACCAGGTCCGCCAGGGCCCCGTTTTGAGCCAGCATGGTGAGAACCTGCCGGGAACCGGGAGCAATGACCAGGCTCACATTGGGATGCACCGTTTTCCCTTTGAGGATGGCCGCAACCTTCATCAGGTCCAGGTAAGAAGAGTTGGTACAGCTACCGATGACCACCTGGTCCACAGCCAGCGGCCCCACCTCGCGCACGGGCTTCACATTATCAGGACTGTGGGGGCAGGCCACCAGGGGTTCAAGAGTGCTTAAATCAATGTCCAGCACTTCGTCATACACGGCATCCGGGTCCGGTCCCAGCTCCACCCAGACCTCTTCCCGGCCCTGGGCCCGCAAAAAGGCCCGGGTTACATCATCGCTGGGGAAGATGGAGGTGGTGGCTCCCGTCTCCGCCCCCATGTTGGTGATGGTGGCCCGTTCGGGTACGGTCAGGTATTTAATCCCTTCCCCGCCGTACTCCAGGATCTTGCCTACCCCGCCTTTGACAGTAAGGCGCCGTAAAACCTCCAGAATTACGTCCTTAGCCGTGGCCCAGGGTGCCAGCCGGCCGTGCAGCCGGACGTTGATCACCCCGGGCATAATCAGGTGAAAAGGACCTCCCCCCATGGCCACCGCCACGTCCAGACCACCTACGCCTATGGCCAGCATTCCCAGCCCCCCGGCCGTAGGAGTGTGGCTGTCCGATCCGAGCAGGGTCTTGCCGGGTATGCCGAACCTTTCCAGGTGCACCTGGTGGCAGATGCCGTTGCCCGCCCTGGAGAAATAAACCCCGAATTTAGCCGCCGTGCTCTGTAAAAACCGGTGGTCGTCGGCATTTTCAAAGCCGGTCTGCAGGGTGTTGTGATCCACATAGGATACGGAAAGCTCCGTTTTTACCCGGGGGATGCCCATAGCTTCAAACTGCAGGTAAGCCATGGTGCCGGTAGCATCCTGGGTCAGGGTCTGATCCACCCTGATGGCAATCTCCTGGCCGCGCTGCATGGTACCGGAAACAAGATGACTGCGGATGATTTTTTGAGTAAGATTGTAGCCCATCAAATACCACCTCTTCCACATATGAAAATAAAGGCTGCCGTCTAACATTCCGGGACCCGCGACATATACCGTATGGTTAAAAGCTGCTGAAATTAAAAAAAGAAGGACCTGCCATACAATTATATCATCAACCTCTTAGTTAAAGCGATACCATATAAAATTCCCTCTTCCATGAGAAACCCCGGGCCTTTCATTTAATAATAAAAACTGCCGCCAGCCGGAAGAAGTTCCTCCCCGCACTGGCGGCAAGCACAAAATAATAAACCTTTATTAAAACCCATAATTCCTTCTGTAATTCCTTCTGCACCACAAGCGTTTTTCCTTCTGCCATACACTCCAAACAACCATCATTTTAAGCCGGAACCTTTACCGTGAAAGTTCTGGCCATTTCAAACCCCAGCTCCAGCGCCTTCAGATTTAAAGATTCGGTACCCCTGGGGATACGCGATAAAACAGCCTCTTCCAGGACCCGGCGGGAGACGGCACCGGTCAACCCGGCCAGTATCCCCAGAGCCACGATATTGGCCACCATTTCCTTCCCCACCTTCTCCCGGGCCAGGCGGCTGATGGGAAAGGCGTATACCCGGGCGGAAGTGGTGGGAATATTTTTTACGTAAGTATTATCTATAATCAGCAGGCCGCCCTTTTTAACCCTGTTGGCATATTTATCGGCCGCGTCCTGGCTCATGGCCAGAACAACGTCGGGTAGAACCACTTTCGGGTAGTCAATTTCGCCCTCACTGATAATTACTTCCGCCTTGCTGGCGCCTCCCCGGGCCTCCGGACCGTAGGATTGAGCCTGCACGGCGTTCTTGCCCTCCCGGATGGCTGCCTCGGCCAGAATCACCCCCGCCAGGATCAGACCCTGGCCACCCGAACCGCTCAATCTGAATTCCAGCGTTTCCTCCATGTGGGATCATCTCCTTGAACTGTTCAATATTTCCGGGGCTTCGGGGCCCCGGGAACCCCTGTAATAAACGCAACTTTATGTGTTTCCTTTCTGTTCCCACTCAAAGAAAGTTCTGCTTACTGCCCGGTTATCTTTTGCGCCCGTTCAATGATCTGCTGATACATGGCGGTATATTCAGGAGCTTCTCCCTTATACAGCTCACCGATAACAATTTTATCCCGCAGTTCCTCCGGGCTCATCTTTTCCGCCTGCTTCACCGTTACGGCATGTTCCTTCTGCCAGAGAAGCATTTGCAGCCCGTTGCCCATTTTGTTCCGCCGCCCGTAACCCACCGGGCAGGCGGTGATGGCTTCAATCACGCTGAAGCCCTTATTTCTTGCTCCGGCCACAATCAATTTCTCCAGCATGGTGGCATGATAGGTGGTGGCCCGGGCCACATAGGTGGCGCCGGCACCTTTAGCCAGTTCGGCAATATCAAAGCTCCGCTCTATATTCCCGTAAGGGGCGGTGGTTGCCCTTTTACCGGGAGGGGTGAGGGGGGAATATTGCCCTCCGGTCATACCATAAATACTGTTGTTAAAAATGATGGTTGTGAGGTCTATATTGCGCCTGGCCGCGTGGATGAAATGATTGCCACCGATGGCCGTGGCGTCACCGTCGCCCATCAGGACGAACACTTCCAGCTCCGGCCTGGCCAGCTTGATCCCGGTGGCAAAGGCCAGCGCCCGCCCGTGGGTGGTGTGCAGGGTATTGAAATCCAGATAGCCCGCCGCCCGGGAAGAACAGCCGATGCCGGAAACCACCACTGTTTTATCCGGATCGTACCCCAGTTCTTCAATAGCCCTGACCAGGGCTGCCAGAACTATGCCGTTGCCGCAGCCGGGACACCAGATATGGGGAAACCGGTCCGAACGCAGGTGGGATTCAACCTGACTGAGCATCTAAAGCCACCTCCCTGATGGCGGACAGGATTTCTTCGAAGGTGATCAGTTCCCCGTTCACGCGGTTGACTCCCGACACCCCGACCCGTCCCCGTACCGCCCGTTCCACTTCTCCTTTAAGCTGGCCCAGGTTCATCTCGGCCACGATGATATGCCGCACCTGGCCGGCCAGTTCCGCCACCTCTTTTTCGGGGAAAGGCCAGATGGTTACCGGCCGGAACAACCCCGCCTTGATACCCGCCGCCCGGGCGTCTTTAACCGCCCGCCTGGCTGACCTGGCCGCCGCACCATAGGCGACCACAGCCACTTCTGCATCCTCCAGCTGATAGCCCTCAACACTTACCACATCATCCAGGTGGTCGTATATTTTCCGGTGCAATCTGAGAAGAAGGCTTTCAGCAACCTGCGGGTCGGTAGTGGGGTTACCTTTTTCATCGTGCACCAGTCCGGTTACGTGGTAACGGTAACCCTCCCCGAAGCTGGCCATGGGCGGCACGCCGTCATCGCCGGGGCGGTAGGGGTAATAATCTTTAGGCTCCACCGACGGCTTTTTACGCTCAATTACCTCCACTTCTTTAGCCCGGGGCAGCACCACCCGTTCCCGCATGTGGCCGATTACCTCGTCCATAAGCAGGATCACCGGCACCCGGTACTTTTCCGACAGGTTCACCGCCCGGATGGCCAGCAAATACGCCTCCCGCACCGAGGCAGGGCAGAGGACGATTACCGGGTGGTCACCGTGGGTTCCCCACCGGGCCTGCATTACATCCCCCTGGGCCGGGGCCGTGGGAATGCCGGTGCTGGGACCCCAGCGCTGCACATTGACAATCACGCAGGGTATTTCAGCCATGGCTGCAAAGCCGATGTTTTCCTGCTTCAGGGAAAAACCCGGCCCGCTGGTGGCTGTAAGGGCCTTCACCCCGGCCAGGGAAGCACCGATTACCGCAGCCATGCTGGCGATCTCATCTTCCATTTGAATGAACTTGCCGCCCAGCGCAGGCAGGCGCTCGGCCATAAGCTCGGCGATTTCCGTGGAAGGAGTAATGGGGTAGCCAGCATAAAAGCGCACCCCGGCTGCCAGGGCTCCTTCCACCACCGCCTCGTTGCCCTGCATCAGGCGGGCCATTTCCACCACGTCGCTCATCATTCCTTCACCTCTATGCCGATGGCAAAGTCCGGACAGTGGATTTCACACCGGCCGCAACCAGTGCAGCGGTCGGGATTTACCACCGCAACCTTGCCCGAAACGTTCAGGGAAAGAACTTCTTTGGGGCAAAGGGCGACACAGATGCCGCATCCCTTGCACCAACCTTCCCGCACCACGATATGCACGGTTTTTGGAGCGGCTGAAGCATTAGCCATTGCCTTCACCTCGCGCGGATTGGAACCTTTACTCGATTATACTAGTATACTAGCAAAATCTCTGCCAGGCCCTATGGAATAAGCTCCAGATAAATTCCCGGCTGCCAAAAAAGAAAGCAGGAAGGAATACTTCCTGCACTTCCTGCATCCAGGATATTTCCCGGGCAAAAATCTCAAAGCGAAATAATTGTGATCTTATTTTGCGATCCGGGGCTTATCTCCAGCCGTATTGCTGTTGGGATCGGCCCTGCCGGCCTTTATCTCAAAATTAGACATCAGCTTTTTTCTCCACCAGGGCACCCACGGGACAAATACGGGCACATTCGCCGCAGCCATTGCAGCCCGACTGGCCCAGGGGAACATCCCCAAAGGTGGTTATCCTGCGCCCAAACCCCCTACCGGCAAAACCGAGAACTCCGGTACCTTTTTCCCGGCAAACCCACACACACTTTCCGCACAGAACGCATTTCCGGGGGTCGTAACGCAATGCCGGGCTGGAATCATCCACCGGCAGTTCACGCTCCAGTTTTCTCAGCCGCTTCACCCGCAGGGGGGTGCGGCGTTCCCGGGCAATCCGCTGCAGCTCGCAGGAGCGGTTGCGGGGGCAATTGGCGCAGTCCAGCTGGTGATTGGACAGCAGAAGCTCGAAGGCCGTCTGCACCAGGCGGTCCACCCGCGGGCTGCGGGTGGATACCACCATGCCTTCCACCACGGGCTCGGTGCAGGCAGTCACCGGGCGCGGGTAGCCCTCGATTTCCACAAAGCACAGCCGGCAGGCGGCAGCAGGGTGCTTCACCCCGGGAATGGCGCACAGGTTGGGTATATAGATGCCGTTTTCCAGGGCTACCCAGAGCAGTTTTTCTCCTTCCCGGGCCTTTATGGTCCGGCCGTCTATGGTTAAGGTAACTGTTTTCATGTTGCATCCTCCGGCTATATTTTTACAGGATCATGTAATCAGTAAACCCGGTTGGATGCGGTGCTGTCCTCGTTCACTCCAGTGCTTCGCACCGACAGCACCACGGCTCGCTTCGGGCCGGCTCTGGTTCTCTGCGGATTGCCCGCTACTAAACATTCTTCGTTGTTACCTAAACTGAAGGTAATATATTTTAAGGTCTTCTTCCGAACAGTTCATCATGCGTCCTCGAGAACCGAGCCGGCAACCTCGCTTCGCCGGGTGCTGTTAACGGCGCTTCGCAAGTCGTTCACTCCGGACAGCACCGCATCCTGTTATAACCGTTTTATGCTCCCATTTCGTTCACCAGTTCCGGCGGTGAGAGCTTGATGACCGCTTTATACTGGGGCGGGCATGCCTCCAGGCAGCTGGCGCACTTGACGCATTTCTGCTGATCAATAACCTTAATGCGGTCTTCGTTGGTGTAAATGGCCTCTACCGGGCAACTGCCCACGCAGGCATCACAGGAGCGCTCGCACTTTTCCGGCAGGATATAGTAGGCTATTAAACTCTGGCACATCAGCGCGGGGCAGCGGCGCTCTTTGATATGGGCCTCGTATTCGTCCCGGAAATAGCGGATGGTGCTCAAAACGGGATTGGGCGCCGTCTTGCCCAGCCCGCACAGCGAGCCGGCCTTCACGTCTTCGGCCAGTTCTAAAAGAAGCTCTATATCCCCCGGCTTGCCCTGGCCCTTGGTTATGGCCTCCAGAATATCCAGCATTTGCCTGGTTCCCAGGCGGCACATGGTGCACTTGCCGCAGGATTCTTTCTGGGTAAAGTCCAGGAAAAACCGGGCTATTTCCACCATGCAATCGTCCTCATCCAGGATAACCATCCCGCCGGACCCCATCATGGCCCCGGCCTGGCTCAGGGAATCAAAGTCTATGGGCATATCCAGGGCCGATTCCGGCAGGCAGCCTCCCGACGGCCCGCCAATCTGCACGGCTTTAAAGGCTTTGCCTCCGGGAATGCCGCTGCCCACGTCATAAACCACTTCCCTTAAAGTCGTGCCCATGGGCACCTCGGCCAGACCGGTGTTGATTACTTTCCCGGCCAGGGCAAAAACAGCCGTACCGGGGCTGCCGGCAGTGCCGGTCTCCCTGAACCACCGGGCGCCCCGTTCAACAATATGGGGCACGTAGGAGAGGGTCTTGACGTTATTAATTACCGTGGGCTTGCCCCGGAGCCCGGCGGTGGCGGGAAAAGGCGGGCGGTGGCGGGGCAGGCCCGGCTCCCCCTCCATGGAGGCAATCAGGGCTGTTTCCTCCCCGCAGACAAAAGCTCCCGAACCCTGAAAAACGTCCACATCAAAGTCAAAAGCGCTGCCCAGGATATTGGTTCCCAGCAGACCGGCCTGACGTGCCTGTTCGATGGCCTTTTTCACCCGTGCCACGGCCAGGGGATACTCGGCACGGATGTAGAAGTAGCCCTGGCGGGCGCCCACTGTATAGGCAGCAATGGCCAGCCCTTCCAGCACCTGATGGGGGTTTGACTCCAGGATGGCCCGGTCCATAAAAGCCCCCGGGTCACCTTCATCAGCATTGCAGATAACATACTTTTCTTCACCCGGCGCCAGGCGGCAGGTTTCCCATTTGCGCCCGGTGGGGAACCCGGCCCCGCCCCGGCCCCGCAGTCCCGAGGCCTTTATTTCTTCCAGAACCTGCCCGGGATCCCGGCCCAGGGCCCCGGCCAGGGCGGCATAGCCGCCCACGGCAATGTAGTGCTCGATATTTTCCGGATCAATCAGGCCGCACTTATCCAGAATAATGTTTTTTTCAATCATACCCCGGGGAAAGTCGGTGAAAGCGGGAACCATATCGTTGGCCTCCAGCGCAGCCAGGGCAAATTCCAGGCAGGGATCATCCCCGCCCAGGAAATCCTGCACCAGCCGGGCGGCAATACCCTCGGTCACGTAACCGTAACAGATGGGTGGGAATCCGGGCTTGTACACGGTTACCAGGGGCTCGGCATAACAGTGGCCCATGCAGCCCACTTCCAGAACGCTGGCCTCCAGGCCGCTTTTGGCCAGCTCCTCTTTAATCACTTTTAAAATCTCCAGGGCCCCGGCTGCCCGGCCGCAGGTGGCCGTGCCAACAAGAACCAGGGGGCGCTCCCGCAGACTCTCCCAGGCAGCCCTGGATTTTTGCTGCAATTTTGTAAAATTTTCATTTATAATCTTATTCCTGCTCAACGGTTTCCCCTTCTTTCTGCTGGCCTTTTGGAATTTTAACCCCAAAGGAAAACAGCAACCCGTCCACCCTGGTGGGAGTTACCTTTCCGTGCACTTCGTCATCGATCACCGTTACCGGTGCCATGGTACAGCAGCCCACGCAGGCCACCCTTTCCAGGCTGAACTCGCGGTCCGGCGTAACCTGGTTGACATCAATTCCCAGCCGCCTCTTCCAGCAATCCAGGATGATATTGCCCCCCTTCATATGGCAGGCAGTACCCATGCATACTTTAACCTGGTGCTTCCCGGGAGGAATCAGGCGGAACTGGTTGTAAAAGGTAGCCACGCTGTAAACATCGACCGCCGGAATACCCAGGTGCCGCGCCACTTCTTCCATGGCCACCAGGGGTACATAGCCCAGCTTCTCCTGAACCTGCTGCAGGATGGGAATAAGGTTACCCCGATCAGGGGGATAGTTCTCCAGAATGCTTCCGGTCTGTTCCAGAGCAACCCTTTTTTCCTCTTCCGTTAAAACCATAAGCATCTCCCCTGTGTTATATCTGAAAATTTTTAATTAATCAGTTACAGGGCAACTCCCTCTTGATCATAACGCTAAATATATTAACGGTCAACAATCTTAAAATTATTTTAAAAAAATATTTTGCATATGCTTGGTTTGGCTTAAATCTAGCAGAACCTGCCGCGGTAAATCCCGGCAGGGTATTTTTTCGCATTTGCCTCCATTTTTTGTCTTACGGCCCGGGCCAGGTCTATACCTGCAGCATTGGCCATGGCCAGGCAATAAATCACCACATCGGCCAGCTCTTCCTCCACCCGTCCCATAAGCTCCGGCTCTATTTCCCGGCCACCGGTCCACTGGAAAAGCTCCATCAACTCGGCTGCTTCTATGGCCACGGACATGGCCAGATTTTTGGGTGTGTGAAACCGGGTCCATTCCCTCTCTTCCACAAAAACAGCCACAGCATCTTTCAAATCCTGGAGCGTGGTTCGGGCATCTTCAGACACAGGCAGCACCCCCATTTTAAATTGCCCTGACCGGTTGCGGAAGAACATTTCCCAGGCGGCATAATACGATCGTGGGGTACCATAATCCGCCTGCTTGCAGGGCATTTCCCGGGAAAATACAAAAAATGTTTTCACAGGGCAGGAAAATAATTTTTTCAGTCGAAATAAAAAAACTAAGAAAAAAAACTAAGAAAAAAATAAAAGGGGTTACCATTACAGTAACCCTCTTGAGTTAACTAGTTATTTCGCTTTTCCAGGTACCTTTCCAGCTTGCGTTTGACCCGCTGCAGGGCATTGTCAATGGACTTAACGTGGCGCTTCAGGTCACCGGCGATTTCCTGGTAGGACTTGCCCTCCAGGTAGGACATCAGCACCTTCCACTCAAGAGAGCTGAGAATTTCACCCATTTTTTCTTCAATATCATAAAACTCCTCCCGGCTGATGATCAACTCCTCCGGGTCGGCAATCCTGGTGCCGGAGATGACATCCAGAAGGGTGCGGTCGGAATCCTCGTCGTAAATGGGCTTGTTCAGGGAAACGTAGGAGTTTAAAGGGATGTGTTTCTGCCGGGTAGCTGTTTTGATGGCTGTAATGATCTGACGGGTAATACAAAGCTCCGCAAAGGCCCTGAATGACGACAGCTTGTCTAACCGGAAGTCACGAATAGCCTTGTAAAGGCCAATCATGCCTTCCTGAATGATGTCTTCCCGGTCAGCCCCGATGAGGAAGTAGGAACGCGCCTTGGCCCGGACGAAGTTTTTATACTTGTTAATCAGATATTCCAGGGCCGCATCATCACCCTCCCGTGCGTATTCCACCACATCCTCATCATCCATCATGTGATAACAGGGCGCACATTCCCTCTGGACGCTCAGACTCACAATATACCCCCCCGCTTTGTGTGTCCGGCTTTCCGTTAAAAACCAGATTTTTTAAACACCTGACAGCAGAAAAAGAAACGCCTTTTTACCGCCAGCGTAGAAGTCCGGGCTGATTCCCATCCCGACTCTCTTTTCTTCTGAACGGTTCAAGGCATTTTTCAGTACCTCTTTCTATAATTTTGTCTAACTAATTATATCTCAGGTCCGGTAACCCGTCAAGAAAAATTAGGACTTGCTTTCGCCAACCAATCGTCGCGCTCAGTCTTTTCTTCTTCGCCAGCGCTCAAAAATCAGGCGAATCTCGTCCACCAGGCGGTTTTCCAGATAAGCATCCGCCGGGCGCCCGCTGTCGAAATGCTTTTTCCCTTCTTCCCGGGTACGCTGGACTTTTTCCCACAATTCCCTGGGCGTAATCCGGTAGGCACCCCTGCCCAGAATCATTCTCTGCTCGGCCCAGTCGTAAGTGGCCACGTAAACCGTTCCCCGCCGGGATAGCTCGCCCACCAGTTTTTCGATAACCGCATCGGCAGTTTCACCTTCAGGGGTATAAATCACCTCCACCCCGCCCACGGTTTCCGACCGGTCCCCGGCCTGCTTCACCTGGTGGGCATCAAAAACCACCACCACGTGCTCGCCGGTCAGGGCGGCATAATTAACCAGAATATCTACCAGCCGGGTGCGTGCATGTTCCAGGCTCGAGTCCCCGGAAAGCTGTTCCAGCTCCGGCCAGGCATGAATGATGTTGTAACCATCAACGATCAGGTACTCGTCCATGGGCCCGTCTCCTCTGCCTGACCACCTCGTAGGCCAGCAGGGCTGCCGCCACCGAGGCATTCAGGGAACCAACCCGCCCGGCCATGGGCAGCCTGACCAGCTGATCGCACTTTTCCCGCACCAACCTTCCCAGGCCCCTGTCCTCACCGCCAATAACCAGGGCGATGGGGCCGTCCAGGCGCACATCCCAGTAAACGTCCTCCGCATCCCCGCTGGCTCCCACCACCCAGAGGCCCCGCTCCTGGAGGTAGGTAATGGTCCGGGCCAGGTTGGCTACCCTGGCCACCCGGACGTATTCCAGGGCCCCGCAGGAAGCCTTGGCCACGGCCGCGGTAAGGGCAGCCGAGCGGTGCCGGGTGATGATCACACCGTGGGCTCCGGCGGCGTCGGCCGTACGCAGGATGGCGCCCAGGTTATGGGGATCGTTAATCTCATTCAGCAGGATGACAAAGGGATCCGCGGGATATGCGGCAGCCAGGATGTCATCCACGGAAACATATTCCTTGGCCCCGGCCAGGGCCACAATTCCCTGATGGGGAATATTTTTAACCAGCGCGTTTAAATGGGTGCGCTCAACGTACTGAACAGGGATACCCCTCTCCCGGGCCAGGTTGAGAATTTCCTGCAGGGCAGCACTGCCGGCCCCCTTAGCCACCAGCAGCCTGTTGATGGGCCGGTTGGCCGCCAGGGCTTCTTTAACCGGGTGGCGGCCGGCAATAATGTTGTCACCATCCGCCCTTTCAGCCATCTGCTTCCACCACCTGGCGGGCCAGTTCCAGGATCTCTCCCAGGCGCCCGCACTGCCCGGTCAGGTACAGATAACCGACGAGGCTTTCCAACCCCGTGCTGTACCGGTAGCTGATTACGTCGCTTCCCCGGGGAGGGTGGCCGCTCCGGGCATTGCGTCCCCGCCGGGCAACAGCCGCCTCTTTTTCCGTAAGCATATCCTTCAGGGCGTGCATTACCCGGGCCTGGTTATCAGCCCGAACATATTTTATGGCTTCCCGGTGAAGTTGATTCACACTGGCTATTCCCCGGGTTACCAGGTAATGGCGGACAGCCAGCTCGTATACCGCATCGCCAATGTAGGCCAGCACAGTGGCCGGAAGCTGGTCCGCGTTGGGAATAATCTCGCCTGGCAAAGATATGGTCAAGAAAAACGTCCCTTCCCTCACTGTCTCTTCCAGCGCACCCCGCCGGGTGTATCTTCCAGGATTATCCCCAGCTCTTTCAGGCGGTCCCGGATGTAGTCGGCAGTGGCCCAGTCCTTCTTCGCCCTGGCCCGCTGCCGCACCTCCAGCAGCAGTTCGATCAGGGGTTCCTCCAGGCCGCCCCCCGGAACATGCCGTCCCTCGATGAGAATGCGCCCCGTCCCTTCATCGACCCGGAAAATCCCCAGCACCTCGTTGAAGGAGCGGAAGAGTTCCAGCGCCTTCTCCAGGGCCGCCCGGCAGGGAGCCCCGGTATTGTTGTGCAGGTAGGTGTTGACTTCCCGGGCCAGCTCAAAGCAAATGCTCAGCGCCAGGGCGGTGTTAAAATCATCATCCATGGCAGCCACAAATTCCTGCCGGTACCGCTCCAGCGCGGCCGCAAACTCTTCATCCGCGGAATTAAGCTGTTCCCTGCCCGGCTGCTCCAGGGCTTCCATTAACAGGCGGATGCTGTTTTTCATGCGTTCCAGTCCCCGGCCGGCAGCAGCCATTTTTTCGTCGTCAAAATCAAGGGGACTGCGATAGTGTGTGGAAAGGAGGAAGAAACGGACCACTTCCGGGGGAAACTTCTCCAGTATTTCCCTCACCAGAAAGAAGTTACCCAGGGACTTGGACATTTTTTCCTGATTAACGGTGATGAACCCGTTATGCATCCAGTAACGGGCGAAGGGTTGCCCCGTAGCCGCCTCGGCCTGGGCAATTTCGTTTTCATGGTGGGGGAAGACCAGATCATATCCTCCCCCGTGAATATCAAAGTTACTCCCCAGGTACTTTAAAGCCATGGCCGAGCATTCAATGTGCCAGCCAGGGCGTCCCCTGCCCCAGGGGCTCTCCCAGGACGGCTCCCCGGGCCTGGCCGCTTTCCAGAGGGCAAAATCCATGGGGTGTTTTTTGCGGGGGTCCACCTCCACCCTGGCCCCCGCCTGCATCTCCTCCAGGGTACGGCCGGACAGCTTGCCGTATTCGGGAAAGGCGCTGATATCAAAGAACACATCGTTCTCCACCACATAGGCGGCCCTCTTTGCGATAAGGGTACTGATGAGCTCGATAATTTCCGGGAGGTGTTCGGAAACTTTGGGGTGCACATCGGCCGGCAGTACATTTAGAGCCCCGGCATCCCGGTAATATTCCTCAATGTACTTGCGGGCCAGTGCCAGCGCGTCCACATTTTCCTCCCGGGCCCGGTTGATGATTTTATCATCGATATCCGTAAAATTCTGGATATATCTCACCTGATAACCCCGGAACTTAAAATACCGCCGCACCGTATCAAAAAATACCAGCGGGCGGGCATTGCCCAGGTGGATGAAATTGTAGGTGGTGGGCCCGCAGACATACATATCCACCCGTCCCGGCTGGCGGGGAATAAATTTTTCCTTGCGCCTGGTTAAGGTATTGTAAATTTCCACGGAACAATCGCTCCCCTGTTCAACTTTATGTAAACTGCGGCGGAACAACCGCCGCCGCTTTGTTCCAACCTTGCGCGTGTCCCGGCAGGCAGCCCTGTGCCGGCCGCGGCCCGACAAGCATTCTTGTCTTAGAACCGGCGCTACCCTCTTCAGGACTTATCCGGCTGATTAAAGGCACCCCGAACCAGATTGTCACAGGCTTCCAGGGGTTCAACCGTTTTAGCATCGGCCAGCTTTTTCTCCAGCTCCAGAACCCGTTTTTCCAGGCGTTCAATATTGTGCATCAGGCAGTTAATTACTTCCGCCACCGGGTCGGGCAGCAGGTCGTGGCGCAGGTCAATATCCGGCTTGCTTGCTGAATCCACCCGCTTGCCGTCCTGAATAACCACCTTGCCGGGCACTCCCACCACGGTGCTGTTGGGAGGTACGGGCTTGAGCACCACTGAACCGGCACCAATTTTGGAGTTGTCGCCCACGGTGAAAGAACCGAGAATCTTGGCCCCGGCGCTGATAACCACATTGTTGCCGATGGTGGGGTGGCGCTTGCCCTTTTCTTTGCCCGTCCCCCCCAGGGTCACTCCCTGGTAGATGGTCACGTTGTCGCCAATTTCGGCCGTTTCCCCAATTACCACCCCGGCACCATGGTCAATAAACAATCCCTGGCCGATTTTGGCCCCGGGGTGGATTTCGATTTGGGTGAGAAAGCGGGAAATATGCGAGATCAGGCGGGCAATGGTAAAAAGCCGTTTCCGGTAAAAGAAATGGGCTATCCGGTGCATGATTATGGCATGCAGGCCGGGATAGCAGAGCAGTACCTCCAGGAGGCTCTTGGCCGCCGGATCCCGCTCAAATACCGCCTGTATATCACGTTTAAGCTGCTTGAACATGGCCCACCCTCCAAGTGGCTAACCGGAGAATATGAACAGCCTGTGATCCGGTTTATTTGCTCGAGACTGGAAGAACCACCGGGATGCTTCAGCAGGCACCGGCAACCCGGCCCAGGCGGGAGAGCACCTTTTCCCGGCCCAAAAGGGAAATGACCTGGTAAAGCTCCGGCCCGTGGGTCCGGCCGGTGAGGGCCACCCTGATGGGCAGGTAAACTTTCCGGGCACCCAGCCCCAGCTCTTTGGGCAGTTTTTTCAATATGCCCCGGGCGGTGTCCTCATCCAGCTCACTGGCCGTCCTGACCTTTTCCGCCAGGGCGGATAGGACGCGGGGAACCTCTTCCCCGGCCAGCACCGCCCGGGCTTCTTCATCCTCCGGCTCAACCTCCGGCGCGAAGAAAATATCCACATGGCGGGTAATTTCGGACAGGCTGGTCAGGTAATCCCGTACGGTAGCCACCAGCTGTTTCAACCACCGGTACTGTTCCGGAGTCACCCCGCCGGAAATATAACCGGCTTTCTGTAAAAAGGGAATGGCCAGCTCGGTGAGGCGGTCCAGGGAACTCTGCCGGATGTAGTGGCCGTTCAACCAGTTAAGCTTGTCCAGGTCAAAAATGGCCGGGTTCTTTGCCACCCGCTCCAGGGAAAACTGCTGTACCAGTTCCTCCAGGGTGAATATTTCCTCCTCTCCCCCCGGGGACCAGCCCAAAAGGGCCAGGAAGTTGACCAGGGCCTCGGGAAGGTAGCCCATTTCCCGGTACTGCTCGATGGAGGTGGCCCCGTGCCGCTTGCTCATCTTGGAACGATCCTGGCCCAGGATCAGGGAAATATGGGCAAATTGAGGTTCTGGCCAGCCAAAAGCACGGTACAGGAGAATCTGCCGCGGCGTATTGGACAGGTGCTCCTCCGCCCGGATGACATGGGTAATGCCCATATGGTGGTCGTCCACCACCACCGCAAAATTATAGGTGGGAATGCCGTCGGATTTGACGATAATAAAATCGCCGATGCCTGCCGTATCAAAGGTCACCTCGCCGCGGACCAGATCGTGAACGGTGATGTTTTCCCCGGCGGGAACCGCAAAACGTAAAACCGGCCGCCGCCCCATTTCTTCCAGGCGGCGCCGGTCCTGTTCTGTCAGGTGACGGCAGCGGCCGGAATAGCGGGGCATTTCACCGCGGGCCAGAAGGGCCTCCCGCTCGGCAGCCAGTTCTTCTTCCGTACAGTAACAGGGGTAGGCCCACCCGCCTTCTAAAAGCTGCCGGGCATACTGCTGGTAAATGGAAATCCGTTCCGTCTGCCGGTACGGGCCGCAGGGGCCGCCCACCTCAACTCCCTCATCCCAATCAAGGCCCAGCCAGCGCAGTGCTTCCAGGATATTCTGCTCCGATTCCCGGGAAGAACGCTCCAGGTCCGTATCTTCAATGCGCACAATAAAAGTACCGCCCTTCTGGCGGGCAAACAGCCAGTTAAACAACGCCGAACGAGCCCCACCGATATGCAGCGGGCCGGTAGGGCTGGGTGCAAATCTCACTCTGACGCCGGACAAAAATGGTCCTCCTCCACTATGTATTTTAAGACCTCATTATTCGACCCATATTATATCACCGGCCGGGCGTAAGAAGCAACTTGAGAAATGGGCGCGGGGCCTTGCCGGAGCCCGCATGCAGCACTAGAATATAAGGGAAGAGAAATGCCCTTTCCCCGCCGGGCAGATACGCGGGGCAAATTGCGGCCGGTTCGGCCGGGGCCGGGCCGGCAAAAAGGACGGTAATGGGAAGTGATTGCAGGTTTGACCGGCGGCATCGCCACGGGAAAAAGCACGGTAGCCGGGCTGTTCCGGGATCTGGGAGTCCGGATCATCGACTTTGACGCCCTCGCCCACAGGGTGATGAGCCCGGGGTTAAAAGCATGGGAAGAAATCGTAAAATTTTTCGGCACGGGTATACTGAACCCTGACCGGACCATCAACCGGAAGGAGCTGGGCCGCCTGGTTTTTGATGACCCGGAAAAGCTGGCCCGGCTGAACAGCATCGTTCACCCGGCAGTTTTTGAGGAGGACAGGAAAATTACCGCAGAAATCCTGGCCCGGGATCCCGATGCGGTGATCATCAAAGAGATTCCCCTGCTGGTGGAAGCAGGGGCGGGACATCTGGTGGACAAAATCATTGTGGTCTACGCTTCCCCCGAGGTGCAGCTTCAAAGGCTGCTGGCCCGGGGTCTCGACCGGGATGAGGCCCTGAAAAGAATTAACGCCCAGGCTCCCCTGAGCGAAAAAATGAAGTGGGCCGATTTTGTTATTTATAACGACGGCTGCCTGGAAGAAACCCGCAAGCAGGTGGAAGAAGTCTACCGGCAATTGGTGCAGGCAAGGGCAAGCTCCGCAACGGTAACCCGGCGTATTTCCCCGTCTTCATAAACGGGTACGATACTGGTATCCTGCAACAAATGCCCGTATTGCTCCCTATCCAGTTTCTCGCCCATTATACCGAGAAAACGCAACGTGTACCCCCTTACCACGGGGTCGGGATCGTCCACGTAAGGGGCCAGCATGGGTATGTATCTCCTCACCAAATCCGGTCTGGCCCGGGCAATTTGTCCTGCCGCCCACATTACTCCGCGGCGCAGCATCTCCTCCTCCACGTGAAAGAGGATGATGGAAGCATAATCCCCATATAGATCCGGCCGGCGGGCAACAATTTCCCCCATGGCTTCCACGGAGGCCCAGCCAATGCCCCCGGACTCCTCGTTAATGGCCCAGAGCAGGTTGCGCAAAATCAACCTCACCGCCTGGGGGTCTTCTTCGGCCAGGCGCCCGGCCACCACACCCATGGCCTCGATGGCCCGCCAGCAGAGGAGCGTACCGGGCTCATACAGGAGCCTTCTCAAGTACCTGATCCTGGTCCTGTCCCCGGCCACCATTTCGGCGATTTCATCATACTTCCGCTCTTTTAGCAGGGTTATCACGAGGTCTTTAGTATTCAACATAGAATCCACCCCTTCGCCGGGTATAAAAGCCATGCCGGTTGCCCCCGGAAGAATTCCGTCCCTGCGCGGTTAATCCAGAGCTCCTGTGGGCAATAGATTTTCCGAACGACCCCGAGAAGAGACAACGGCGGCCACGGCGTAAGCCGCTATCCCCTCACCGGTACCGGTAAAGCCCAGCCCTTCGGTGGTTGTAGCTTTCACATTCACGCATCCCGCGTCGATACCAAGGGTACGGGCAATCTGCTGCACCATGACCGGGATGTAACCGGCCAGCCTGGGCGCCTGGGCCACCACCACGGCATCGATATTGCTCACCCTGTAACCCCGTTCCGCCAGCATCTTTCCCACCTCTTCCAGCAGCATCAGGCTGGAAATCCCGGCATAACGGGGTTCGTGATCGGGAAAATGGCGGCCGATATCCCCCAGCCCGGCGGCACCCAGGAGGGCGTCCATAACAGCGTGGACCAGCACGTCGGCATCGGAATGCCCCGCCAGACCCCGCTCAAAGGGCACCTCCACCCCTCCCAGGATCAGGGGGCGCCCGGCAACCAGCCGGTGCACATCGTATCCGAAACCCATCCTCAACGGTGCAGGAGGCACGTTGCTCTTCTCCCCTTTCTCCAGCAGGGCCTCCGCCACAACCATATCCTCGGGGGTGGTAATTTTAATATTCCGGTAGGAGCCGGGGACCAGTTTCACCGGGTGGCCCATGGCCTCCACCAGGGAAGCGTCATCGGTGGCCGAAATTTTTTCCGCCGCCGCCCGCCGGTGGGCTTCCACGAGCAGGGAAAACCTGAAGCCCTGGGGAGTCTGGGTCAGCCACAGCACTTCCCGGGGGAGGGTACGGGCCACAAAGCCCCCGGAGCCCGCCTCCTTTACCGTATCCTTCACCGGAACGGCCAGGGTGGCCGCCCCCCAGCGGGCAGCCTCGCGGGCCACCGCCAGCACATCCTCCACCCGCGCCAGGGGCCGGGCGCCATCATGAACGAGCACAACCTCCGTTTCCGGCGGCAGGGCTTCCAGCCCGTTGCGCACGGAATCCTGCCGCCGCCCGCCGCCGGGTACCACTCCCCGCAGTTTGCGGCAGCCCCATTCCCGGCGGGCCAGCCGGTCCACGCGCTCCACGTCCCCCTCCGCCGCCACCACAACATAGCCCCGGACCGGTTCCGCTTCCTCAAAAATGCGCAGGCTCCGGGCCAGCACGGGCAAGCCGGAAAGGGGCAGGAACTGCTTGTTTACTCCCTGCCCCATCCGCTCGGAACGCCCGGCAGCCACCACCACGGCAAAGACATTATCCAATGGCGTTCACCCCGTTGTAGCGCACATTTCCGTTTTCCTGGCGCTGCTCCTGCCGGGGACGGGCGAAGATCATCCGCCCGGCAGCCGTCTGCAGTACGCTGGTTACCAGCACGCTGATGGTCTGCCCGATATATTTTTTACCCCCGTCGACCACGATCATGGTGCCGTCATCCAGGTAGCCCACACCCTGGCCGGCTTCCTTGCCGTCCCGCACCACCTGCACGACCATTTCTTCCCCGGGCAGGACCACCGGCTTGATGGCGTTGGCCAGCTCATTGATGTTGAGCACCTTCACGCCGTGAAGCTCGGCCACCTTGTTCAGATTAAAATCGTTGGTCATTATTTTGGCCCCCAGACGCTGGGCCAGCTTGACCAGTTTGGAATCCACCTCGGCCACATCTTCAAGACCACGCACATTATCGATTATCTGAACCTTGACCGGGGAATTCTTGCGCATCTGGTTCAGTATGTCCAGCCCCCGGCGCCCGCGGTTGCGCTTCAATACGTCCGGAGAATCGGCAATATGCCGCAGTTCCTCCAGCACAAAGGCGGGAACCAGAAGGGTGCCTTCAATAAAACCGCTTTCAACCAGGTCAGCAATGCGGCCGTCGATAATTACGCTGGTATCCAGCAGCTTGAAATTGGACTGGCGGTTTTCCGCCCTGGAGGCCTTTTCCCTGCCAAAACGGGGAAAATTACTGAAAAGACCCAGCAGCTCCTCCCTTTTTTTCACGGCCACACTCATTCCCAGGTAACCCAGAAGCATGGTGCCCAGGATCCAGATTATCCTGCCCAGCGGTCCCAGAACAAAAAGAATTGAACCTAATAAATTAGCAATTATGAGTCCAATAATCAGGCCCACAGAACCCATCACCAGGTCCTGGGTCGGGGTCCTGGAAAGACGCTGTTCCAGGAAAGAAGTCAGGCGCACGGCCCCGCGAATGATCGGGGAAGCCAGGAACAGGCCCAGTATAAGCCCGATCAGGGTGCTCAGGGCCAGGATGCCGAACTTAAGCTGGGGCAGGCCGGCCGGGAGAGATAACAAACCCCTGTCCAGGACGAGCAGACCCGTATAAAAGCCGGACGCCGAAAAGATGGCAATCAGCAGAAAAAAAATAACGCGCCTCAGCAACATTTTCACCTCACTTTCTCCTCAACTCTCTTTAATTCTCCTGTTTACGAGCGGGCTTGCCCACCTTATTGCTGACATTTATATTATAGCCCCATAAGATAACCACTTCAACTAAAAATTGGAGATTCTTACCTTTTTAAAAAAAACACGCCAGTAATTACTGACGTGTATTAAGCAAAAGCGCTGTCCACCAGGGATTGGGCTTTTTCTTCTTCCAGTTCGGTAGCCAGAGCCAGCTCACTGATTAATATCTGACGAGCATTCTCCAGCATTTTTCTTTCCCCGGAAGAAAGGCCCTTTTCCTTCTCTCTCTTGGCCAGGTTACGCACCACCTCGGCAACCTCGTATATATCGCCGCTGCGCATTTTTTCCAGATTAGCCCGGTAGCGGCGGTTCCAGTTGGAGGACATGGCGGTGCTTTTTCCCTTGAGGATGCTGATAACTTTGGGTACGCTTGCCCGATCTATGACTTCCCGCAGGCCGATTTCCCGGCAGTTGGCAATGGGAATCATTACCTTCATATCACCTACGGGCAAGCGCAAAATATAATACTGCTTCTTCTCTCCCAGAACTTCTTTTTCCTCAATGGCTTCGATGATCCCTGCCCCGTGCATGGGGTACACGACCTTATCTCCAACTTTAAACAACGCCGGACCCCCTTAAACTTAAAACTTTACCTGTACAAAATTATAGCAGGAACCGCGGCATTTGTCAAGAAATAATAATTTTAGCATAGCTACTATACTGTGTCAACAGAAATTTTTGAAAAGCCGGTTTGACAGGACAAGCACCCGGCAGGTATAATTATCAAAAAAAGGGCCATCTGAAAAAGGAGTGGTACCGTTTTGATCAAAAATGCAGCCTACGATGATTTTCAGCGCACGGTTTCGGAAGTGCTGGTCTGCAACCGGAGTGTACTGGACGTGCTGGCCAAGACCCAGGAGGCCAATGCCCGTCTGAACAGGGCGGTGATTAAAACGGTTACCAGCTGCGGATGCTTGAGAATAAACGCCCGGAAAAAAGAAATTCCCCCGGATGCTACCCTGGCCGACCTGCGGCACCTGCTGGAATCACACCTGGCGGGGGAAATGTGCGGGGAATGCCGGGAGGCGGTGGAAAACGCCATCGGGCGCTGCCTGTTCTATCTGGCGGCCCTGTGCGACCTGCTTGATTTGAATCTGGAAGATATTGTGGCCAAGGAACAAAAACAACTGCGCATCCTGGGCATATATAACCTGGCTTGAAAAAGGCGCCGGTCGACGCCTTTTTTTAATTGCGACCCTCCTGGAGCAGTTGCTCGCGGTAACGGGCCAATCCTTCTTTAATGGAACGGGCCCGCGCCTCCCCGATACCCTCCACCGCATCCAGCTCTTCAATGCTGGCGTTGAGAATTTTCTGCAGGGAACCAAACTCTTTAACCATATTTTCAATCACCGGCAGGGGCAGGCGGGGGATTTTATCCAGGATGCGGTACCCCCGGGGAGAAACGCTCTGGTCGAGAATGCTGGTGCTCCCGGGATACCCCAGGGCACGGGCAATCAGGGAAAGATCCAGGAGGTCCTCCGCCGGCCAGCTGTTGATCATGGCCAGAATGGTACCCGGGGACCTGTCCGTAGCCGTAGCGTAGTCACGGATAATCAGCAGGCCCTCGTGTTCCACGCCGGTTACCAGCTCTTCCAGCTGCATGGTGATCAGCCTTCCCTCTATCCCCAGCTCGCTGATGTACTTCTCAATTTCCTTGACCACCCGCAGTACCATCTCCACCCTCTGAATGGCCCGGCTCACATCAAAAAGGGTTACCGCTTCCTCAAACTCCAGGATGCTCAGCTGCTTCACCACCCGGTCCAGCACCGAGCGGTATTTTTCCAGGGTCTGAATGGCCTGGTTGGCCTTGGCCAGAATAACCCCCACATCCCGCAGCACATACTTCAGGTTTCCCTTGTAAATGGTAATTACTCCCCGGCGCTGGGAAATGGAAATCACCAGGGCACCGGTCTGCTTGGCCACCCGTTCGGCCGTGCGGTGCCTGATGCCGGTCTCGGTGGAAGGAATGCTCAGGTTGGGGATGAGCTGGGTGTTCGCCGCCAGGATTCGCTTCAAATCCGAACTTATAATTATGGCCCCATCCATCTTGGCCAGCTCATAAAGGTTGGCCGGCGTGAATTCCGCGTTAACGGCAAATCCTCCCTCGGCAATCTCCATTACTTCCGGCGAATCGCCAATAACAATCAGCGCCCCCGTTTTTGCCCGCAGGATGTTTTCCAGGCCTTCGCGCAAGGGAGTACCGGGAGCAACGGTACGCAGCAACTGCAGCAGCCTGTCTTCTACACGTTCCTCCTTCAAGGTTTCACCCCTCATTTTCCAGGGCTATTTCCAGAGCCTCTGACAGGGTCCGGGCCGTCCAAATTTCCAGGGTTCCCAACCGTGACCGGTCCACCTGACCCGCATTGGCCCGGGGCAGCAGGCAGCGGGTGAAACCCAGCTGTGCCGCTTCCTGGACCCTTTTCTCAATCCCGGTAACGGGGCGGAGTTCCCCCGTCAGGCCAACTTCACCCACCACTGCCAGGCGGCAGTTAACCGGGCGATCCCGGAAACTGGAAGCCAGGGCCACCGCTATGGCCAGGTCAACCGCCGGCTCCACCAGGCGCACCCCGCCCACCGCGTTGACATAGGCGTCATAGCTGCCCAGATGCAGGCCCACCCGCTTTTCCAGCACGGCCATGATCAGAATAACCCGGTTGTAATCCACCCCCGCCGTCATGCGCCGGGGGGTGCCGAAGCCGGTGGGCGACACCAGGGCCTGAATCTCCACCAGAAGCGGCCTCGTCCCTTCCAGGGTGGGCACCACCACCGACCCGGCCACCGGCCCGACGGAGTGCTGCATTATGAACAGGGAAGAGGGATTGGCCACCTCCACCAGGCCGGCATCCTTCATCTCAAAGACGCCAATCTCGTTGGTGGACCCAAAACGGTTTTTAACCCCCCGCAGGATGCGGAAGGACTGGTGCCTCTCCCCTTCAAAATACAGCACCACATCCACCATATGCTCCAGGATCCGCGGCCCGGCCAGTATTCCCTCCTTGGTCACGTGCCCGACCAGGAAAATGGCCACTCCCATTTCCTTGGCCAGGCGCATCAGCCTGGTGGTGCACTCCCGCACCTGCCCCACACTGCCGGGAGCAGAACCGAAATCCACATGGTGCATGGTCTGGATGGAATCCACCACAACCAGGGCGGGACTCAAAGACCTGATGCTGTTTTCCACCGCATCAATATCCGTTTCCGCCAGAAGGTACAGCAGGCTGGACTCCATACCCAGGCGGGTGGCCCTCATGCGTACCTGCTGGAGCGACTCCTCACCGGTGACATAAAGTACCACCCGGCCGGCACCGGCAACACCGGTGGCCACCTGTAAAAGGAGGGTGGATTTACCGATCCCCGGATCTCCCCCCAGCAAAATCAACGAGGCAGGTACCACACCACCGCCCAGCACCCGGTCCAGTTCACCAATACCGGTGGAAAACCGTTCTTCCTTATCCAGGTTGATCTGGGTTATGGGAAGCGGAACAGGAGCAGCGGCCCTGCCCTCTTTCTGCCCCCTGCCGGAAGCCCTTTCCTCCACCAGGGAATTCCACGCCCCGCACTCGGGACAGCGGCCCAGCCAGGAATGCGTGCAGTGCCCGCACTCCTGGCAGCAGTAGCGGGTCTTTCCGCTCATGGTCACTCTTCCTTAAATTAACCGGGAACCCGAAACCCCATCCTGAAAATAAAATTCGTCATTCCCGGGCCTTTTTTCACAGAAGATAACATTTTTAGTATAACATTTCTTAATTTGCTTCCACAAGTTAAAAACAATACCAGAACAGGGTCTTATCACCTCGATCCGCCCCGGCTAAGGCTGCAGTCCGCCCGGCAGGCCCGCTTACAACCTTTACCGGAAAGGTAAAGAAAAAAAACCGGGCAAACACCCGGTTCCTGCAGGGCAATGACGCCGGGCGGCAAGCCAACCTTCCCCGGCTTTTATATCTACAGCTTGTCAGGGGGCTGAAGTTGCCTCTTTAGCAATTCCTGAAGCAACGCTTTTATGTCCTGCAATTCCTTTTCCAGGGCGATGAGCTTATGCACGGCCTGACTGGGGCAGCAGTTCCCGAATTGAGCGCATTTTGAGCAGGGATCCACATAGGCCAGCGGGCACTGATTCACGGTTTAACCCCCTTTAATTAACATTCCGGCATCCCCGGTTCTCCTGTACTAGACCACCCCCTGAGCCATCATGGCCCTGGCCACTTTGAGGAAGCCGGCAATGTTTGCCCCTACCACCAGGTCACCTTCGTAACCGTATTCCCTGGCCGTCTGGCTGACCTGCCGGTAAATGGCTGCCATAATACCCCTGAGCCTGGCATCCACCTCCTCAAAGGTCCAGGAGTACCTCATGCTGTTCTGGGACATCTCCAGGGCTGAAGTGGCAACACCACCGGCATTGGCGGCCTTGGCCGGTCCGAAGAGGACTTTATTATCCCGGAAAACTTTTATGGCCTCCGGTGTGGACGGCATATTAGCCCCTTCGGCTACCGCCATAACCCCATTGGCCACCAGCATCCTGGCTGATTCCTCATCAATTTCGTTTTGGGTAGCGCAGGGCAGGGCAATATCACATTTAACTGACCAGATGCCCTTCGACCCTTCGTAATACCGGGCCGACGGGTGGTGCTCAACATAAGTTTTAATTCTCTTCCTCTCCACTTCTTTGATCTGCTTCACCGTTTCCAGCTTTATCCCGTCCGGGTCCACTATGTACCCGCTGGAGTCGCTCATGGCGATTACCCTGGCGCCGAGCTGCCGGGCCTTTTCCGCCGCATATATAGCCACATTTCCGGAACCCGAGATGATCACCGTTTTACCGGCCAGGGTCTGTCCATGATCTTTGAGCATTTCCTCCAGGAAATACAGCAATCCATAACCAGTGGCTTCAGTCCTGACCAGACTTCCTCCATAGGTCAGGCCCTTGCCGGTGAGAACACCCTGGTAAAGATTCGTTATTCTCTTATACTGGCCGTACAAATATCCAATCTCCCGGCTGCCGACCCCTATATCGCCCGCCGGAACATCCACATCCGCCCCGATATGCCGGTAGAGCTCGGTCATGAAACTCTGGCAGAACCGCATGATTTCGCCTTCTGATTTTCCCTTGGGGTCAAAATCGCTTCCCCCCTTGCCTCCCCCTATGGGCAGGCCGGTCAGGGAATTTTTAAATATTTGCTCGAAGGCAAGGAACTTAATAATGCTCAGGTTTACTGAAGGATGAAAGCGCAGTCCGCCCTTATAAGGACCAATGGCGTTATTGAACTGAACCCTGAAGCCCCGGTTAACCTGCACCCGGCCCTGATCGTCAACCCAGGGTACCCGGAAAATAACCTGCCGGTCAGGTTCCACTATCCTGTGCAGGATACCCGCTTCGACGAATTCAGGATGCCTTTCAATGGCTGGTTCCAGGGATTCCAGCACTTCCAGGACCGCCTGATGAAACTCCGGCTCATTGGGGTTTCGTTTCACCACCTGCTCCATAACCTCATCGATAACCTGTCGTGTCGACCCCACAGTAAAACCCCCTTATGTTCTGGAATCGGCTGCTAAAAGCGCAGGAGATATTCCTGCAGTTCCCAGGGATGAACATATACCTGGAAACGTTCCCACTCTTCTACCTTGGCCCTGGCATAAATCCGGTAAATATACTCACCCAGCGTAGCCCTGGCCACCTGGTCGCAGGCCAGTTCCCGCAGGGCCTCATCCAGGGTCCGCGGCAGGCAGGCAGGGCGTGTACCCTTGCACTGGCCATCATCGGTGAGCAAAATGTTTTTATCCAGCGGGGGAGGTAGTTGAAGCTGCTGCCGCATCCCCTCCAGTCCCGCTTTCAAGATTAAAGCCAGCGCAAGATACGGGTTACAGGCAGGATCCGGATTACGCACTTCCACCCGCGTTTCCCGGCCGGGGTGAGCAGCAACGCGCAGCACCGTATGGCGGCTGTCTTCCGACCAGGCCACATGCACGGGCATGGTCAGGTCACCGGGGAACAGCCTTTTATAAGAATTAACCAGTGGGTTGGTAATGGCAGCATTGGCCCGGGCATGGGCCAGAATTCCCGCGACAAAATGGCCGGCTTCCCGGCCGGGCGGCAGGGGTTTCCCAACCCCGTTAATAAAGCCGGCCCCCTTTGGCCGGAGGTACAGGTGCAGGATCATCGCTGACCCCGGCCGGTCATTGAGCGGCCTGGGCATGAAGGAAGCGTGAAGGCCGTACCGCTGGGCAATGGTGCGCACGATAAATTTGAAGGTTACCAGCTTATCTGCCATAACCAGGGCGCTATCCGGTTTCAGGGTGATCCCATGCTGGCCCGGCCCTTTTTCGTGATGGCTGAAGCCAACCTCAATCCCCATTTCTTCCAGGGTCAGCACCATGTCCCGCCGGACATTTTCGCCCAGGTCAAGCGGGGTCAGGTCGCAGAACCCGGCATGGTCATGGGTACTGGTGGTCGGGTTACCGCTATCGTCGGTGTAGAAGAGGTAAAATTCCACCTCCATCCCAACCATTATTTCCAGCCCCATCCGTTCGGCTTCAGCCAGCACCTTTTTCAGAACGTTGCGCGAACACCCGGGATAAGGAGTACCGTCGGGATTGAGCACATCACAGATAAAACGGGCCACCGCTTCTTCACGGGGACGCCAGGGAAGCACCAGGAAAGTCGACAGATCGGGCTGCAGGATAATGGCCCGTTCCTGGCTGTTGACCAGTCCATCAACCACAGAGCTGTCGAAAGAAATCCTGCCGGCCATCGCCTGTTCCAGATCATCCAGGGTCAAGGCGATATTTTTAAAAGTGCCGAAAATGTCGGTAAACTGGAGGCGCAGGAACTTCACCCTTTCCTGCCTGGCTTTCTCCCTGACATCTTCACGGGTAAGCATGGCAACCTCCTGAAGATTATTGTTCTTAAGTGAAACATCCGGCTGGTTGGTTTTAATGTAAATAATCCGGCGTCAAAAAATCATAAAAAAGGGACATGTAAACATAAAAATTTCATAAAAACACAAAAACTCCGCCCGTTACCTGGCGGAGTTTCAGCCTGTAGACAAAGTACTTCTGGGATGCGCCCTGGTTTTACTCGTCGCTCCCAGTCGTTTCGCTGGCCGAGCCTTAAGGCCTCGTCGCCGGTCTTCGGCGGGTACCGGCCACATTCACACATCCAGTGTTCAGGTGGCCTCCGCGGACGTCCTGTCCGCGGCCCCGCCTCATCCCGTCGCCTCGGCCTGGCCCGGCAGCGCTCACTCCAGGTCGCTCCTAATGTAAAACCAGGGCACATAAAGAGTTAGTCAACAATCTAAAACTCCGCCTGTATCTGGCAGAGTTTCTTCTGAATGAAAATCTTCTTTTAAAGGTCTGATACCAGATAGTAGCCAACGCCGTGTTTGCTCAGAATATACCTGGGATTGCCGGGGTCGTCCTCGATCTTTTTTCGCAGGCTGCTGATGTAATTGCGCAGGTAGTGCAGTTCATTGCGGTACTCGGGGCCCCAGACCCGGGTGAGCAAATCCTCATGGGTGATGACCTTTCCCGCGTGACAGCCCAGGTGGTACAGGACCTGGTACTCCGTAGCGGTGAGCCTTACTTCCCTTCCCCTGACAAAGACCCGCCTTTGAGCAAAATTGATCACCAGGTCTCCCACTTTAAGGGACGTGCCCCTGGGAAATTCTTCTGACGGGTGGGTTCTCCTGAGGATGGCCTTCACACGGAGCAATAACTCCTCAACGCTGAAGGGCTTGGTGATATAATCATCGGCTCCCGCGTCAAAACCACGGATCCGGTCCTGTTCGCGGGCCCTTCCCGTAAGCATAATTATGGGGATATCGGAAAACTCACGGATTCTCTTACATACCTCAAATCCATTCAATGGACCGGGAAGCATGATATCAAGAATCAACAGGTCATAATGGGAAGATTCCAGCTTTTCAAGGGCGGTTTTCCCGTCGGCGGCCGTATCCACCTGGTAACCACTGGCCAGCAGGTTAACCTTAACCAATCGCACGAGGCGGGGTTCATCATCCACTACCAGGATTGTTTTACGCTTCATTTCAATCCACCCGGTCTTTATCAAGAATTGCCCTTAAGACGCCCGCTGCTCCAGGGGCAGTGTAAAGTAAAAGGTTGTTCCCTGGTTTAACTTGCTTTCTGCCCAGATCCGGCCCCCGTGGCTTACTATGATCTGCCGGGCCAGAGGCAATCCCAGCCCCATCCCCTTTTTGTTTTCCCGGATACCCCTTGCCGCCCGGAAAAATTTTTCAAACAGCCATTTTAAATGCTCGCTATCAATACCAATACCCTGATCGGTAATTGAAACAACAACCTCCCCGGGCTTTACCTCTCCTTTAATTGTGATTTGCGTACGTTCCATGGAATATTTGACCGCGTTATCCACAAGGTTTCGCAGCACCTGCTCGATCCTGATCGGATCCGCTTCCACCAGGGGGAAATCCTCAGGAAAAAGGACGGTATACTGGTGATTTTTAATGCGAAACGACGGGTCCGTGAGCACCTTTCTGACTACTTGCGGTATGGAAACGGGTTCCTTTTTCAGTTCAATTCCGCCCTTCCAGCTGAAAGTAGCGGAATCCAGCAGGTTATCAATTAAGTTCTCGATATGATCCGTTTCCTCTACAATGATTTCCATAAACTCCCGTTGTGAAGCATGGTCCCAGGTAACGTCCTCCCGCATTAGAGTTGTGATATAGCCTTTAATACAGGCCAGGGGCGTTCTCAAGTCATGGGATAGCCCGGCCAGCATTTCCGACCACAACTGGGCCATATCTTCGGAAGGGAGGAAATAAGAAGCGGCTTCCCGCGATCTCCCGTCAACATCCAGATTGCAGGCGATAAAATGGGTTACCGCCTTGAGTATTTCCGTAATGGGATAGGAATTCAGCAGCAGCGCTTCCCCATAGACCATTAAGAATCCCTTCCTGTCCTCCATGGGGAAACAGGTTACCTCCAGGTCGGACCGGCCGCACCCTTCCATTACCTTCTGTCTTACCGGGCAGTCGAATATGTGGCACGGCACATCACCATTTCCAGGTGAGTTCTGGCGGGAACACCAGAGCACGTCCACCGCAACCTCCAGGCAGCCGGACCTGCTTTCCTGGTCGACCCGGGCGAAATATACTAAACACTGCCTGGCCACCACAATACCCAGCGCCGAACCGCTGGCTCCCAAAATCTCCGCCAGCCAGCGGGGAACCCGCTCGAAATTGCCCTTTTCCCTGACGATTCTTCCGGCCAGGTAAAGCATTTTGATGCAAATATCCAGCAGGTAATCCGGTTTTAAAATTTGCTCCGGCACAGGACCATCTCCGGCTAACCTGAATAGAGTTTTTTATTTATTTTTCGATATCCTGTATCAATATCCTCCTTCCGGCAGCACGTCCGGCCCGGCTATAAAGGAGGCACTTGTGAAAATGGTAAAAGGAGGTGCGGAAAAATCGCACCTCCTGCTATTTTTTAGATCCACCCTTACCGGTCCCCCTGCCTTTTCAGCGGATACGGCATACAGGCGGTACTATTCACTTTGAGCATTCGCCGGTGCCCCACCCGCTGCCTGGCCGTCACCGGCCCTGCGCACCACAATCTGGCCGTTTTCGCCGTCCACCACCACCCGGTCGCCCCTGTGGAAGGTACCCTTCAGGAGCTCCTCGGAGAGGCGGTCTTCCACCAGGCGCTGGATGGCCCGGCGTAAAGGCCTGGCCCCGTAAGTTTCATCGAAACCTTCCCTGGCCAGAATTTCTTTAGCCGCTTCCGTAAACTCCACTTCCACATCGTGTTCTTTCATCCGCACGGCCACTTCTTTGAGCATCAGGCCCACAATTTCCTTGATGTGCTCGGCGGTCAGGGAGTGGAAGACGATGATCTCGTCGATACGGTTCAGGAATTCCGGCCGGAAGGTGCGCTTCAACTCCTCGGTTACCCGCTCCTTCATGCGCTCGTAGCTGGCTTCCCTCTCCTGTTCGGTACGGAAGCCCAATGTCCCTTCCTTGCGCAGGGTGTGCACCCCCACGTTGGAGGTCATGATGATCACCGTGTTGCGGAAGTCCACCGTCCGGCCCTTGGCATCGGTCAGGCGACCGTCTTCCAGGACCTGCAGGAGGATGTTGAACACATCCGGGTGGGCCTTCTCAATCTCATCCAGCAGCACCACGGTGTAAGGCTTGCGCCGCACCGCTTCGGTCAGCTGGCCGCCCTCCTCGTAACCCACGTAGCCCGGGGGTGCGCCCACCAGTCGGGAGACGGCAAACCTCTCCATGTACTCGCTCATATCCAGGCGCACCAGGGCATCCTCGTCGCCGAAAAGGGCCTCGGCCAGCGCCCGGGCCAGCTCGGTTTTACCCACACCGGTGGGACCCAGGAAGATGAAGGAACCGATGGGCCGCTTGGGATCTTTCAGACCCGCCCGCGCCCGGCGCACTGAACGGGCCACGGCCCGCACCGCCTCGTCCTGGCCCACTACCCGCTGGTGCAGGATTTCCTCCAGGCGCAGCAGGCGCTCGGTTTCCTCTTCGGCCAGCTTTTTCACCGGGATGCCGGTCCAGCTGCTGACAATCTGGGCGATATCCTCCTCGGTAACCACCAGTTCTTCCTTGCCCCTGGCCGCCTGCCAGTCCTGCCGCCGGGCTTCCAGTTCTTTCTTCAACTGCTGCTCCTGATCCCGCAGCTGGGCGGCCTTTTCAAACTCCTGGTTGTTGACGGCCGCTTCCTTTTCTTTCTGGATTTCCTCAATCCGCTTCTCCAGATCCTTGAGGTTGGGCGGGGCAGTAAAGGCCCGCAGGCGTACCCGGGAACTGGCCTCATCCACCAGGTCAATGGCCTTATCCGGCAGGAACCGGTCGGTGATGTAGCGGTCGGAAAGCCTGGCCGCCGCTTCCAGGGCCTCATCGGTTATGCGCACCCGGTGATGGGCTTCGTACTTATCCCGCAGCCCCTTTAAGATGGCGATGGTTTCCTCCACCGTGGGCTCCTCTACCATGATGGGCTGGAAGCGCCGCTCCAGGGCGGGATCCCGCTCAATGTGCTTGCGGTACTCGTCCAGGGTGGTGGCCCCGATGCACTGGAGCTCGCCCCTGGCCAGCGCCGGCTTCAGGATGTTTGCCGCATCAATGGCCCCCTCCGCCGCACCGGCACCTATGAGCGTATGCAGCTCATCAATGAAAACGATGATGTTGCCGGCCCTGACGATTTCGTCAATAACCTTTTTAATCCGTTCCTCGAACTCGCCCCGATACTTGGTGCCGGCCACCATGGAAGCCAGGTCCAGGGTGACCACCCGCTTGTTGAGCAGTACCTCCGGTACGTTACCCTGCACAATGCGCTGGGCCAGACCCTCGGCTATGGCGGTTTTACCCACCCCCGGCTCACCGATGAGCACCGGGTTGTTCTTGGTGCGGCGGCTCAAGATCTGGATGACCCGCTCGATCTCCTTCTCCCGCCCCACCACGGGATCCAGCTTGTCGTCCCGGGCCAGGGCGGTCAGATCGCGGCCGAACTGATCCAGGGTGGGCGTGCTGGAAGCCTGGGATCTGGCCGCACCCGGCTGCCCCATGGCCGCTCCCCCTGCCATACCGCCGAGCATCTGCAGGATCACACCGCGCACCCTGTTCAGGTCCGCCCCCAGGGACATCAGAGCCCTGGCGGCCACACCCTCGCCCTCCCGGATCAGACCCAGGAGGAGGTGCTCCGTACCCACGTAGTTGTGGCCCATGCGCCGGGCCTCATCCACAGCCAGCTCCAGTACCCGCTTGGCCCGCGGAGTCAGGGGAATTTCCTGCGGCATGGGACCGGAAACCTTTTCCACCATCTGCTCCACCACTGACCGCACTTTATCGGCTTCAATGCCCAGGCTGGCCAGGGCCTTGGCGGCCACACCCTCCCCTTCCCGGATCAGCCCGAGCAAAAGATGTTCCGTACCTACATAGGGGTAATTAAGCCTCCTGGCCTCTTCCTGCGCTAAAAACAGCACTTTTTGCGCCCTTTGCGTGAAACGCCCGAACAACATCGTCACAACACCTCCTCTTGTTTTTTAAGATTGCTGAGCAGCCGATAGTTTTTTGCGGATCAACTGGGCGCGGTATATATCCCGCTCCACAGGACTCAAATCCTTACCCGTAACCTTTACCAGGAAGGCCGGCCGGGTAAGAACCATCAATTCGATTGTCAGCGGCGCCGGGATATTTTTGATGATCCCCATATTAATACCCAGGCGCAGGTCGGAAAACAGGCTCATGGCTTCCTCGGAGGTCATCACCCGGGCATGCTTCAGCAGGCCGTAGGCCCGCCCCACCCGGTCCTCCAGCTGCTCGCGGCGCTCCCGGTAGAGGGCCTGCCGGGCCGCCCTTTCCTGTTCCAGCAGCTGGCGGGTTACCGAAATAAGGTTGGCAATTATGTCCTCTTCCGCCTGCCCCAGGGTAACCTGGTTGGAGACCTGGAACAGGTTCCCCTTGGCCTCGGTACCCTCGCCGTAAAGCCCGCGCACGGTTAACCCCAGCTTGGTAATGGTGTCCAGAACCCCTTTGATTTGATTGACCATCACCAGGCCGGGCAGGTGCAGCATCACCGAAGCGCGCAGGCCCGTACCCACGTTGGTGGGGCAGGCCGTAAGGTAACCCAGTTTCTCGTCGAAGGCATAATCCAGGGTCGCCTCCAGAGCGTCGTCAAGGCGGCTGATCAGCTCCCAGGCCCTGTTCAACTGCAGGCCGGGCAGCAGGCACTGCAGGCGCAGGTGATCTTCTTCGTTGACCATCACGCTGAGCACTTCATCGTCCCGCAGCACCACCGCCTTACGCTCGAAATTCTCCAGCAAGTCGGGGCTGATCAGGTGTTTTTCTACTAGTATCTGCCTTTCCACAGGTGTCAATTCGTTCATGCGCGTTAATTCCATCCTGCCCATTTTTTCCCGGAAAACCCTGTTTTCTATGGCCGTCTGCACGGCATGGATCACATCTTCGGCCTTTTCCCGGGTGAGCAGGTGGGGAAAAGGCAGGTGGGCCAGATTCCGGGCCACCCGCACCCGGCTGCTGATCACGATGTCCGACTCGGGACCCGTACCATCCATCCAGTGACTGTGGGGATTGTTCACGGTTTCTCTGATGGACATAACCTTATCCCTCCCGCAGCTCCTTTTCCAGCTCCCGGATGGCATCCCGCAACTCCGCCGCCCGCTCGAACTCCTCCCGGCTGACGGCTTCCCGCAGCTGGGCCTTCAGCCGCTCCAGGCGGTTGATTACCCGCATTTTGCCGCCGGTACGCTCGGGCACCTTGCCCGTATGCCGGGTATTCCCGTGGATGCGCCGGAACACGGGCTCGAGCCGGGGGCCAAAATAGCGGTAGCACTCCCCGCACCCCAGCAATCCCTGGCGGGCAAACTGGGCTTCCGTCAGGCCGCAGGCCTCACAGCGGGCTCCCGCTGGAGCCATCGCAGGGCCGGTGGTGGGAAAGCCGAACTCGTTGTGCAGCAGCCCGGCCAGAAAATTATGCAGGTTTATCTGAGGGAAAAAGCCCATGGCCTGGGCCTGCAGCTCACGGGCACACTGCTCGCACAGGCGCATGGTCCGCTTTTCATTGTTGATGATTTCCGTCCAGTGGACCGTGGCCGGTCTCTGGTGACAGCGTTCGCATTCCATCCACTTCAACCTCCTTTTTTAGGGCACCGGCAAAAGTATTCCCGGGATGCCCGTTTTATTCACCTTTTTGACCCAGCAAACTTATAATCATGGCGCGCAGGATCAAAGCCCGCAGCTGGTCTCTGGCCGGCAGGCCCAGGCGCAGCACTTCCCGGTCGATCACCGCCCGCATCATCCGGGATTCACGGTCGGTGATCAGCTTTTCTTCCCGCATCCGCTCAATGATCGCCTGCGCCCGCCGCTGGGATATTTCCCTGCCCACCAGATTCAGCAGCTGGCTGAGGGAATCCAGCCTCTGGTCCCGGGGCAACTGCATAATCCGCACGTAACCACCCCCACCTCGCCGGCTTTCCACCAGAAAGCCGTGCTCCACGGTAAAGCGGGTGGCCAGGACGTAATTGATCTGGGAGGGAACGCAATTAAACTGTTCGGCCAGTTCATTGCGCCGGATCTCGATCATCCCGCGGGCGCTGGCGGCCAGTAATTCTTTCAGGTAGCGTTCAATGAGATCCGAGATGTTCGACAACCACCCCCACCCTCCCTTACTTTGACCTTGACTGACTTTCACCTTTATTATAGACAGATTGGCCCGAAAAAATACAAGCGCCGGGAAAAACTTTTAGAGAAAATTTCTGGCAACTATAACCTGCCTGTAAAATCTGGATCCCCCGGGCGCTTTATTTTTCGATTTTTTACCTGATTCCAGTTTATTATACGGATTTATCCCCCAAAATAAAAAAGTACATATAAAAAACAAAAAGCATACCTGTGATTTCACAGGTATGCCCCCTTTTGCCATGGCTCCCCGAGTAGGATTCGAACCTACAACCCTCCGGTTAACAGCCGGATGCTCTACCGTTGAGCTATCGGGGAATAACCTCAGTGCCACTGTTTATTATACTAAACTCTCCTTCACCCGTCAAGCCCTTTTTAACGCTTCGTGTCTGGAGCATGACCAGAATTCAGGGTATCCCCAGCATCTTGGCCGCCTCCCGCACTACAATGGCACACCCCCGGGCGGTGGCTTCATTGCGGCCCGCCGATCCGCCCACGATCAGCGGCTTGCCGGTAATAACACCAAACTCGTTGTATCCTTTATAGCGGCTGAATTCATCCATCATCCAGGCCATGATCCGGGGATTGGTATACACATCCGGCGCCGGGATATCTTTCACCCCGATGGTCGAGAAGTGGTTGGCATAGTACCTCCCGAAGCGCTCCTTCACACCCCGCAGGTACCGGGTGCTGAACGGGTAGAGGCCCGCGTCCGCGAACCGTTCCAGGACCTTGCGCTTTATCTCCAGCGCCGTCACCGCAACAGACGACAGCCGCGCCAGCCGGGCAAAGAAGTCGTCCTCATCTCTGGCCAGGTAGGCCAGGCGGGGAAGGTTCAGTGTCACCACGCCGATGGAACCGGTCAGCGGGTTCGCGCCGAAAAAGCCGCCTCCCCGTTTCAGGAGCTCGCGCCTGTCCAGTCTCAACCGGCAGCACATGCTCCTGACGTCATCCGGAGACATATCCGAACTGACAAAGTTCGCAAAATATGGTGACCCGTACTTAGCCGTCAGCTTCCAAACCTCGCCCGGCACGCCGCCATCTCTCCACTCCGGGGTAACGTTGAACGTTGGCACCGGGAAGGTGAAGCACCTTCCCTTTGCATCCCCCCGCAACATGACCTCACAAAACGCCCGGGCGACCACCAACCGCTCCTCCCGGTAGTCGCCGTAGGTGCAGGGCTTCTCCTTACCGCCTACAATGGCAAATTCTTGATCGTAGGCGGAGGAAAGTACGTCCAGCGTCAAGTTGGTGAAGGGTACCTGCATCCCCAGGCGGGTCGGTGTGTTCAGGTTGAACACGGCCTCCTGAATCGCCTGGAGGACCTGTTTTGTCTTGGGTATTAATCTCGAAGCCTCGTCCTGATGCAGGTTCGACCTGTAAACCAACGGTTAAAACTTAAGGGATAGTTAACCTTCGGAGAAAGAGGTTCGGCCTCTCGGCCGAACCTCCAGTTCATCTCTCTTTATGTAGTCCCGGTGTCTCCATTGCACCTCAGGTCCGCGCAGAATGGAGCACCTCTTACAACCGGAATCCCAGAAGACCGTTTTACCTGCTAGGGTACTCGATATCAATATGAATATCCACTTTCCCCCTGGCCTCTCTTAAGAGAAGTTCTCCTTCCCTTGTGAGATCATAATAGGTGTGATTCCGGTGCTTAACGCTTTTCCGTCGACGGTGGTAATATTTAACTATTCTTCCTTCTACTCGCTTAATTAGTCCTCTGGCTGCCAACCTTCGGAGTCGCTCTGTGCTTTCTTCCAGGGATAAACCCAGCCGTATCGCCAGAAGTTTTGCATATTCCGGCCCCAGCTTTTTGAGGTAGGCAAGGATTTTTAAATCAAGAAGTTCCTCCTGGTCATTTTTGGTTCCCACACTCTCCTCCCCTCCTCCGTGAATTAGGTCATACCCCTGGTTGTCTAAATACCGAACAATTCTTCAGCATTGTACCTCGCAATCCGAGCAATGATTTCCGGAGGAGCCCCGTTCAGCTCCAGATACCGCACAGCCTTTGGAACGCTCAGGGGATCGTTGGGTTTGAGATTGCTGTAGTCGCTGTTCAGAACACCTCGCTGGAAACGTTCCAGGTGGTTCAGCAATAGATGGGGAGTAAGCCCTTTCTGGCGAATGGTGAGCCCGGGAATGGCCCCAAAGTTCTCGATTAAGTCAATAATGTCCAAATCAGCGTGGTCGATGATCACTTTTCCGGGTTCCATCCCGACGGCGGCGGCAATTTCAATCGTCCTATTGGTTATTTCCACCCTGTCCTGTGGCGGGGTATGAATGATTACCGGCACCCCGTATTCCTTGGCCACTTTCAATTGCTCCCTGAGGACGTCCTGTTCCCGTCGACTCCCCTCATGCAGGCCGATTTCTCCTAAACCAATGACATTACTCATCTTCAGATAATCTGGAAGGGCGTCGATCACCCTGGGCCAGTCTACCGGTGTCCCCATGGGGTGAATGCCGACAGCGACGAAAAGCCTGATGCCATTTTGGGCAGCATTCTTCATCGAAAGGGTTAACATTTGGTGGAAATGATCAAAGAGTGTCTCCGCATGTCTGGCCCCAAAAAATATAGAACAGCCGATAATCTTCTTCACCCCGGCCAGGGCCATGTTTTCCAGCCCTTCGTACGGAAGCAACGAAACATGTGTATGAGAATCTACAATTCCTTCCATAACAATTTCACCCCCCTATTGTGCTGGACCGGGTCCCTGCTTTTTGTTGCCGTATATTGAAGGGGAAGTTACTCACTTCCCCTTCACGCAGACACATGGTCAGGGCTTGATGTAAGCATACCCTTCAGTTTGTTTTCTGGCAATTTCTGTTATACCGGCCGGTACAACTGTTACAAGGTTAGGGAGGCTCTCTTCGTCGATAGACTGAGCTTTGAGAGCGTTCCGACACGCTACAAAGCTTACTCCCATCTCCGACAACTTCTTCATCTGGTCCATCAGCGATCCGCTAGCAGTTCCACAGCACTGACCGCTGCCCCCGGTCAGCAGGCACCCGCTCTTGAAAACAGAAACTGCCTCACCGTTGGCCACTACTTCGATGTCAGCATTTCCTTGCCCAACATCATTCAAAAAATTGGTGATGTTCACGAGTGCCCTTTGCCATTTGTCAGATTCGTTAACATGGAAAAGGACTTTAAGCCTGCTCATCTCACGCCCCCTCTCTGCTGAACTCAAGGTAGGGACTTCATTGTCAAGCCCATCATGAGCCCATGCTCCTCATCTTGAATTACTTTAAAATACTCTTCCTCTTAAGATACTCAGGCAAATAGTCCGCATTAACAACGTCTACATCGCCATTTTTATTATACACCCACAGCCTGTCCCTTAAAATAACAACGTTACAATGCGCTCCGTTATCCATAACACACGCGTTACCGCAACCACTGATAGTAACATTCCCTTGTAGAACGCCAGAGGAGATTATGCGCTCCGCCATCGCATGAACATCACCAATACCATTTTTACAATACCGCGCGCCTATGCACGTCTTGATTCCCCCACTACTCCACGCCAGCGCCCCCTTCAGAAATGGCATAAGCCCCACCCGGTTAATAACTTCACCCAGTCGCTCGTTCTGAGCAACCTGAATATAACTCCTAACTATCCGTTCGACAGTCTCGAGTATATACTCTTCCTTAATAACCATATCCAGCCGAGTACCCAATTGGGGTTGACGTCCTCCCTTGCCCCCAAGGTAAAGCCAGTACCCGTCCTGGACAGCAATGATACCCAAGTCGTTTAGTTGCGCCTCCACGCATGAATTGGGACAGCCATTTAGGGCCATCTTAAATTTTTTCGGCGTCGCTATCCCTGCGAGGCGTTGATTGATCTCTGCCGCCAAAGAAGTAACATCGCGGATAACATGCTTACAATACTGACTGGAACATACTTTGACATTTCGTACCACCGGACCAATATCAGCCAAAGGTAGATGGACCTTTTCTAACTCTTCAGCCACCTGGTCAAAGTTCTCAGGTTTTATACCGTAAATCATAATGGCCTCAGTAACCGTGAGCTTAGCCTTTCCATATTGTTTGGCCAGCCTATATATACTCAACTTTGACAGTAAAAGCGGGTTTTAGGCTTCATCAACTCTTGAAAACCCAGTAAAATCAAGGATGTATATTGGGAATATCAAAAAATGTTGTGCCACGTATACCATTTACTGTCTTTGAATATCCAATATTGCCATGTTATAATGATTATGCTATGTTTGTCAGGACAAAAACCTTCGCCAATAAAGATGGCACCAAAAGGACGTACTTACAAATAGTTGAAGGTGTTCGTGAGAACGGTAAAGTACGCCAGAAAGTTGTTGCTAACCTGGGCCGCATTGAAGATGCCCAGTCGGGTAGCCTCGACCGTTTAATTGAAAGCCTGGCTAAATTCTCCAAAAAGAGGTGGGTTCAAGCTGAAGCCGCCAGGCTCATGGTTTTAGAGGCAAAAGAATGGGGTAC
>NZ_JMLG01000014.1:0-53004 GCF_000686645.1 Desulfofundulus thermocisternus DSM 10259
TTTTGACCAGTAAAGTATGGTCCTCTTCTATAAATGACTGGTTGCTTATTTCCACCGGCAGCCACCGATTTGATTTTCCTGGGGTAACTCCGTTCCGGTCTTTAAACTTTCGCAGCCAGTACCATAACTGCCTGGGGCTGATGCCTTCATGGGCGGCGCACCATTCTCTGACGCTTTGCCCACTCATCTTGTATTCGGCTATTCGGGTTTCCCATAGCGCTTCCCGTTCGGCTTTGGTCATAAGAAAAAATCCTCCTCATCGAGCTTTTATCTGAGGAAGATTATCCCTTAAACTTGGGTATTATGCCAAGGTGGGTTGTATTTGACGCTTACCGGGAAAAAGTAAAAATCCCCTCCTCCGTTTGTATGGAAAAAGCCTGCTCATTTAAGCTTGCAGATAAAATTTGCGTGTTGGGGTTAAGGCGGGATGCTACCGTTTCCGGATCTAGTAAGCCCGGGCAGGGAATGCCCAGGATGATAATTTTTTCCCGGGGAATCTGGTTGTCCTGGATCAGGCGAACAATAGCCCTTGAATCACACCCTTTTACAACCACCGCCACTTTACCCGGTTCTTGATTATAATCCAGCAGATATTTAGCTAGATTATTAACGCAAAGGGGATTCCATATTAAATGGTCCACTTCCTCTTCCTTCCTGATGAAAGCAGGAATTACCCTGCTCACTTCACTGCCCGGAGCATAACCAATCACCAGGGTGGCTTCTTTATTAACCAGTAACTTTCGAGCTATGTCCCTTAGATTTTCCTGGACTTTCATTAGATCACTCATTATCTTTCACCCCGGTGGGAATTTTATTTGGAATCTCCAATTTCTGTCTCATCTTGGTATTTGGACCCAGAGCTTTAATTTCAGCCGTAATTTCTTCTACCGTCTGGGCAAATTTAGCTCCTTCGGAACCACTAATCCAACGGGCACGGAAACGCCCGGGTTCGAAGCCCACATATTCCAGCAAGCGTTTAAAAATGAGATAGCGTCGTCGTGTATGGTAATTGCCACTAACATAGTGGCAGTCCCCCGGGTGTCACCCACTTACGAGCACGCCGTCGGCACCTCTCTGGAAGGCACGTAAAATAAAAACCGGATTGACTCTTCCTGAGCAGGGCACACGGATTACACGAATGGAGGGTGGATAACTTAGCCGGCTAACCCCTGCCAGGTCGGCACCAGCATAACTACACCAGTTACAACAAAAGCCAATTATTTTAGGTTCCCATTCTTGCTTTACAGACACAACGCATCCACCTCCGCCAGTAGTTGCTCGTTGGTGAAACCTTTGAGGTTAATAGCACCGGCCCGGCAGGCTACGGTACAGGCTCCGCATCCCTGGCAGAGCCCGGTATTAACACTGGCAACTGTTCGTTCGATCACTTTACTGCCCACCCGTTCACTAACCGTTGCCTTCTCGATGGCCCGGTAAGGACATACGTTTTTGCATTCCAGGCAACCGGAACAAAGGGCTGAATTAACCTGGGCAATCATGGGGTCTACAGCCATTTCGTTGCGGGAGAATAAGGCACATACTTTCGCTGCAGCAGCACTGGCCTGGGCAACAGTATCAGGAATATCTTTGGGCCCCTGACAGGCGCCGGCCAGGAAAACTCCTGCAGTATTTGTTTCCACCGGTCGTAACTTGGGATGGCTTTCCATGAAAAATCCATTTTGATCAGTTGAAATACCCACAATTCGTGCCAGTTTATTTGCTTCTCTGCTGGGCACCATGGCTGTAGCCAGTACGACCAGGTCCGCAGCTATTTCAACTTGTCTTCCCAGGAGTGTATCTACACCCATAACCACCAGCTGGTCACCTTCAGGATAAATTTTTGACACGCGGCCGCGGATATAGCGGGCACCCTCATGAACTGTACGCAAGTAAAATTCTTCATAAGCTTTACCGGGGGTCCGAATGTCCATGTAAAAGACGTAGACCCTGGAATCAGGGATCTTTTCCAGTACTTGATGGGCGTGCTTGGCTGTATACATGCAACAGGTTCGGGAACAATATTCTTTACCTTTAACCGCATCCCGGGAACCCACACACTTGATAAAAACTACGGTTTTGGGTTCTTTCCCATCGGAAGGTCTTAAGATTTTTCCACCTGTTGGCCCGGAAGCATTGTTCAGCCTTTCAAATTGTAACCCGCTGATTACGTCGGGATAACGTCCATAGCCATATTCACCGTATGCACGTTCCCATTCAAATAAATCGTAACCGGTAGCTACGACAATAGCGCCGACCTGTTCTTTAATTAGCTGATCTTCCTGCTGGTAATCGATTGCTTGTGCCGGGCAAACTTTCTGACAAACACCGCATTTTCCTTTGGTAAACTGCCTGCAATGCTGGCGGTCGATTACCGGCTTGTTTGGCACGGCCTGCGGGAAACTAATATAAATGGCTTTTCTCATGCCCAATCCCAGGTTATATTCACTTACCACTTTGGTTGGACATTTTTCCCAGCAAGTACCGCAACCTGTACATTTACTGTGGTCTACAGAGCGAGCCTTTTGTCTGATAGTAACCTGGAAATTGCCGATGTAGCCTTCTACCTTTTCGACCTCAGCGTAGGTAAATAAAGTTATATTAGGGTGCTGCGCCGCAGCAACCATCTTGGGTGTACTAATTCACGCTGAACAATCCAGGGTGGGAAAGGTTTTGTCCAGCATGGCCATTTTCCCGCCGATAGTCGGTTCCCTTTCCACCAGGACGACCTGGTAACCGGCATCGGCGATGTCCAGGGCAGCTTGCAAACCGGCAATGCCGCCTCCAATGACCAGTGCTCTTTTGGTTATGGGTATGGTGGATTCATATAGAGGTTCCAGCTTGTTGACCTTGGAAACCGCCCTGCGGATTAATTCAATTGCTTTTTGGGTAGCTTTTTCCGGTTCCTTTTGATGTACCCACGCACATTGTTCTCTGATGTTGGCCATTTCCAGTAGATAAGGATTCAACCCCGCCCGACTCAGGGTCTTGCGAAAAGTAGCTTCATGAAGACGGGGAGAACAGGAGGCCACTACCACCCGGTTAAGGCGATGCTCGCGTACCGCCTGAATAATAGTTTCCTGGCCTGGTTCAGAACACATATACTTGTAATCGGTGGCAAATACCACCCCGGGGAATTTAGAGACAGCTTCTACCACCCGGGATATATCGACTACTGCACCAATATTTGTACCACACCAGCATACGAAAACACCTGTGCGTTGCATGTCCTATCGCTCCTTATTCAATAATCTATCCAACCATTTTTAAAACATGAGTGGTATCTACAAAGTGAGTATGCAGGCTCAGGTCGTTTGGATTTAAACCCAGGGCTATACCTAAAAGCTGGGTAAAGTAAAATACTGGCAACTGGTAATTGGTACCCTGCAACCGGTTGACTTTTAACTGGCGCATATCGAGGTTGAAATGACACAGGGGACAGGCACATACCAGGCAATGGGCACCGGATAGGGATGCTGCTTTAAGAATACGGGAAACCATGGTGGTGGCTATATCTTCATTGCTTATGGCCAGGGAAGCTCCGCAGCACTCTGTTTTATGAGGCCATTCCACCGGTTCAGCTCCGCTAGCTTGCATAATTTTTTCTATAATTTGGGGGTTTTCAGGATCGTCTATTTGGATATTCCGTGGCCGTACCAGCAGACAACCATAATAGGCGGCAATTTTTAACCCTTTTAAAGGTTTGACTACCTGATTTTGGATTCCCTCTAAGCCGATATAATTTATTGCTTCCAGGATGGAAACTACTTTGATCTTTCCCTGAAAAGAGCGCCCTGTAATTTCATTAATTTCTTTCTGCAGCCGGGGGTTTTGTTTTAATTCATAACATGTTAAAGCCAGTCGCTGGTAACAGGAAGCGCAAGGTGCGGTGACATCGAGGCCCATTTCTTCGGCCAGGGCTAAATTGCGAGCAGGCAGGGCCAGGGATAAAAGATGGCTTGTGCTATGCCCTGCTGTTGCCCCACAACAGCTCCAGTCAGGAATTTCTATTAATTCTATACCCAGATGTTTACACACTGCCCGGGTTGACAGATCGTATTCCTTCCCGCTGGCTTCTAAACTGCAGCCGGGATAATAAGCAAGTTTCACTTTTTACCCCCCTTTTCTGCCTGGCGTACTTTCTCAAAAATACGGTTTATTTCATCCAGGCCCCGCGGCTTTGTTACTGTAAGCTTTAATTTGCCGCGTTTTAGCATGGCCAGCCCCGTGCTGGCTTCCCGGAAGGGTTGGCCGGTTTTTAGATTGAACATGGCCATCGTGGCAAGTTCAAATAATCGACCGTTTTTCTGTATATAGCCCAGAAAATTTTCATTAAATAAAGCAACATAACGGCCTTTGCCCGGGGGTGATATACCCTGATGGCGAGCCATAATTCTTAAGGTATCCATCACCCTGGCCACGTCAATATTTCTCGGGCAACGAACCGTACAGGTAACGCAGGATGCGCAGAGCCAGATACTCTGGCAATGAAGCACCTCTTCCTTTAGACCCATTTGCACCATGCGTATTACCTGATTAGGCATTAAATCACAGGCAAAGGCGATGGGGCAGCCAGCCGTGCATTTTCCGCACTGATAACAATTCTCTACTGCTTGCCCGCTTTCACGGGTTACAAGTTCAATAAAATTCCTGTCTTCCCATTGATTTAGTCTAATAGCTTTCATCCTTTATCCCTCTTTTTTAAAATAACTTCGAATATGATGGGGGGCAATTTCGCTAAAACAATATATGCTATTTCTCTATTAAGGCATACTTTCGACGTTTCGAAGATAAATCCTCTTTTAGAGTAAAAAAAATCCCCGCTGGAGAAATGACGGAGATCACAGACATTCACCTAAAAAGCACAAAGGACAGGCTTGGCCTGTCCCTAATCTTATTTCCAGACCCTCATCAACAGGGCTCTAATGAAGGATGGCAGCCGCACGAAATATACGCGCAAGTCAACTCACCCCTTTTACTATTTTCGTCCTTAATATAGTATGAGCTTACAGCTGAAATGTGACAGTTTTGGTAACTAAATTTCTTTATTTGACTTAATATGGCATGCCGCATCAGGGTTAAGCCAGCGTGCAATCTGTTTCGTAAGCAAGGAAAGGTCCCCCTCTATATAATTTTTTACCGGGAGCGAATTCAGGAAATGGCGTCCGTATTTTTTGTTAAGCAGTCGTTCATCCAGTATTATCACCACACCCCGATCGCTGGTTGTCCGGATCAGCCGGCCAAAGCCTTGTTTAAAACGAATAATGGCCTGGGGGAGGCTGAAATGGAGAAAGCCGTCTTTACCCTGGGAAGCCAGATCTTCAAGCCGTGCTTCTACTACCGGTACCCTGGGAGCCCAAAAAGGGAGTTTAACCATAACCACGCAGTTTAAGGCTGGTCCGGGAAGATCTACCCCTTCCCAGAAACTGAATGCCCCCATTAAGATGGCTTTTTCTGTATTATGAAATTCCTTTAAAATATGCCATTGATTCCCGTCAAGGTTATGACCCAGTAAACGGATACTCCTTTCCAGGCATTCGGGCTTTAAGCGGCGGTAAGTTTCCCGGAGTGCCTGGTGGGAAGTAAAAAGGACCAGCATCCGGCCTCCCGTAGTATCAGCAAGGTTTAAAAGGGTACTGGCCAGAGTGGAAAAATAGATATCCCCCTTCCCTTTTCCGGGGGTGGGGAGCCCTTTTACAATACATAAAAGGGCCTGGGAATCATACTGGAAAGGTGAATCCACCCGCAAGGCTAATATACGTTCAGGGGGAATCAGGTCCAGCCCTGTGCGCTCTATGTAATGAGTAAACGAATTTTCTACCGTTAAGGTTGCAGAGGTTAAGACTATTGACTTTTTAGTTTGGTATAGATAATCATAAAGTATCTTATTTACCTGTATCGGCGCGGCGCGCAGAAAACAGTGGTTGTTTTCTTCTTTATCTATTTCGACCCAGAAGACGCTATTTGCCATAGTACCCTTAAGGATGGATTCCAGAACTGCTAATATTCTGGTACCCTCTGCAATTAAGCATGTAAATTCCCAGGTAAGGTTATTATTTTCTTCATCCTCTACCACGAAAGATTCTATGTGTTCCGAGATTTTTTTTAGGCCAGTAAGCAAGTCTTTAAGGGCAAAAAGAAGATTTTCTCGTTCGGGCTGCAATATGCTAGTAATGTCGCCCTCCGAGCCAGGCTGCAGGCGGACAACGTATTTATTCCCTATATCCTGGTCTCCCGCGAGAGATTTTTGGATTACCATCATTTGCAAAAGATTAAAAAACAAATCTACAGCCTGTCTAGCCCTGGAGTATGCACCCAGGCATTTTTGATGATAAGAATTCAGGCTGGTATTCTCTCGTAGTGACAGCTCTTTTATACTTACCAGTATCCGGTTGACTTTATTTAACCATCTGAAAAGTGCAGAGCGTGAAATTGTTTCCCCCAGTTGTTCAGTAGCCGCGTCCTCAAGATGATGTGCCTCGTCCACAATCAGAACAGCATGTTCTGGAAGTAAGCGGTTTTCAGCCCGGACGTCCGAAAGGAGGAGCGAATGGTTGACTATAATCAGATTAGCCTTTTCAGCCTTAAAACGAATCCGGGAAACATAGCATGACCGGGCAAACCAGCGGCAACGGGAGCCCTGACAGGTTTCACTGTCAGAACAGAGTTCCTGCCAGAGTTCCTGTTCAAAACCAGTGAGGTTAATTTCGCTTTTGTCTCCGGTAACGGTTTGCTGTGTCCAGACCAGTATGCGAGCATAAAATGCCGCTTCTCCCGCTGTCCAGTTGCCGGCCTGCAGGATGGTTAACCATCGTTGTAAACAAAGATAATTTTGCCTGCCTTTAACCAGTGCCACGCGGCAAGGCCATCCGAGAGCTGTTTTTATTAAGGGAATGTCTCTTTGCCATAACTGTTCCTGCAGGTTTATAGTTCTTGTAGCTATGAGAACACGTTGCTTGTGCGAAATAGACCAGTATAGTGCCGGCAGAAGATAGGCCATAGATTTTCCCGTTCCTGTGCCTGCTTCCATGAGTAAAATTTTTTCTTCTTCCAGGGCACGGGTTACAGCCTCTACCATATGCAACTGCTGCGGGCGGTACTCGTAATTAACCATGTGAACAGCCAGGGAGCCTCCCGGTTTAAGTAAATCAAAAAGTTCTTGTGGTGACTGGGGAAAATCTGGCGGGCAGGTCAGATCCTGCTCAATTTCTTCTATAGGGGGTTTAAATAAGAGGGTACGCTTTATTTTTTGAGAACAGGACTCGAAGGCTACACTGCTTATTTCATCTGCCCAGGGTGAGCCGGCTTGTTGCAAGAATGCGGTTAGGTATAGTAAAACTTGCCCATCCATTTTTCTGGTCTTGTCGAGCAACCGGCGATAAAGTTGAACAGCGGCAAGTGCATCATCCATTGCCCGGTGAACACGTTTGACTTCTATTCCCAAAAACCGGCACAGTTCAGCCAGTTGATAACTGGGGGCGTCGGGTAGAAGGATACGGGCCAGTTCGCGGGTATCGTAAGCCCGGGTAACAACCGGAATTCCAGTTACTGTTTGCAGGAAATTCCGGTCAAAGGAAACATTATGGCCCATCAATGGGTTTTTGCCCAGAAAATTTGTTATCAGAGGCAAAACTTCGTCCAGTGATGGGGATGCGGCCAGGAGTTTTTCGCTTAGACCGGTTAAACGAAGAATAGCTTCCGGTACTTTTTGTTTCGGACGAATAAGGGTGTGGAATTGATCAGTAATTTCTCCTTCTTCCAGCCTGAGGAGGGCTATTTCAATGATTTCGTCTTGCAGAGGGTTTAAACCAGTGGTTTCTAAATCGCAGACTATTGCCAGATGCGGCACAGGTACATCATCCTTTTCCACATTATATGTGGGGCAAAAAGAAATACATATACATATACATATTATAATACCAGTCATCAAGGAGGGTGGAGCAAATGGAAAAAATGCCTATGGAAATGGATATGTTGCCGGAATCCATACGTGAATTAATTAAAAATATTGATCCAGCTATGCTGGAACAATTAAAGGCTAGCCTTAACCCGGAAACATTAGTGAATTTATTGGTTGGTGCCATGGATTTAATGCATCAAACCATTGGTAAGCAGGGTAATCAGGACCTGGGTCAATTACTAGCGAATATAATGCAGGTGATGAACCAGTATAACAAAAATTTGGGGGATGGCTAACCACCCAATTGTCCCTGCTTGTTTCGGTAAAATAATTAGTCTTCTTGATCAAATTGGCTAAAGTAAAGTATAAACAGAAAGGCTACCCCCATGAGGTAACCCAGAGTTTTAACAAACTCTCTCCATGTGGTAACCTTTCTGTTCAAATACCTTTTTGATCTTTGCATTCACACCTGTGCTCAGTAAGAACGGGTCTGAGCATTAAAGCGGCCTTTTCACCCAGATTACCAGGTCCGGGAAAAAGAAAGTGTAAAGCAATAGCCAGACCATAAATTTGTCCGTGCAGGAAAGCGGCATAATTGGCCAGTTGCGGGTCGTTTGGAAGAGATTGCAACTGGTTGAGGGTCTGGCTAAATATTGTTAATAGCTTTTCTCCTTGTTTGCGCATCCGGGTTGGGTCGGGGTTGGGATTAAAATTCATAGGTTTCTCCCGGGGCAAGAATAATTACCTGTGCCGGAGTTTGTGCTTCTACTGCCCGCTTAAATTCCTGAGGATCCTGTTCCACCAGTGGCCAGGTATTGTAGTGCATTGGAATAACAAGATTGGGTTTAATCAAGCGTACTGCTTCCAGGGCATCTTCGGGGCCCATGGTAAAATTATCACCGATGGGCAGCAGGGCCAGGTCAATGGGATGGAGGCGCCCCACCATGGCCATGTCTCCGAACAATCCAGTATCTCCGGCGTGGTAAATGGTTTTCCCATCCAGTGTAAAAACAAAACCGCAGGGAGTGCCCAGATATTCAGTAGTTTCGTTTTTAACCAGTCCGCTGCCGTGCCAGGCAGGTGTCAGTTTAACTTTTACCGGCCCAAATTGATGGCTTCCGCCAATATGCATGCCATGGACCTTTGCACCCTGGCGACTGCAGTAACTGGCCAGTTCAAAAACTGAAACTATAGTTGCTCCCGATCTCTTTGCGATTTCAATCGCATCTCCAAGGTGATCATCATGGCCGTGGGTGACCAGGATCATGTCCGGATGCAGGTCTTCAGCTCTAACATTAGCTACAGGGTTACCAGTAATAAAGGGATCAATTAATATCCTGGCCTCTCCTTCAAGAAAAAAGGCTGCATGACCTATAAAGGTAACCTTCATCTTTTAAATACCCGCTCCTTTCTTTTTCAAACTTTTTATTGTTTGGTAGTTATTTTAGCGCATCTTATTTTCCTTTACCAACATTTGTTTTAAAAAATATCGTTATTTATTATATTTTTTCAATAGATAGCTGGTAATTTCGCGTGCACCCTGATAAGGATCTTTTTCTCGCCGGGCAACAGCATCCAGAATGGGCCGAATATGTTCAAGTTCCCTGGAAATAATGCGTTGCCAGATATGTTGTGCCAGTTCTAGAGTTTCATTGCGTGCCCGGCTCCAACGCTTTTCTCCCAGCGCTTTTTCCTGAAGCAGATGATTCCGGTGATTTTCAATAGCTTCAAGGAGTTCTGCTATTCCCTGTCCGCTCAGGGTTGAAGTCTTTATCACCGGAGGGCGCCATTTCTGCTGGTATCCCTGCATATCCAGCATCATTTCCACTTCGGCGGTGATTTTATCTGCCCCCGGCAGATCTGATTTATTAATGACAAAGACATCAGCTATTTCCATTATACCGGCTTTAATGGTTTGAATTGCATCTCCTGCACCCGGAGTTAGTACCACCACAACAGTGTCTGCCAAATGCATAATGTCCAGTTCGGCCTGCCCAACGCCTACCGTTTCCACAATAACCCGGGAAAAACCAAAAGCATCCATGGCCTTAACAACATCTGCAGTGGTATGAGCCAGTCCGCCCAGGCTTCCCCGTGTACCCATACTTCGTATGAATACCCCCCGGTCGGTGGCATGATTTTGCATTCTTATGCGATCACCCAGCAATGCTCCTCCAGTGAAGGGACTGGTAGGATCTACAGCCACAATACCTACAGTTTCTCCTTTCTGGCGTAATAAAGAGGTAAGACAATCTACCAGGGAACTTTTTCCTGCACCGGGGGAACCGGTTATGCCAATAATATATGCTTTCCCCGTAAAAGGATAAATCTGCTCCATAATCTGTTCAACCACTGATTCTTCATTTTCCAGGTAACTGATTACACGTGCCAGTGCCCTGGGGTCACCGCCACGGAACCTTTCCATAAGGGATTCCAGATCCTTCAATTCATACCCCTCCTTATTATCTCAAATAATCCCCGCAAAATTACAATTAAATATAAAATTATTGCAACTTCAACGGCTAAATGACAAAGCTGTTGACCAGATGGTTTTTTAAAACTGCCGAACGGTTATTGCTAAAAGAAAAAAATTGGGCCCACCACAGATTAAGGGGGTCGCCTGATTATAGGAGCTATTATTTTCCGCTTGGGAATCAAATCTAACCATTAGGCAGGGAATACTTTTCTCCATCCGGAGAAGAGATTAAAATAAGAGCAAAGGCTGACAACAACCTAATCTCCTCTCCCTTTCTCCGCTGTATCAGTCCGATACAGCTTTTTTTTATATTACCGGTTTCGTTCAAGATATTTTTCTGCACTGACTGCCGCTATGGCACCGTCGGCTACGGCGGTAACTACCTGGCGCAGGGATTTTTGCCGGACATCACCTGCGGCAAAAATCCCTGGACAGCTGGTTTGCATATTTGTATCAGTAATGATATAACCCTGCTCATCAAGTTTAACAAGCTCTTTTACAAGGGAGGAATTGGGGATATAACCAATATAAATAAATACTCCATCAACAGCCAGCTCCCTCGCTTGACCTGTGCGCACGTCTTTAATCCGTACACCGTTTACGGTTTCATTGCCTGTAATCTCTTCCACAATACTGTGCCATATAAATTCCAGCCGCGGGTTTTGCCGCGCCCGTTCCTGTACAATTTTGGTGGCCCTTAATTCCCCACGTCGGTGGATAATAAATACCTTTTGGGCGAACCTGGTTAAGAACATGGCCTCCTCTACCGCGGCATCTCCACCGCCTACTACTGCTACATGTTTATCTTTAAAGAAAGCTCCGTCACAGGTGGCACAATATGAGACGCCCCGGCCATGAAATGTTTCTTCACCTTTTACGTTTAACCTTTGGGGTTGGGCTCCGGTGGCTATAATCACTGTACGGGTTAACAGTTCTGTATCTTCAGTTTTAATTATAAAAGATAGATTTTCTTTTTGCAGGGTCTCAACATTGGAATTTAAAATTTCCAGACCAAAACGCCTTGCTTGAGCTTCCATGCGACTCATTAATTCCGGGCCTCCGATTCCATCGCTAAAACCCGGATAATTTTCAATTAATTCTGTTGTAGCTGCCAGTCCGCCTGTCATTCCCCGTTCTATTAACAGGGTTTTAAGTTTGGCTCGTGCAGCATAGATTCCAGCTGTCAGGCCTGCAGGTCCCCCCCCGATTATAACTACGTCGTACATTTTAATCCCCCTTTTCTATTTCACCTAAATATGCGCTGCGAATTTGCGGGTTGGATTGCACCTCTTTAGAAGTACCACTTAAAACTATACGACCAGTTTCCAGTACATATGCCCGGTGAGCTATCTGCAGGGCCATATATGCATTTTGTTCCACCAGCAGTATTGTGGTTCCTTGCTGGTTGATATTCTTTATAATTTCAAATATCTCTTCGACCAGCAGAGGAGACAACCCCATGGATGGCTCGTCGAGAATTAATAATGTAGGTTTGCTCATTAATCCCCGGCCCATGGCAAGCATTTGTTGTTCCCCACCAGAAAGGGTACCAGCAAGCTGCCTGGCTCGTTCTTTCAAACGGGGAAAACGGGTAAAAACTTCTTCCAGGGTTTCCTGGATCTCGGACCGGTTCCGGCGGGTATATGCTCCCATAAGCAGGTTTTCCATAACGGTGAGATTGGGGAAAATTTGCCGACCTTCAGGTACGTGGGAGATACCCATTTTTACTATTTGGTGTGCTGGAATGCGATTAATTTTTTGACCCTGGAAGTATATTTCTCCCTGCCTGGGAGTTAGAAGTCCAGAAATAGTCCGCAGGGTGGTGGATTTTCCAGCTCCATTGGCTCCTATAAGAGTAACTATTTCTCCTTTGGATACATGAAAGGAGATTCCCTGCAATGCCCGGATGGAACCGTAATAAACTTCCAGATCTTTCACCTGCAGGATCAAGCTACAGTCGCCCCCTTACCCAGGTAGGCTTCCAGTACAACAGGGTTATTTCGAATTTCAAGAGGGGTACCTTTAGCAATAATCTGTCCAAAATCCATAACTACAAGCCTTTCACATAGGTTCATAACCATACCCATTTGATGTTCAATTAGTAATATAGTCAGTTTATATTTTTCTTTAATAAAACGGATCAGTTGAACCATATGTCTCACTTCTGCCGGGTTCATTCCCGCTGCTGGTTCGTCCAGTAGTAACAGCCTGGGCTGTGTGGCCAGTGCGCGGGCAATTTCCAAACGCCGCTGATCACCGTAGGCCAGGTTGGCTGCTTTTTCGTTTGCCCGTTTATCCAGGTTTAAAGCCTCAAGCAGTTCCATTGCTTTTTGGGTAACCCTTAATTCTTCAGCAGTAAACCGCGGCGTTCTCAAAAGAGCATCAAAGAAGTTATATTTTATACGGGGATGAAATACGGCCCGTACATTGTCCAGAACCGTATTACCTTTGAAGAGACGGATATTCTGGAAAGTCCTGGCTATGCCTCGCTGGGAAATTTTGAAAGGAGGTAAGCCACTAATTTCTTCCCCCAGAAAGCGTATAGTACCGGAAGTAGGTTTGTAAAGACCTGTAATCAGATTGAAAACTGTCGTTTTGCCTGCGCCATTGGGACCAATAAGTCCAACAATTTCCCCTTCTTCCAGGGCCAGGGAAAAATTGTTTACTGCTTTAAGGCCACCAAAGGCTTTAGATAAATTTTCAATTTCCAAAACCGGCATAGGTGCGCTCCTTTCCGGTTGCCATTTTTAATTGCTCGGGTACCAGTAGCCGAAATTCTTTACCACTGAAAAGCCCCTGTGGTCTTACAATAATCGAGACGACTAAAATCAGGGCATAAATAACTCCCCGCCAGTCGATAAAATCCTGTCCCAGGACTACACGTAAAACTTCCAGCAAAAAGACCCAGCCTATTGCTGTTATAATGGTACCCGTCATACTCCCCAGGCCACCCAGCACTACAATCAAGAGGAAGTCAAAGGATTTCAGGAAGTCAAAAGAGGCCGGATGCAGGAAAGGATAACGGTGGGCATAAATACCTCCAGCCAGGCCTGCTAAAGCACAGCCCAGGACAAAGGCCAAAATCTTGTATCGGGTGGTATCAATGCCCATTACATCGGCGGCAATTTCATCTTCCCTAATGGAGATACATGCACGGCCATAGGTAGAGAAAATAAAATTGCGTACTAGCAGAATTATAATCAATGCCAGGATAAAGATCAAATCAAATTGTGCTAGCTGGGGTGTTCCGCTCATACCTGTTGCTCCGCCAAGAACAGGAAACAACTTGTTACCGTTTTCCATGCCCACCCTGACAATTATACCAAATCCCAGGGTAGCAATGCCCAAATAGTCGGAACGCAATCTTAGAATAGGCAGGCCTATGAGAAATGCTACCAGACCTGCTACCAGGGCTCCAATCAGTAGGGAAAGGAAGAAAAATAACATGTTACCATTTCCATAAACCTTATCCAGTGCTCCGGCCGTATAGGCACCTATACCATAAAAAGCAGCATGTCCCAGTGAAAATTGCCCGGTAAACCCATAGATAATGGAAAGGCCTAAAGCACCAATAACAATAATCAGTGCCTGGTCCAGTACCAGCTGCCAGTAGGGGGTTAAAATTCCGTTAAACTGCATTATCTTAACCAGGGCATAGAAAATCGCCGACCCTATGAAGAAGAAAAGAGTATTGCGTGATAACTTCATAGTATTCCTCCACCTGCATACTATGTTATACTTTTTCTGTTTCTGTGCGGCCCAGCAGTCCTGTAGGCCGGAACAAAAGAACCAGGATCAAGATAGCAAAGGCGATAGCATCACGCATTTGTGAGGATATATAGGCGGAAGTTAAAGTTTCTACCTGTCCCATAATGAGCGCTCCCAGTACCGCCCCCGGAATGATTCCTATTCCACCCAGTACAGCAGCAGTGAAGGCTTTCAGCCCGGGCATGATGCCCATGAAGGGGTGGATTTGAGGATAAGCGATGGCGTACAGAACACCTCCCAGGGCGGCAAAGGCTGACCCGATGGCAAAAGTGATAGAAATGGTGGTATCAACGTTTACTCCCATTAACCGGGCAGCGTTATGATCCACAGCCACTGTACGCATGGCCATACCGGTTTTTGTACGGTATATCAGGATTTGGAGAAGAATAAGCATTATCAGCACAACTACAAAAACAATAACTTGAATATTGGTTACAGTAAGGCCAGCAATTTTCCATTGTATTTCAGGGAATGGCCGCGGTACTACCCGGTAGTTGGGTCCAAAAACGAATTTGAGGCTGCTGAAGTATTCTAAAAAAAGGGATACACCGATGGCGCTGATTAAAGCTGCAATTTTCGGTGCGTAGCGCAAGGGACGATAAGCTATACGTTCGATAACTACTCCGAGCAAAGCACAGGATGCCATGGCTAAAAGTATGGCCAGGGGCAAAGGTAGTCCCCAGACAGCAAAGCCAAAATAACCGAGAAAAGCTCCCACCATGAATACATCCCCGTGGGCAAAGTTAATTAGCTGTACTACGCCGTAAACCATGGTGTAACCAAGGGCAATTAGAGCGTACATCAGACCCAATTGAAAGCCGTTTAAGACCTGCTCCAGGAAATGTTCCACTCCTTAAAACCCTCCTGCAGTTATCCAATCTGAATGCGGGGAGGGGTTTCCCGCCCTCCCCGCTCTTTTAATTTATTTAATTGGGTTTAATAGCTGTTACGTATTTCTGCTTGCCGCCTTCAATTTTGAGAATGGTTACCGGCTTGATGGGGTTACCGTTTTCGTCAAAGGAAACTTTCTCACCGCTTACAATGGAAAAATCCTTGGTTTTCTGCAAAGCTTCTTTAATCTTGGCCGGGTCGTCGCTATTTGCAGTTTCAATTGCATTCAGCAGCAGCCTGGTAGCGTCGTAGGTTAGAGTGGCAAAAGCATCCGGTTCCTGACCGTATTTTTCTTTATATTGTTTGACCCAGTTTTGCACTTCAGGCCTGGGATCCTGTGCAGAATAGTGATTGGTAAAATAGCCGCCCTCCATTGTTTTGTAATCCAGATCGGTGGAGTCCCAACCGTCTCCGCCGATGAAAACAGCCTTAATACCTTTACCCCTGGCCTGCTTGCCTATTAAGCTGACTTTCTGGTAATAATCCGGCAGATAAAGAATATCTGGATTTTTCTCGGCAATGTTGGTCAACACGGCAGAAAAATCAGTATCATTTTTGGCATAGGCTTCCATGGCCAGTATTTTGCCCCCACCGGCAGTGAAGGCTTCTTTAAAGTTATTGGCCAGTCCAATGGTATAGTCGTTGCCCTGGTCATAAAGGATGGCCGCTGTTTTAAGCTTGAGTTCTTCCAGGGCAAACTTGGCTGCAACAGTACCCTGAGTAGGGTCGATGAAACAGGCCCGGAAGACATATTCTTTCCGTTTACCATCGTCAACAGTAACCTTGGGACTGGTAGCGGTACCGGTAATCAAAACTACTTTATTATCGTTGGCAAATTTGGAAATAGGGATGGTGGTTAAGGAAGTGAGGGAACCAACTATGGCTTTGACGCCATCCTGGGTAATTAATTTAGTAGCTACATTAACAGCTTCTGTGGCATCGTTACGATCGTCCGCTTTTACGGGTTCGATTTTGAAATCTCCTGCCTTATAACCCGCCTGTTCCAGGGCCAGGTCGAACCCCTTTTGAGCTGATTCTCCAAAAGTTTTCACATCACCGGTCAGAGGAGCGATAAATCCTACTTTAATAACTTTTTCCCCCGATGAAGTATTACCCTGATTACCACAACCCGTAATTATCAGGGTCATACTGAGCAGGGCAACTATAAGAGCGGTCCATACTTTCCTGGGCAAAATGTGATACCTCCTTTTTATTAACTTGACATGTTGAAAGAAAATTTTCTTTTTTCCTTTGATCGAACACACCTCCTTTTTTTAAGGATGAGCTAGGAAGCATTAAATTAATTTAAACAGTACCTTAATTCCACAAAATCTTTAAAATTCCTCCATTCATTTTAATTGTGGAAAACAAAATTTGGAGCGCCAAAACAGGCGCTCCAAATGGTTCTCAATGATTTAATAATTATGCACATTTGTTACCTAATAACCATGTGGTTTGTTTTTATTTCTCACCCCCCTGGTCCCCTGTTATATTAAACTTATATTAAATTTACTGCAATGATTTTCCTGGTAATTTATTCCTTGAGAAGGGTGGGGTAACGTAATTTTGCGCAACCACATTCTTCCTCAGTATTGATATGACGCATAGCTTCCAGAAGAATACTTCCCATTCGATGTGCCTCCTGATAGAAAATATCGGCCAATTCGCTATGTTCCCAATCCCTGTTTACTCCTTCGGCGTAGTTGGTTACAATATCTACCCGTCCGTAACAGGCGCCAATCTCTCTGGCCAGGTAAACTTCGGGGCACATGCTCTGCCCCACTATATCTGCTCCCAGGCGGCCCAGCATGGCAACTTCGGCCGGGCTTTCAAAATGACGTCCATCGGTAACGGCATAAATTCCCCGGTCAAAAACACGTCCTCCTTCCGGAGCGTTTTTTTCTGCTGCCTGAAACAGGGCATTACAAAGGATGGGGCATACGGGCTGGCGCATAGAGAGCAGGAATTCTCCCCCGAGGCTCACGTCCTTGCGCATGGAAAAATCCAGGTAGTCTGAAGGGATAAGTATATCCCGCGGCTTGAGCAAGTGGTTGATGGCTCCCACTCCCCCTTCAGCCAGAATTTTTTTTACGCCTGCTTTCTGTAATACCCAGAACAATTGTTGAGAAGCCCTGCCCCGGCTTACCCCTTGGCGCCAGCCATGCATTTTTACGGTTAAAACTTTTTTTCCTCCAACAATAAACAGCTTTAAAGGGGGGCTTTCCCCATAGGGTGTGGGGAACACGAGTTTTTCGGCAATAACCATGACATCGGGGAAATCAAGATCTTGGGGGAAATTTAGACTAAATGTGCTGGAGCCGCCTATAATTGCATAATCAACCCGGGGAATTTCTGAATAAGTCACGCAATCAACTCCTTTGAGCAACATAAAAGTGTCGCCTGCTATGTGGCTGAACCGGGTTAAAAGAAAAGGCATCGTATGATGCTAGGTATTTCAGTTCTGCCGTTTTTAAAGCCTGCCGAACCTGATCCGCCGTATAGCCATATTCCCGGTGCTGTTCGGTGAATTTATGATAGTATTCTCCTTTTCTAATAAAAGCTGTGAGTTCAATTTCCCAACTAATATTTGCAGGATAATAGCGGCTGCGCCAGATTAGGGTATATTCCGGTTCGTCTATTACGGTTACATCTGGAGTGCTACCGGCCAGCCACTGAATGGTATTCAGGTCAAAAACGAACATGCCACCGTCGACGAGGTTTTTTCTAACCTGCCGAAAAGTTTTTTCCATATCTTTATAATCTGCCAGGTAATTTAAACCGTCGTGGAAACAAATGACCAGGTCTACCGGTTTTTTAAGTTCAAAAGAACGCATGTCGGCGGTTATGAAATTTACTTTCAGTTTTTGCTCTATAGCTTTTTTGCTGGCAACAGTTATCATGGATGGGGATAGATCCAGTCCCGTAACATGGTAGCCTCTCCGGGCGAGGGGTAAAGTAGTATTTCCCGTACCGCAGGCCAGATCGAGTACGGTACAGGGGCGATAATTAAATCGTCTTAGAATTTCTTCCAGGTAATCTATCCATCCTTCATAGTCTACCCCGGATACTAATAGATCGTAAATCAAGGCCAGATTAGCATAACAGGGCATCTGCTACTTCCTTTCGTAGTTTGAAGTAAAATGTGCCCCCGTTAATTCGGGGGCTGGAAAGCGAAATTATCTAGTTTATTTAAACTTTATTTTGCTTTAAGGCAAGCCAGGATATCCTCCAGTACTTTCTTTATTTCTTGATCGCCATTAATATTTTTAAGCAGCCCTTTGCCGGCATAGTAATCAATCAATGGTTGTGTCTGGGCTTCGTAGACGTCCAGGCGGTTGGCCACAGCCTCTTCATTGTCGTCGCTACGCTGGTAAAGCTCTCCGCCGCAATTATTACATTTTCCCTCCACTTTGGGCGGGTTGAATAAAATATGATAGCTGGCTCCACAGCTGCGGCATACACGGCGCCCGGTGAGGCGAGCCATAAGCTTGTCCCTGGGTACAGCGATGTTAATTACTGCGTCAAGCTGTATATTCATATCCTGGAGAGTTTCATCAAGTGCCTGGGCCTGGGCCAGGGTTCTGGGAAATCCATCCAGGAGAAAGCCCTTTTCACAATCGGGTTTTTGGAGGCGATCCTTTACCATTCCTACAACAACTTCGTCAGGCACCAGCTCACCCTTGTCCATATATTCTTTAGCTCTTTTCCCCATTACTGTGCCTTCTTTAATTGCTGCTCTGAACATGTCTCCTGTAGAAATGTGGGTAATATTCAGTTCCTTTACAAGCATTTCGGCCTGGGTACCCTTGCCGGCTCCTGGAGGCCCCATGATCAGCAGCTTCAAAACCATCCCCTCCTTCTAAAAATAACCGGAATTTAACCAAGAAAATTATATCATGGATTAACTACCGGGAAAACATTTGATATCGTTAAATTTTGGGGCAAAGTTAAAACCCGCAAACCCTTGATTTTACAGGGTTTACGGGTTTTTCTGGTCGGGATGACAGGATTTGAACCTGCGACCTCACGGTCCCGAACCGTGCGCTCTAGCCAAACTGAGCTACATCCCGTTCGCAAAGTATATTATCCTATATGGTTTAAGAAAAGTCAAGGGTTTTTCCTAGCCAGTTTAAGCCTTGCCTTTCCGGTTTGATATACGTTATAAGTTTATGGGCCAGTTCTACACCCAGTACCCAGAGGGCAGCAGTGGTTAGATGAGTTGGCGCGACGGAGTCAAAAAGGATATTTGCCCGGGGTGGAAATTCATCGTCACCGGACCAGATGGTCACGGCTAAAGGAAGCTTGGGTAAAGCCGGGATTATGGCACCAGCATCTCCCATATTAACAGGTGTCCCCCCCAGGTGTTTTGTGGCGCGATAAAAATCATCCATTCTGGTGCCAAAAGCTTCTGCCAGGGGTTTTAGAGCGTCGGTATAAAAGGGGGCATTATGGAGGGCTCCATACGGTAATTCCAAAAAGGATAACCACTTACCGCGGGGTGGCAAACCGCTAGCCGAACAGAGATACTGGAGAATCAAGGTGTGATCATTATAAGATACCTCTTTACAGTTTCCTTGTTTGTAAACATTACCGGCAAAATCGATTAAATAATCCTGCCCGAAGTAAGTCAACGAAAATATTTTTTTGTTGTTATCAAAGGTGGCTCCGGTACGTAAGGTAATTAGTTCAGGTTCAGCGATTAGTGATTTAAACTTAAGTCTTGCTTCGTTTAAAGCATTAAGCTGTTTGATCATTTCTCCCTCTACCCCGTCCCTTAATTTTATCAGCACCCTAGTGTCCTTTTAAATACAGAATAATGGCTGTAATGATTACTACCAGGAAAAGAACCATGGATAGCCCGCCAAAATTAGTCAGTGCTTTTAAACGAATACCTTCATTCTCTGCCTTTTCGCGCAGATTCTTGTAAACTTCTAGCCGGCCGATTACATCCATGACCAGGCTATCAGCCAGGTCGGGATCCCCTCCTTTTTCCAGGAGGCTTTGTACCGTAGTATCCAACCACGTTTGTCGTTCTTCTTTATCCAGGAGAGCAAATTTTTCTTTTAAGAAAAGTTTAAACTCTTTTTCCCTTGGTTTTAATTGTTTAAAATAAATACGCCTTTCCAGGCGGGAAAATTGCCGGATATTTTTACCTAAGAGGGAAATTTCTTGTTCTTGAAGGTTAAACTGTTGACCCAGGAGTAAAGCAAATTTATATGACAAGGATGTCCCACCCTTCTGGTTTTCCATAAATTCTTTTTTCTCCATCTCCCCGGGAAGATCCTTTAATGATGTAAATTATTACAAAAATTCTTTCCGCATGTTTATTTCATTAACCAGTCCCTCTTCGCATCAATTTTGCGCATAGGAAGGGAGCGGCGGCCCTGCTAACATATCAGAGAAAAGGAAAGAGGGTTATTTATGTAGAAGAATTTTTATGAAATTAAACTGGAGGGAATAACGTGGAAGTTTATGCCCTTGTCGGTCCAAGCGGTACCGGAAAAAGTCACCGGGCTATTACAACTGCTCACGAATGTGGTGCGGAATTAATCATTGACGACGGACTTTTAATTAAAGGCAACCGCATTTTAGGGGGGATATCGGCAAAGCGACAGCCTACCCGTATTGGTGCTATAAAAACTGCTCTTTTCATGGATGAAGAGCATGCCCGGCAGGCCAGAGCAGTGCTGGAAGAAGCAAAACCTTCTCGGGTTCTAATACTTGGTACTTCATTGGAGATGGTGGAAAAAATTGCTTTCAGGTTGGGTTTGCCATCAGTTTCCAGGGTCATTAACATTGAAGAGATAGCTTCTCCTCGGGAAATTCGTCAAGCCCTCAACATGCGCGCCCGTTACAGTAAACATGTCATTCCAGCTCCTACGGTGGAGGTTAAAAAGAGGTTTCCTGAAATATTTGCTGATTCTATAAAGATCTTTTTAGGGCGCCAGAGCCCGCAGGTTAAGCGGAGCTGGCTGGAACAATCAGTGGTACGCCCTGCCTTTACCTGTTACGGCAAATTAACAATTACCACCGGAGCTCTGGTGGCTATTATATCCAGGGTGGCTGAAGAAGTTCCGGGAGTTAAAAGTTCTGGTCGAGTGTATATTAAAAGGGAGACAGATGGGGTATTTATTGAATTGCATCCTGTTTTATACTATGGCTATGTGTTGAACAAAGTAGGCAGGGAAATCCAGCTGGCTGTAAAAGAGCGGGTGGAAGAAATGACTGGCCTGGTTGTTAAATCGGTAAACATTCTGGTGAGGGAGTTGTATTTTCCAAAAGGGAAAGAGCCGGCTTAGTTACCGGCTCTTCTAAATCTTTGTGGCAAATACATGGTTGCCTATACGGGTCACCACAGGCAGGGTACGAATCCAGCGGTCTGTGGCTGTATGCGGGTTGTAGAAAAATAAGGCGCCGTTGGTGGGATCTCTTCCAGCCAGGGCTTCTAGAGCAGCATTAATGGCCGTTTCGTCAGGTTCCAGATATATGGAGCCGTCCTGAACCGGTGAAAACTGAAAGACATTGTTGTCTTTCTGAAAAATTACTTCCCGGATGGTTTTGGGAAAACCCGGGCTGGCCAGCCGGTTAAGGATTACAGCCCCCACGGCTACCTGACCGGTAAAACTTTCTCCCCTGGCTTCGGCATGAATCAACCTGGCCAGGAGCAGTAAATCCTCCCTGGATATACCTCCGCGGGAAATTACCGCTGGAAGCTCGCTAAACCGATCCGGTACCAAAAGCACATCACCAGGTCTAATTAAAGAATCCCTGAGTTTGTTAGTTTCCATTAATTTGGCCAGGGAAACATTATGAACCCTGGCAATTTTGTACAGCGTATCTCCTGGCCTGACGGTGTAGCAAAGCATACACTTGTAGCTGGTCAGGTTATTTTCATTTCCCCATGATGTGCTGGCTTCCACCTGTTTTGCTGCTAAAAGCCAGGTCAGTGCAACAATTATAGTTACCGCGCCAGCATATCTGGTTAGTCTACTGCCCATTGTGTCCTCCTTTCCGGCTATTAACTATTTTGGACAAGCCGGGGAGGAATTATACACAGATATTCAGGTAAAGTGAGACTTAAGCCATTAGCAGGAGAGCATTAATTATTGCTGCGGCTATAGTGCTGCCACCCCGGGTACCGACCATGGTAATATATGGTATCCCAAGGGATATTAATTCTTCTTTGGATTCAGCTGCACCAACAAAACCTACAGGTGTTCCGACTACCAGAGCAGGCCTGACCTGTCCTGCAGATACTAGGCGGCACAAGGTAAAAAGAGCCGTAGGGGCATTGCCTATAGCTATAATACCCCCTTCTATTTTGGGAACTCCCAGTTCCATGGCTACCATGGCCCGGGTGGTTCCCCTCATTTGGGCATATTTAATTACTTCGGGGTGGTTGATCAGGCAGATTACTTCCACTCCCAGAGATGCCAGGCGGTTTTTGATAAGGCCACTGCGGACCATGTTTACGTCGGTGAGAATGGGTTTTCCTGCTTTAAGAGCACGCAAACCACTTTCCACGGCCCGGGGGTGAATGCGTATTAACCGGGCACAGGACAGATCACCGGTGGTATGCACAACACGCTTGATGATAGATCTTTCCCCTGCTGGTAGCGTAGCCAGGTCGGGCAGGTTTTCTTCAATTATGCGCATGCTCTCCCTTTCAATGGCTGCAGGATTAAATAATTCCATGCCCTTCGTTAACCTCCTGGATTCGTTCTATTATTATTTCGGCCAATTTTTGGTGGGCACCGATATGACCGGTCATGACAATATCCATATGGGGATAGCGAGTTCTTTCCCTGGCTAAAATTTCGGGTATGTCTTTTTTCATATGTATCCCCTGGGAGAGAAAAAGGGGGACTACCACAACTTTTTTCATTCCCATGGCTGACATCGTAGCCAGGGCTGCCGGTAAATCCGGCTGGTTAAATTGTAAAGATGCTCCCTCCACCAGATCGTAAGAACCATCCCTGGCTACCAGTTCCTTTAAATCCTGCAGGGTGGCCTGGGCCTCTGGAAGGCGGCTACCATGGGCCAGAAGAATGATTCCTGTCTTCATAGCCTATGCAACATCCTTTCGTTATTAATTCTTTTCAACAATTCCTGTCGGCTGGTTACAGAATTATCCGGTACCCGGGGTCTGCTGATTATCACTACCGGCAAACCAAGTTCCAATGCTGCGGCAACCTTGGTATCCGTTCCCCCTATGGTACCACTGTTCTTGGTAACCACTACCTCTGCCTCATATTGTTTAAACAGGGCACGATTCAATTCCAGGCTAAAGGGACCCTGCATGGCTACAATATCGGCAGGGCTCAGCCCCAGCTGCCGGCAGTGCTGGATCACTTCTGGTTCAGGGAGCACCCGTACTACCAGTCGTGCTCCATGCTGGCGGGCGGTGTTTAAAAAGATGTTTAGAGTTTTGCTACCCGTGGTCAGGAAAATTACTTTACCATGTCTTACGGCCTGTTGGGCTGCTTCCTCGTAGCTGTTGCTGCAATGAATTAGCGGGTGCTGGGGCAGGCTGCTTTCCTCACGCTGGTAACGTAAATAGGGAATTTGCGTCCTGGCGCAGGCCTGACGGGCATTTTCTGATACCTGCTGGGCGTAGGGATGGGTGGCATCAATCAGAAGCTTAATATGGCGATTCTTAATCAGGGCTACCATATCATTTATGGACAGTTTGCCGGTAATGACTTCGGCACCGTGCCGGGCCAATAGTTCTCCACCATAAGGCGTGGTTGCTGAAGCCAGAACATTGTAGCCATGATTTATAAGGTCCTGAACAATCAAGCGCCCGTCGGCAGTTCCGCTCAAAACCAGAATCATAGCACATATCCCCTGGGTGTAACCAGGTAGTTATCCAGTTTTTTAGTTTGATTGTTACCAATGATTAAAATACTGAACATATCCAGAGAGTAAGAAAGTAGATTTTCCAGATCTGTTATTACTACTTCTTCCCCGTCGCGATAAGCCTGGCGAACTATCCCTACCGGCGTGCTCGCATTTTTATATTGAAGCAAGATTTCCCTGGCCCTCTGAATTTGAAATTTTCTCTTATGACTGGCCGGGTTATACAGTACTATTACGAAATCTCCCTGAGCAGCCAGGGCCAGCCTCTTTTCTATAATTTCCCATGGGGTTAAAAGATCACTTAAGCTAATTACCACGAAATCATGCATTAAAGGTGCACCCAGTAATGCTGCTGCTGCGGTAGCAGCGGTAATGCCGGGGATGATCTCTACTTCAACCAGGTCATGCAATTTATCCTGATATAGAATTTCCAGGGCCAGCCCGGCCATGCCATAAACCCCGGGATCTCCACTTGAAACCAGGGCAACTTTTCGTCCCTTTTGAGCCTGTGCAATGGCTGCGCGGCAACGCTCAACTTCACGGGTCATACCCGTACTGATAATTTCTTTTCCTTCCACCAGGGGAGCAATGAGTTGAACGTAGGTTTTGTATCCAACGATAATATCTGCTTCCTGCAGAACTCTTAGTGCTTTGGGACTTAAATAATCGGTACTTCCCGGTCCTGTTCCCACCACCCATAACTTTCCTCGGCTAACGCTACCGTCACGCCCTCCCGGCTTGTTTTGGGGAGAATCAGTCTGGCGTGGTGAGCAGCAGCCAGCAGAGCAACCGGTTCGCATACACCACCAACTCCTATCCTTTTCTGAACAAAAGAAGAATGTTGAAGATTTTTTACACGGGAAAATATGGATTGGATTTGTTCCCTTGAAAAACTCACCAGGGGGATTCCCATTTCCCGGGCAACCTGCTGCAAACCACGTTCCTGTACCCGCAGGTCTATTGTTGCCAGTAGACGCAGGCTGGTAGGGCTGCGCCGGGCGAGTTTCAGGGCATGTAATAGGGCTTCTTTAATCTTTTCCGGATCAATTTCCTTCCGGCAACCAATACCGGCTATAAGGTTTCGTGGTCTTAGAAAAAGGGTTTTTTCATGGGGCAACGAAATCTCGCGGTTAGTTATTACTACCAGCCAACCTGGCGGCCTGGTAATGGGCAATTTGTCCCATGGGATTAGCTTTAAGCCCTGCATTGGGGTAAAGGGCAGTGGAAATTCACTGCAAAACGCAACCATCTCACCATTTACCAATGCCGCATTTACCTGTTTTACAGCGTTAAATGGTTCCATAATCAGGGCATATTTACGGGCCAAGACATCTACTGAAGGCAGGCCGTGTACGTCCGTAGCAGTGGTAATTACCGGTATGGCCTGGAAAGCTCCAGCCAGATTCTGGGCCAGCTCATTGGCTCCCCCCAGGTGGCCGCTTAAAGTGCTGATCACGAACTGGCCTTTTTCATCCATAACCACCACTGCAGGATCAGAACGCTTGTCTTTAATTAAAGGAGCAAGTAACCTGACCACAATACCCAGGGCCATGATAAAGATCAAACCCTGGCACCGGTAAAATTCTCCTGCCACTATCCGGGATACAGGACCGTAGAAGGGTTCCCCTTCTCCCGGAAAACGGCCGGGCCTGAACATGCGCACCTGGTGTCCCTCATTTAACAAATGCCGGGATACCTTTGCCGCCAGCTCTGTACCGTTTTTAGTAATGGCAAATATAGCAATGTTCATTTCCTGCTGTTCCGGTAGCTGTGGTCAAAATGAGGGTCATAGAGCCGCGACAACTGGTAGGAAGAATTAAAAACATCTCCTACCAGAACCAGGGCGGTGCGGGTAATACCTGCATTCTTAACCTGTTCAGCAATATCTGCCAGCGTTCCCCGCAACAAGCGTTCTTCAGGCCACGAGACCTTTTCTATTACCAGTACCGGGGTTTGGGGAGAATAACCTCCAGCAAGTAATTCTTCCACCACCTGTTCTATCTGGTGAACGGAAAGAAAGATACACATGGTGCACTGATGACGGGCCAGTTCCCTAAGCTTTTCTTGTTCTGGAACCGGGGTACGTCCTTCCAGCCGGGTAAGGATTACTGTTTGGGTTACGCCTGGTAAAGTCAGCTCATGGGGAATGGCGGCTGCAGCAGCCAGAAAGGAGCTTACCCCTGGTACAACCTTAAAAGGTATGTCCTGGGACATCAGAGCATCCATCTGTTCCTGTATGGCTCCATATAGAGCAGGGTCACCGGTATGCAGTCGAACCACGGTTAATTGTTTCAGGTGTGCCCTGCGCATTACAGCCAGTATTTCCTCTCGGGTCATGGTGGCACTATTATAAATCTCTGCACCTGGTTTGCAGTAATTTAATATTTTGGGATTAACCAGCGAGCCGGTGTAAATAACTACATCAGCTTCCTGCAGTAACTTTGCTCCCTTAATAGTTATCAGTTCAGGATCTCCCGGTCCGGCACCAACAAAATAAATCATTTATTGCCCCCCTTAAATTAACGACCTTTTAAGTTCCGGAGGATGAGTATTGACATATAATCAAGATTTTTTCCAGCAAATTCGGTTATTTCCCGGCTTATTATTTGATCCGGGTAGCCACAACGACTTACCAGGACGGCACGATTAATTAAATTTTTTTTGTGTAAAATTTCCAAAATCTTATCGAAATGGCGGTTTATTTTCATCAGTACCACGTTATCAAAGTTATCCAGGGTCTCTTCCAGTCGCTTAAGATTATTAACTGCCGGTATCACTGCCAGGTCTTCATCTCCTGTAGCCAGTGGTTCTCCCAGTGCGGCTGCACATGCGCTCATGGCAGTGACCCCCGGAATGGTTTCTACCGGTAGCCAGGGATAATTTTTTTGCAGGTAAGCCTGTATATAGCCATAAGTGCTATAAAACATGGGGTCACCAATGGTAATAAAGGCTACCTTGTTTCCCTGTTGTACCAGTTGTGCTACTTTTTCCCCGGCTATGGCCCAATGTTCTTCTAATATTTGCTTGTTTCTGGACATGGGAAAAGTTAATTCGATAGTTAGGATTTGATGCTTGATTATCTTATTGACCACTGACAAAGCCAGGCTTTCCCGGTCAGCTGATGATTTAGGAACACATACTACATCTACATTTTGTAATATGCGATAAGCTTTTAGGGTAAGTAGCTCTGGATCCCCGGGGCCAACTCCGATACCATAAAACTTACCCCCCACCCTCATCTCCCTCCTTTTGGACAGCAATGATCCACACCGGGTTTAAAGCATGCAGCAGATGATAATTGCCGCGGGAAACCGCACGGGTAACAGATACCTGTACCACTTCCTTTTTCCATGGCAGTTGGTCGAGTAAAACCAGGATGCGGGTGAGTGTTTCCAGGGTTAAGGCGTTAATGACCACTCTTGCTCCAGGATTAAGTCTTATTTGCAGCAGGTTTATTATCTCTTCCAGCTTTCCGCCCGAGCCACCGATGAAGACCCTTTGGGGAACGGGAAGGGGGAGCAACGCTTCTGGAGCGCGACCTTCAATTACCTCTATATTTTTCAGGTCGAACTGGTATATGTTTTTACGGATTAGCTCTCTTGCAACAGGGTTCTGCTCGATGGCATAAACAGTGCCGTTGCCTATTAGCCTTGCCGCTTCTATGGCAAGGGAGCCGGTACCGCTGCCAATATCCCACACAACCTGGCCTGGCCCTAATCGTGCTTTGGCCAGGGTGACGGTACGAACTTCTTCCTTGGTCATGGGAATATCGCCGCGAATAAAAAATTCATCAGGAATTCCCGGAGTCGTGTAAGGCCAGGACTTTCTCATCTATAATCACCATAACACAATTTTTTTGCCCGGATAGATCCATACAGGCTAGTTCACCGGCTGTGGTTTCCAGGATTTTTTCTTCCGGATAACTCAAATTACAACAAACAAAAATTTTTCGGTTGATTATACCTGCTTCTAAGAGCATGCTGGCTATGCGGCTGGGTGAACTTCTCGGGTCGGTAAAAAGGGCTACTTTTTTATGGTCGCGCACCAGCTGAATCAAGTCTTCAACTGGTCTTCCGTGAGCACTTGTAATCAGGGCATCGTGCCAGGGCAGGGCCAGGCGGGCGAAGGCCAGTTGCACAGAACTGACACCAGGAATTACTTCCAGTTCCTCTACAGAAAAGTATTGAAGCAGGTACTGCAGAATACCATATAAACCGGGGTCGCCGGAGGCTATAACGGCTACTCCTTCTTCCCGGTGTCGATTGATAAAATCAACCATGGCCTTAAGGTTATTTTTAATGATAAACGTTTTTTGTCTACCATTGGCTAAAAGAGAAAGATGGCGAATGCCGCCTACCAGCACCCCGGCTTCGGCCAGAGCCTTTTGGGCTGCGGGAGTAAGGTAATCCTGGTGGCCCGGGCCCACCCCAATTATTTTAATTCGCGGCATCCCAGTGCCCTCCCTATTTCCCGGGCATGATGGTCCCATCCCAGGATTTTGCCATCTAAGGTCAAGAATACCGTTCCCACCAGCAAGCGGTGGTGGACGTACTCCATGGCTCGCTGGCTGGCCCGGCTAGCCAGCTGATGGTATATGCCCAATAAATTATGTTCAGCCAGAAGATCTACTACACTTTCAATAGTGCCGGCTTCCATAATATGAGCAATCAGGGTTCTGTCTGCTCCCATCAGGGCAGCATAACTGGCCAGCGTTTCTCGCCGGGCATCCGCTATGCGGCTGTGAGTGTGAAATATTCCAGCTGCAACTTTTAACAGTTTGCCATGATGTCCCCAGAGGAGAACGCCGGAAAAGCCTTTTTCTACACAGTTTTCCAGCATGAACCCCACGAAATTACTCATTTCTACCACGGCATCGGCCGGAAATCCGTATTTATCAACTGCCGTCCGAACCCCCATTTGTCCGGGAGTAAGAACAACCTGGTTAAAACCCGCTGCCCTGGCTACGTCCAGCAGTGGTAATAGAGAATCTTTAAAAGCTTCTTCGGACATGGGCCGAACTATCCCCGTTGTACCCAATATGGATATACCTCCTACAATCCCCAGGCGGGGGTTCAGGGTGCGCCTGGCCACCAGCTCTCCTCCGGGTACGCTGACCGTAAGTTCCACTCCCCGATTGGGAGGAAGGATGCTGTTTACCGCTTCCCTGATCATTTGCCTTGGAACAGGGTTAATGGCTGGCTCTCCTACTGCCACTGCCAGACCCCGTTTGGTAACCCGTCCTACACCGGGTCCCCCGCGGAGCTGGATCCCTTTTTTAGTGGGGCGAGCTTCTACTACAACTGGGAGGCCGTGGGTAACGTCGGGATCATCCCCCCCGTCTTTAATTACCACTGCCCTTGTGCCACCGGGTATATTTACCAGCTTATGGATTGGTACCCTGATTAACTGGCCAGTTGGATTTACCAGGGTAACTTCACCGGGCTTGGTATCATGATAAAGTAATTCTGTAGCCGCACGGGCTGCTGCAGCAGCACATGCTCCGGTGGTAATTCCGTTACGTAAAGATTTAGTCACTTCATTTTTCCTCCTGAAAAAAACACGCCCGGCAAAAGAAGGGCGTGTCAGGTTTCATTACGCCTGCTATCTTTCGCGCGAAGATAGATAGGCCTTTACTGAACTTGAAAAGTTCAGTTTTAAGGGGCAGGCAGGTCTCCTGGCTCGCGGATCATCAGATAACCGCGCCTTCCCGGTCAATACTCACAATAAATATTGTAAAATCACAACAAATTGTTGAAAAATATCTTTTTAGCTTTCCAGTGAGTATATAACCAGTGGCAATTTGCGGCTCCTCCCCGGTTACAGTGGCGGGACCGCGCCGGCTCAAGCAGGTTAGCTGCTCCCCGGTCTTCCCTATTATCCCCCGAGGGGACCCGCCCCTAATATTTAGTTTTTCCTTTTCAGACTAGCTGTCCTGGAGTTTTTCCCTGCGTTTGATCATTCGAATATCATCTTCTACCGATAATCGACAGGGCCAGCACATTTGGCAAATGCGGGACGCAGTTCTTTCCCCCAGATATTCACCCAGGTTTTCCAGGCTGATATTGGTGGTGATGATTACGGGAAGACGGTGATTAACGCGGTAATTTAATATAGAGTAAAGTTTATTTTTGGCCCATTCAGTATAATTATGGGCTCCCAAATCATCCAAAAATAAGAGAGGCACTTCCCTTGCCGTATCCAGCAGGTCTTTTTCCGAATAATGTTCTATTATCTGGCGGTTTTGATCATAAGTAGAGCGCAGGCGATCCAGTAAATCAGGTACGACGACAAACAATAATACTGTTTCTGCTTCCAGTAAAGCGTTTGCTATACATGCCGCCAGGTATGTTTTCCCACTTCCAACGGGACCTGTAATTAAAAGACCATCGATATGCCGGTTTTTTTTAAAGTTTTGGACGAAGTCCAGTGCTGCTTGAAAGGTACGCCTGGCCAACTCGTAATAAGTTATTTTTCGTTCCGGATCTATTCTGAATTTGGAATAATACTTGAAGTCAAATTTATCAAAAGTATGACTACGTAACCCTTCTGGCAATCCAGCTTCTTTAAAACGGTTGAGGATAGCCTTTTGCTTGCTACAGGAGCAGGGAAAAGCCACGTTATTTTTTATCACTATACCCCGGTCATTACATACAGGGCAGGCCTTCATTGGCCAGCATCCTTTCTCCCTTAACTAAGATATAGGGTTTTTAAAAGTGCTTTTTTACGTTCGTCTACCTTTGGTGTGGTATTTTTAACTGAACGTCGTTTCTTAAACTGCGCATCATAGGCGTTTATTTCTTCCAGAGTACGAAGATTATTCTTTTTCCACTCCAGAATAATACTATCAATATATTTAAAATTATGCTTTCCCATCAAGACAGCCCGGCGCAGGGCTTCTAAAACCAGCGTAGGGTTTAATTCTTCAATCCATTGCCGTATTTGTTCTACCTCCATAGGAGAAACAGGACGCCCGAACTCCTGTTCAAATGCCTTTATAATTAATGCAAATTCCGGAGAATTGGCTTCCAGCCGGGTTCTTTTTTCCAGCAAGCAGCGGGTACGCTCTATTTCCCTGACCCTGATACTGGCCCAGATCTCTGAAAGCTTTTCCAGCAACGGTTCAAAATCGTACCCACTCAGGATTTGATCCTTATTTTCATCGTAATACTGAGTTACAGCCAGGACCTCTTTTTCTAACAACCTGTTTAGATTTTGCTGTACCTGGGTTACATCCTGGGACGTACACTCAGCCAGCGCAGAAGCGGAAGGAAGTAAATTTTTTTCCTCTATCTGTAACCTTAAAAGTTGAATGAGAAGGATCATTTCTTCATCGGTTATATCAAGGTGGCGATATAAGCGAAGCAAAAGGTTGGGAACAGCTGTAATGCCCTGGAGTAAAAGATCTGTTCCAAAGGCAGCGGTAATATTTCCCTCACGGTATCTTTTTACCGTTCTACCGCTCATCATAACCTTCCTCCCTGTTAGTGAATATTTTATGGTAAGGGAGGAAGTTTGTCCAGATAAAAAAAACCTTATAAGGGGCAGGGTTGACGAGCAGTAAATGTATATACTGCTAACCCCATTTCTTTTAGCATAATTATCGCCTGCTTTATATATGCTCCCAGTTCTGAAAGCCGGTGCGCGTCAGAGCCAACGGTAAATACTTTCACACCATACTCACGGGCCAGGAAAAGAATTTCCCTGCTGGGATGAAACTCGCTTAGCCCCCGTTTTATGCTGGAGGTGTTTACTTCCAGGCCAATTTTTTTTCGTGCCATATCCTTCAGTATAGGCTCGATCTTTCCCTGATGGGCATCTATTAAAGTTTTACCCCAGAAGCGTTCACCATGACGGCGATAAAGATCCAGGTGAGCTATACAATCAAAAAGGTTACAATTTACCGCATCCTGTAATATCTGGAAATATTCGTTTAATGCCTCATCTACAGTATGAGAGGAAAAGTACTCCTGGCTTTCTTTCCAGGAAGATATGGACTGGTGAGCAAGGCAATGTATTGAACCCAGTACATAATCGAATGGATAACTGGTAATAATTTTTTCTATTCTTTCCTCACAACCCCGTATATACCCAATTTCCACGCCGGCTTTAATTTTTAAATGTGTACTTCGTAATTGGTTTCGAGCATTTTCAATTTCAAGGAAGTAATTGTCAAGCCAGCTCAGGTCTTCCATGGGATGAAATTTTCCTTCTACCCGCACAAACCAATCTTTTTGCCTGCGCACCGGGTCCACTTCCAGATGGGGGGTAAAACAGATTTCTTTCAATTCAAGTTTTAATGCCCTCTGACAATATTCCAGAATGCTTTGGTCTTCGGCATCAATGGAATAACCCGGATGTATATGGTAGTCCAGGAGATATATCATTCAACAATCTCCGCTCCTAAAACTGTTTCCATTTGTTTTAATGCCCAAAGATGAGCTTCTTCATCAAAACTGGCTACACCTTTAGAATATACTATGGTTTGGTAATCCCTATTCCGCAATTCCTCTACAGTGTATAAAACGCAGATATTGGTGCAAACGCCTACAATGTGGACTGCGACTGGATTAAGGTCTTCCAAAATTTTACTCAAATTGGTCCGGTAAAAACCACTATAACGTGTTTTGGGAACTTTAATGGCAAAGGGGTATTCTTCAATCAGCGATGCCAGTTCATCAATAAGGCTTGCTCCCGGAGTACCGTAAACGCAATGGATGGGAAAACGGGAGAATTCCGGATCTTCTGGTGAATGAGCATCCATAATAAAAATTATCGGTTCCTGCTGGTTCATGAACTCTTTCACTTTTTCCACCACAAACGGGACAATCTTTCTGCCGTTTTCACCGCAATTTAATGTTCCGTTGCTATCAATAAAGTCCTTTAGCATATCTATTACCATTAAAACATGGCGAGGCATAAATATCCCTCCTTATATTAAACTTGTAGCTATTACTAAATCTGTTAATACTAAAACCATTAGTATTTTAACATATCTTTTTCAATACTGGTAGGTACAGTAGAAAAACCCAGTGCCCCTGGCAAAATATAACACGTTAAAATCCTTTATAACCTAATCCTGGCACTCTGGTAATATTTTTATTCAACCTTCACCGCTGTACCACTGGCTGTAACCATGAGCATACCTTCCCGAATTACTTCATAATCAAGATCAATACCGATTACCGCATTGGCTCCCAACCGCCGGGCCTGGGTGGTCATTTCTTCCAGGGCAATCTGGCGGGCCTGGGATAGTTTGGTTTCATAAGCTCCAGATCGACCTCCTACAATGTCGGTAATGGTGGCAAATAAATCCCGTACTATATTAGCACCCATTATTGCTTCACCGGTCACGATGCCCAAATAAGCCAAAATTTTTTTCCCCTCTACATTGGGAGTGGTTGTTAAAATCATATAACAAACCTCCTTATTACAGGATATATTAATAGGAGCCGGGTTTCTTTAAGGGGTTATTTGCGTACGATAATTTCACTATTTACGGGGTAAAATCCATATTTTATTAATCATAAGTGTCATTATATATTATTTTATAAAAAAATTGACGGGTAATTCTGGATTCTGAACTAACTATTGCATTTAAAGGATAGTCTATGATATTTTTTATTTTACACAAGGTAAATATACCGGATAAGCATTAAACTTTAACATTTGGAAAAAATAGAACGTGTAGCTATCCTGAAAAGGGGTGAACTGTATGACGGTAAGACTTGGAATTAACGGCTTTGGTCGTATAGGCCGCAATGTGTTTCGAGCTGCTTTAAATCATCCGGAAATAGAAGTTGTGGCAGTTAATGACCTGACTGATGCTGCTACACTGGCTCATTTACTTAAGTATGATTCTGTTCACGGGATCTGTCGTGGCGAGGTGGAAGCAGTTGACGACGGTTTCATTGTTAACGGCAGAAAAGTCAAGGTGTTCTCGGAGAAAGATCCCGGTAAATTGCCCTGGGGCGAGCTGGGGGTTGAAATAGTGGTGGAATCTACCGGTCGTTTTACCGCCCGGGAAGATGCCGCCAAACACCTGGAAAGTGGGGCGAAAAAAGTGTTAATCAGCGCCCCTGCCAAAAACGAAGATATAACCATAGTCATGGGTGTAAACGAAGATAAATACGATCCTGCCCGGCACAAAGTTATATCCTGTGCTTCCTGCACCACGAACTGCCTGGCACCGGTTGTCAAAGTGTTGCATAACCGCTTTGGTATTGTGCGGGGCCTAATGACTACCGTTCATTCATACACTAACGATCAGCAGATTTTAGACCTGCCCCATAAAGATCTAAGACGTGCCCGTGCAGCAGCCCTGTCCATCATTCCTACCACCACTGGTGCCGCTAAGGCTGTAGCTCTTGTTTTGCCTGAATTAAAGGGCAAGCTCAATGGGATGGCCATGCGAGTACCTACTCCCAATGTTTCTGTAGTCGACCTGGTAGCCGAGCTTTCCCGGCCTGCGACAAAGGAAGAAATTAATAATGCATTAAAGGAAGCGGCTCAGGGCGAACTTAAAGGAATTATGGATTACTGTGAAGTTCCCCTGGTTTCCAGAGATTTTAACGGTAATCCCCATTCCTCAATTGTTGACGCTCTTTCCACCATGGTCATTGATGGTATTCTGGTTAAAGTAGTGGCCTGGTATGACAATGAGTGGGGCTACTCAAACCGGGTAGTTGATACTGCTCTGTATTTATCCCGCCGAGGGCTTTAAGGATCTTTTATAAAAATTTTATGTAAAACCCCCGCTTTACGCGGGGGTTCGATTTTTGCTTTATTCCACTTTGGGCCGCGGATAAAGTCCAGACCGTTCCACAATTTCCGGTACCACTTCTTCCCAGGCAATAGCCATAATATGGACACCGTGTACACCTGGAATGGTGCGGATATGCTTGATTTGTTCAATACAGATTTCAATGCCTTCCCGCTTGGGATCATCGGCTTTTTTAAGCCTTTCCACAATATCGTCGGGTACAATCATTCCTGAGACACTGGTTTGCAGGTATTTAGCTGCCCGCCAGCTCTTAAGGGGGGTGACTCCTGCCAGAATGTGTACCCGCTCGTGAATACCCCTTTCCCTCACCATTTCCATAAAGCGTTCGAAACGCTCCATGTCAAAGATACATTGCGTCTGTATGAACTCTGCCCCGGCCTCTACTTTTTTCTCCAGGCGGGCTACACGGAACTCAAATGGATCCGCAAAGGGGTTGGCAACAGCCCCGATAAAGAAGCGTGGTTCATGTTCTTTAATGGGCTCACCGGAGAAGAATAATTTTTCATCACGCATGCGACGCATTAAATAAATTAATTGTATGGAATCAATATCGTAGACGTTTTTAGCCGACGGCTCATTACCAAATTTTTGATGATCGCCGGACAGGCAGAGCAAATTCCTGACTCCCAGGCTATAAGCACCCAGAAGATCACTCTGGATGGCAATACGATTCCTGTCACGGCAGGTCATCTGTACGATGGGTTCCAGACCACAGTCCAGGATGTGCACAGCGGATGCTATACTGGAAAGCCTTACGATGGCTGTCTGGCAATCAGTTATGTTGGTAGCATCCACATAGTCTTTTAGCATTTGGGCGTGATGGCGAATACCATGGGCGGACGCATGCTTGGGAGGTCCGATTTCTGCAGTTACCGCAAAATGTCCGCTATCGAGAAGCTTTTGCAGTTTGCTTTCTGTTTTCACCCGATCATCACATCCTCCCTGATGGCTTTGCGCGGTCCTCCGTCGCGGGATTTGGACCAGTCTTTGGGCGGCTGGATTTCCATTAACTTATCCAGCTTACCCAGAGCTTTCATCCGGTCGTAAATCAACTGCCAGGCACAGTCCACATCTTTACTGATTTCGCACTTGCCGTACTGGGAGCCACCACAGGGACCATTTAAAATGCTCTTGGAGCAGCGGATGATGGGGCATATACCGCCGGTACGGTGAAGAATGCAATCCCCGCAAAGGCCGCACCTTTCTTCCCATACCCCATGAGTTCTGGAACCGCCCACAAACATGGTATTCTGGGCAGGTACCACCCACTTATCATGGAATCGTTCCGCCAGATACTGTACACCTACACCGCAGGCAAGGGAAATTATGGCATCAACGTCCTTGACCAGATTTTCCAGAGGTTCAATATATTCCGGGTCGCATTGCCTTGTGGCAGTTATTGTCACTGTTTCTAGAGGGTTACCCTGTAAACGGCGCATGATGCGCAGCGAGGAGGCCAGAACTTCAGTTTCTTTTTCGCCTCCCGAGAGGCAAACGGTAACGCAACCGGCACAACCAACAAGAAGAACTTTTTTGCAGTCCTCAATCATGGCGGCAATATCTTTAATTGGCTTTTGTTGTGCTATGATCATGCCACATCACCTTCTTTCCTTGAGGTTCCCGCTTTATCCTTTCTTAATGGACTTGGACCCAGCTGGCGAATACGCTCGGTCATTTCATTGGCAATCTCTGCAAAACGGGGGCCCATGGCCGCCGAGAGATTATACATTTCCAGGCGATCGCCACCAAGGCCAATTTCATCCAGTAGTTTTTTCACGGCGTTAACCCGCTTTTTAGCCCGATAGTTTCCTTTTTGGAAGTGGCAATCACCTTCCATGCAGCCTGCGACAAACACACCGTCAGCACCATCTTCAAAAGCTTGTAGCAGTACCCTGTGGTCAATGGTACCCGAACATGGCATTTCAATAATGCGGATATTGGATGAATATTGCAGTCGCATCGAACCTGCCAGGTCCGCTGCGGAGTAAGCTCAATAATGACAACAAAATGCGATGATTTTAGGTTCAAATTCCGCCACAGTTTATACCTCCTCAAATAAAGCTTTGCTCATTGACATTTGCATATGGTCTTTATAACCCTGTAGGGTAATGGCCTTGTTCGGACATTCCCCGGCACAAGTGCCACAGCCCTGGCAAAGCAGCGGTTCAATTTCAGCAGCGTAATTTCTAATTCTCGGTGCATTGTAAGGACATAACCTGACACATGTGAGACAGGCGGCACATTTATCCTGCTGAACTACTGCTACCATCCCATGGGATTCCAGATGATCTTTTCCGAGAACAGTAGATGCTCTGCCGGCTGCCGCTTTGGCCTGAGCAATGTTTTCTTCCAGATTTTTCGGTCCATGGGCCAGCCCGGCCATAAAAATGCCTTCTGAAGTGAAATCTACAGGCCGCAATTTCATATGAGCTTCAAGGAAGAAACCATCTTCATTTAAGGGGACTTTGAAGAGCTGACTGAGCTTACGGTTGCTGGAAGAAGGTACAATAGCTGCTGCAAGGCCAATGACATCGGCAGAAATTACTACCGGTACTCCAAGAACATGGTCGTTTACGGTAACTTTAAGGGCGCCGTTTTCATTTTCAACCCGCGGCTTGTTTTCGGGGGTGTAACGGATAAATATTACTCCTTTACGACGGGCTTCCTGGTAATAGTCCTCCAGGAAACCATAGGTACGGATATCCCTGTAAAGTACGAAGACGCTGGCTGATGGATTCTTTTCTTTAAGTTTTAATGCCAGCTTTATGGATTTACCACAACATACCCGGCTGCAATATGGTCGCTCCGGTTCCCGGGAGCCAACGCACTGGATGAGTACAAATGTTTTGCCGTTTTCAATGCGCGGGTCGCCTTTATCCAGTGCCGCTTCCAGCTCAAGCTGGGTAAATACACGCTCGCTTTCACCGTAAAGATATTCTGCAGGTTTGTACTCTTCACCACCGGTGGCAATTATAGTTACACCATGTTGCAATTCTTTTCCGTTTGTCAGGGTGGTGACAAAATTGCCTACGTAACCAGCAGTTGTCTGAACTTCTGCTCCCAGGTGAACCTCAATATTGGAATGGGATAGCACTTTATTCACAAGATCATTTAAGAATGGCTGTACTTCTTCTCCTTTTAACCCCTGCCTGATTCGTCTGGCCACTCCGCCAAGCTGTTGTTCCTTTTCTACCAGGTGCACCCTATAGCCTAGATCGGCCAGTGAGAGGGCACTGGTCATACCCGTTACACCGCCACCGATGACCAGGGCGGCTTTGGTTACGCCGGCAACGATTTGAGAAACTGGCTCCAGAAGGGCAGCCTTGGCTACCACCATTTTAACCAGGTCTTTGGCTTTTTCTGTGGCCCTGTCCGGCTCGTGCATATGCACCCACGAACACTGGTCGCGGATGTTGGCCATTTCAAAAAGCGCCCGGTTAAGCCCGGCTTCCCGAACAGTTTCCTGGAAAAGAGGCTTATGGGTTCGCGGACTGCACGAGGCAACCACTACCCGGTTTAATCCGTATTCTTCTATAATCTGCTTCATTGATGCCTGGCTGTCCTGGGAGCATGCATAGAGATACTCGCCGGCATAAACTACATTGGGCAAGTTTCTGGCCATTTCTACTACTTCGGGAACATTAACCACACTGCCAATGTTCACACCGCAGTGACAGACAAAAACACCAATGCGCGGCGGCTCCCCGCTGAAGTCCTTCTCTGGAGGAAATTCTTTTTCTTTTACCAGTGTGTTCCGTGCTTCTGCCAGGAGGCTGGCTGAAGCACCTGCTGCTGCACTGGCTTGCATTACTGTTTCCGGAATATCTTTGGGAGCGCTGAATGCGCCGGCAATGAAAATACCCGGCTTATTTGTTCCTACGCCAGTGAGAGGTGCAGGTTCTGCAAACCCGTATTTGTTTACCTCGAGTCCTACTTTTTGGCATAATTCTGCTATTTCAGGAGATGGTTCAAGGCCAACGGACAGAACCACCAGATCAAATTCTTCTTCCCGGATGGTACCGTCTTCTTCGGCATAGCGAATACGCAGATTTTTGCTTTCATCGCCTACTTCTGTAATATCATAAACTCTCGACCGAATAAATCTAACCCCTAGCTCATCCTTTGCCCGGTTATAATATTTTTCAAATCCTTTACCATAGGTACGCATGTCCATGTAAAAGATGGTTGTTTCTAATGGTTCCTTGCTGTGTTCCTTTGCAATAACTGCTTCCTTTATAGCATACATACAGCATACTGAAGAACAATAACCGTGATCTATCCGGCAGTTACGGGAACCAACGCATTGAATCCAGGCAATTCGCCGGGGTTCTTTATTATCATAAGGTCTAACCAGGTGACCCTGGAATGGGCCGGAAGCGCTGAGAATACGTTCGAACTCAAGGCTGGTTAATACGTTAGGAAATTTACCATATCCATAGTAAGTTAACTGGCTGGGGTCAAACTTTTGAAATCCCGGGCAAAGAACGACTGCTCCCACGTTAAGTTCGATGGTTTCTTCTTCCATGGAGTGGTCAATGGCACCGGCCTGACAGGCTTCCTCGCAGGCACCGCATTCAATACAATGTTCCTTATTAATAACGTAGGCATTGGGAAAAGCCTGGGCGTAAGGTTTATATATTGCCTTGTGTTCTCCAATTCCCTGGTCGAATTCCGAGGGGACGTCAATTGGGCAGGCTTCTGCGCATTCACCACATCCTTTACACTTGTCCACGTGAACATAACGGGGGCGCTGGCGGATAGTTACTGTAAAATTTCCCGCCTCTCCCTGAATATCCACCACATCGGCACAGGTGTACGTTTTAATGTTTAAATGACGACCACATTCCACCAACTTCGGGGAAAGGATGCACATAGAGCAGTCATTAGTGGGAAAGGTTTTATCCAGCATAGGCATGGTACCGCCAATGGCTGGCGAGCTTTCCACCAGGTATACAAGATAGCCTGATTCAGCAAGATCCAGAGAGGCCTGGATTCCCGCAATGCCCCCTCCCACCACCAGTACCGACCCTACTTTGCTATTGCTCATTAAACATCACATCCGTCCTTTCCTGAATAATAATTATTTGGATATTGTTTGAATAATAGTTATTTTTTAGTTTTCATTGAAGTACAATCCACTGGTTGAAATGAATTTCATGTATATTTTTTTCAAGTATAACTAAGATTGTGATTTTTCTTCGGAAATAATCAATGCCCTTTCTACAAGGCTACATATGTGCTCCATCTTCATCCCCAGCTGGTAATGCTTATTAAGATCGTTGAACTGGTCCATGCAGTTGTGGCAGGGTATGGCTACAACCTTAGCTCCCGTGGCTCGAAGCTGGTCCGCCTTACGTTTACCTTTTATTAAACGCTGCTCTGTATATTCAGGCATAGCCAGGGCACCGCCGCCAGCACCGCAGCAATAATTCCAGCGACCGTTGGGAAACATCTCTCTGAAGTCCGTTACTGCTGCTTTTAATACCCTGCGTTGTGGTTCGATTATTCCTTCCTTGCGCACCAGGTTGCAGGGGTCATGAAGGGTAACTGGTTCGGGATTTCTGGAAGGGTCAAGCTTAATCCGGCCCTGCTGTATCCATTCATCCAGTACCTCTAGAATGCTTCGGATGGGAAATTGGGGACCTTTCCAGAAAGTACGGTAACCCCAGCGCACTGAACGGAAGGCGTGCCCGCATTCGGTGATAACCAGCTCCCTGGCTTTTAACCGTACTACTTCTTGAAGCATTGGTTCGGTAATTTTCCAGAAATCTTCGTCCTTACCACTAAAAAGAGCCAGGTTTGTGGCATCCCACTTTTGAGAACTCAAGGTATAATTAACTCCGGCAGCGTAGAAAATTTTTAAGATTTTTTGTAACTCGTTTGGATAATATTTAACCTCCCGGGCATTGAAACCAAAAAGGAAATCAGCTTCTTTCACATCGATGGGAATACGATAATTGGGATCATTTAATTCAGCCTGCAGTTCTTCCTGAAGCCATTCCAGGGTTTCTAAATATTCATCGGGTTGTACATCCATCTGGTTTCCGGACTTAAGAGTATCGTCAACTACTTTCTGCAGAAAACCGGGTGAATCGGTACGAAAATAACCGCGAATGGTTCTGGTTACAGCAGCGATATTTACACCCATGGGGCATTCTACCGTACACCGCTCACACATTGTACAATACCAGATAAAGGGATCCTTTAAAATTTCTTCCCGCATCCCCAGGATTACCCTGCGCAACATTTTACGGGGATCGTTGCTGGGATGAAGGTCAGAAAAAACACAGCCGGCTGTACAGGCACCGCACGTTAAGCAATTGGCAAAGTCCAAACTTTTCATCTTTTCCGCTAACTCATCCCGGAAAGCGGGATCTAAGTCAGCAGCCAAAATAGCTTTCACCATGGAACCCTCCCCTAAAGGCTTTTTGACCATCCCACACACAATAAGCCCTCCGGTTCTGCGCCGGACCTTATCAGGCCGGCACAGACCGGAGTTAATATTTTTCTCTATATTTATCTATCAAATAATTTTAATCTCTATTTAATATTCGTTCGGCAATTGATTAAGTTGTGCTCGTGTAAAGACCGGGCCATCTTTGCAAACATATTTATTTCCCACATTACATCTACCGCACATGCCAATACCACATTTCATCCGGTTTTCCAGGGACATAATAATCCGTTCCGGTGGGAAGCCCAGTTCTTCAAGTACTGGCATGGTAAATTTGATCATCACCGGTGGACCACAAATAACAGCATAAGCGTTATTCGCACTGGGAGCTACTTCTTTAGTTACTGCCGGCACAAAACCTACCCGACCATTCCATCCTTCAACCGGACGGTCTATGGTACAGACAAGATTAATATCCGAACGCTTTTCCCATTCCGCCAGCTCTTCCTTGTAAAGCAGTAGACCGGGGTTACGGGCACCATATATAACTGTTAAATCTCCGTAATCCCCCCTGTGTTCGGGATGAAGAATGTAAGTTATCAGCGATCTTAATGTGGTGAAAGCAAAGCCACCACCTATTACTACCAGGTTTTTACCTTTAAACTCTTCCAGAGGGTAATTGTTACCCAGCGGTCCCCGTACGCCCAGAATAGTGCCTTCTGGAAGCTGGTGCAGAGTTGTGGTTACCACGCCTACTTTAGCCACTGAAAATTTCAGGTGGCCGGGTTCTGTAGGCGAGGAGGCAATACCGAAAGGTGCCTCACCTGTACCAAATACAGAAACCTCGGCAAACTGGCCAGGCAGATATTGGAACGATTTTTCATCTTCTTCTCTCAGGAATTCCAGGGTAAAGGTATGAATAAGATTGTCCTCAGTTTCAATAAAGTTTTTTACCAGCCGCATGGGAAGTGGAAGATAGGGGTTTTTCATTGTTTATCAGACCTCACTTCCAATCCCTGGATCTCCGCCAGCACTTCCCGGATATCCAGATTAACAGGGCAATTTATAATACACCTGCCACAGCCAACACACGCCACAGCATTGAAGTTATCCACAAAATATTTAAATTTATGCATTACCCGTTGACGGAACCGCTCTTTGCCCGTCGGCCGCGGGTTATGACCGGAACCGTGGAGGGTAAACAGCGGGAACATGCATGCATCCCAGTTGCGTATGCGGCAACCTTCTTTTCCTTCAGCTTCGTCGACAATATCAAAACAGTGACATGTTGGACACGAATAAGTACAGGCGGCACAACCCAGGCATTTTTCATGAATTAGATCCCAGATGGGATCATAGAAGATAACATCCAGTTTAGCCTTTAAGCCGTCCAGGTTAATACAGGTTGAAAGTGCTGCCCCTTCCTTCACCCTTCGAGCGGCTTCCTGGGCCTCGGGTTCGGCGGCAGGCAAATTCAGCCCGGATAGCAATTCCTGGCCTTTCTCTGTGACAACTTCAACCACATACCGGTTACCAATATCAACAAGTAAAATATCTAACCCTTCAGAAGCGAAGGGCCCACCCCCCAGGGATGTACAGAAGCATGTGGTTGCCGGTTGATTACACCCGAGACCCACCAGTACGGTATTTTTTCTTCTGTTTAAGTAATACGGATCCTGGTATTTATCATTATTGAAGACGTTATCGAGCAATAGAAAACCTTTGGCGTCACAAGGTCTTAACCCGAATATTACCTTCTTGCTTTCATCTATTTTCTCCTCAAGCTGGATGCCCTCATTTTCATGACGATAGCAAAAGAGTTTTTCAGAACGTGGGAAAAGTACTTCCTTAGGCGGAACTTTGGTATTGGTATAATTTAAAGTAACCTGATTACCGGAACTAATTTCTTTGAAAGTGTAATGATCGCCATCTTTTACCGGGGCAAAAACCTTATAGGTATCTATTAGCTGATTTAACCAGTTGGCGAGCTGGTCTTGATTTAAAATCAACACTCTTCTCACCTCCCGCCTTAATTTATGGTACTAATCGGAGCAGCCAGCGGAGGTTTTTGATCCAGCCTGATCCCCGCGGTATAACCAAATAATTCTTGAACATCTTTAACCATTTTACGGGTTAAAGTGCGCAGGTTAATTCCCATGGGACAGGCACGATCACATGCTCCACAATCCACGCAACGCCCCGCCAGGTGAAGTACCCTTACAGCCTGGAAAAATATGTTGTCCTGTGTATTTAAAGATGACTTGCTCAGCCACTGGGGCATTGAGCAATCAGCAAAGCATTCTTCACAATAGCACATGGGACAGGCCTGACGGCAGGCGTAGCAGCGAATACACCTGGATAGTTCTTCTTGGAAATAAGCCCATTTTTCTGCTGGCGTTTTTGCTTCAAATTCTTCCACATCAGTAAAACATGCGTTTTCTTTAACCGGGACCGGTTCACCTATCAGGATATCGGACAGCACCGGATTGGGATGCTGGCAATTCAAGCAGGTATCATAAAGCAGTTGATTCAGGGGAATAATTTCCCTAAACTCTCTCCCTTTTAATATAACTTGACCGTCTTTTACTTCTCCCTCCAGCAGCTCTCTTCCTGCTAACAATCGGGTTATTTTTTTACGGTCAATCATACCCTGGCATGGTACGCCAATAATTACCAGTTTATTGCGGTCGATTTGATTTTCTTTAATAAGTTCTACTATGGAACGAGTATCGCATCCTTTGGCTATTACAGCTATTTTTTCTGGTCGCTTGCGGAGGTAGTTGGCCAGGTTATTTTCACATCCATAACCCCATATCAGCTTTTGTACATCATCTGGTTGGCGAACAAAACACGGGGTATTGCGTAAGGGAAGGCTCCCCCTGGCAAAACCCACTACCACATCAACTTCTTTATTTAGCAGGAGATTTTTTGCCGTCTCTTGAATCGCTCTGGTAATATCATCCATGCTTATAACACCCCGCTTTCTCTACCCGAAGATAAACGCAGCGGATTGGGTCCCAGTTCCTGCAGTTGAGCAGTAAATTCATTAATTGTCTCTGCAAATTTCGCTCCTTCCGATGCGGAAATCCAGGCTAGCCGGAACCTGTCCTGCTCGATTCCCAGAGCACCCAGGAGTCGCTGGGTAACCTTGGCGCGTCTTTCAGCGTTATAATTGCCACTACCATAGTGGCAGTCTCCGGGGTGTCACCCACCCACCAGAACACCATCAACACCGGTAAAGAGGGCTTTCAGTATGAACATAGGGGAAACCCTTCCTGAGCAGGGCACCCTTATTATTGTTACGTTGGGAGGATACTGGAATCTCAATGAACCGGCGAGGTCCGCTCCTGCGTAACTACACCAGTTACAGAGAAAAGCAATGATTTTTGGTGCAAATTGTTTCTCCATTATCTTTTTCACTCCTTTCAAAGCGAAGCATGAATAATCCTTTCTTTGCAGGTGTTAATTATTGGTGGCGAATAGACTGTTTTGTTACCCCACGATTCTTTCAATGATGGGTTTAACGTTTGTCTTTGCCAGGCCGGTAACCTTCTCCGGATCAGCTCCCAGACATAATGCCAGGACCTGCATGTAATGGAGAACAGGAATTTCAAAATTAATTTTCTTACTGTTGCGTAGAAATTCCTGGGCCGTATCAAGCTGGATTAAACAGGAACTGCAACCAGTTACAATAAGGTCTGGATTAACTTCACTCTTCATGGAGAGAAGTTTTCTTTCAACAAGTTTTAAAGATTTTTCCATATCAGTACTCCGCATGGCACCCATACCGCAACAGTCGATTAGACGGGTATAATGACCGACTGTTGCTCCCAGGGCTTCGCACATTTCCTTCAATACCCTGGGATGGAAGGGATCTTCTTCTTTGTCATAATAGACCTTGCTTGGCCACAGGGTATGGCATCCCGGCTGCAGAGCTACTTTAAGGCCATCGAGCTTATATTTAATAGCTTCTTTAATTTTGTCAGGGCCCAGTTCATGATAAAGATAATAGAATGTTAACCTTACATTGCTGGTTCCCTTATATTCCCTGCCAAAATCCTTAAGAATATTATTGACCTGTTCCTTAATTTCTGGATGTGTATCCATCTTATATTTTGATTCAGCCAGGCTTCCATAACAGCTACCGCAAACTGTTACTATGTCCAGGCCTTTTTCTTCGGCAATGGTATGGTTCCTGGCTCCAACGACACACCAGCCTACCACATCTACAGATGGCATCGTTCCCCAGCTGGGGCAGCATGACTGCCCTTCCAGGTTGTCCAGCTCTATACCAAGTGCGGGGAACGCGTAACGAACTGCCTGTTCCAAATCCGGCCTGTTGAAGGCAGTGTTGCAGCCGACAAAGAAACCTACTTTCATTGGCTACACCTCGCAAGTTTCCTTATACGCCGGGCTCTTCCATGGGGATAATTCCCAGCTCGGCCAGGGCTGTTTTTCTTAAAATTGCCTGCAGTTCCTTTAAAGCTTCCGGGTTGGCAACTGTGGAAGGGGGCTTTTCTGGTAGACCCACTTTATTTCGTGTATTACCGGCACCTGCCAGATAAACAGCATGTCCGGTATCGTATAAAGATTTAAGACCCTCGATGGATAATGTTGGCAGAGCAAACTCCCTTATTGCCACCCGCCTCATGGCTTGAATAATTTCAAAGGGATTAACTTCCCGCGGGCAAATTTCCGTGCAGCGATTGCATGACTGGCAAGCCCAGATGGATGAATCGTCTAACAGAGCATCCCGCAATCCCATAAGAACTGCCTGAATAACCCGTTTGTTAAAGAAGGAAAAACCAGCCAGCGCCAGAGGACAGGCGGCGGCACACTTGGCGCACTGGATACATTCCAGTAGCTCCTCGCCGCCTAATTCCCTGATTTCATTGGCCAGACTGGAATCGCCTTCCGAGAGATTAATTATATCGGCCACTGCTTGCTCATTAGTCACCCCTGATCACCCCCAACTCAGCTGGCCAGAGCCTTAATCTGCGCAAAAATCTGGGTATTGGTAAAGCCGTGCAGTGTAATAACTCCCGATGGGCATGCTGCCGCGCAAATACCACAGCCGGCACATAAAGCTTCATCAATTTTGGAGTGCAACTTACCTTTATCTTCCACCAGGCTAATTGCTGAGTATGGACACAGCTGTACGCAGGTTCCGCAGCCAGAGCACTTCCGCTGGTTAACTTCTGAAATTAACGGCTCAACTATTACCTTGCCCAGTGTGAGTGGTACTGCGGCTGCTGAGGAAGCAGCGCGTGCCTGGGAAACAGATTCGGGTATATCTTTGGGACCCTGGGCACAACCAGCAATATAAATACCCTTCACTGATGTTTCTACGGGATAGAGTTTGGTGTGCAACTCCTTCAGGAAGCCTTCACTGCCACAGGTGATACCCATTTTACGACCCAGTTCCTCCAGAGCAGGGGCAGGTTCGATGGCCGTGGCTAAAACCACCAGATCTGCCTCCAGTTCCACAGGTGCACCAAGGTCGACATCAAAGGCCCGCACTCTCAAACGATCACCTGGCAGTTCATCCACAGCACCGACACGACCGCGAAGCATCCTGATACCAAGATTGCGGCAGTAGTTATAATACTCCTCGAAGTCTTTACCACCCGTTCGCACATCGATGAAGAAGATGTAAATATTTATGTTAGGATATTTTTCTTTGATTAACCTGGCTTCTTTTAACATGTACATGCAGCAGACCTTGGAACAATAGGTATGGAACCTTTTATCACGACTTCCCACACACGAGATAAAAGCAATGGTTTTGGGTTTTTCACCATCCGAAGGACGCTTCAATTGACCATCCGTTGGACCGGTTGCCGAGAGGATGCGCTCAAGTTGCATAGCAGTAATAACATTGGGTGATTGCGGAGAATATTCTTTAAAAGGCTCTTTGTCCATTACTTTATAGCCTGTGGCTATAATAATGGTGCCTACATTAAGCTCAATGAGCTCGCCTTCAGGATTATAAGCCCTTGAACGGTCACACGCCCCGGTTTTACAGGCTTTTTCACAGGGAGCAAGAATGGGTTCGCCTGTTTTGGAATGAATTCTTGGCTGGGTACCCATGACCCGCTTTGCACAGTTCAAACAGTGCTCTATATCCACAACGGCCCGTTTAGGTACAGCCTGTGGGAATTCAATGTAAATAGCTTTGCGGTTATTCATCCCCTCATTGAATTCATTGGGAACTTTGGCCGGGCAGGCATTTACACAGTCACCGCACCCCGTACACTTATCCCAATCAATATAAGTCTGTTTCTTTCTTACCTTCACTTTAAAATTACCTACAGATCCTTCTACAGATTCAACTTCGGAATATGTTAATAATTCGATATTAGGATGGGTTCCCACCTGGACCATAATAGGGGTTAAGATACAGGCTGAACAGTCGTTGGTGGGGAAAGTTTTATCGAGTTTAGCCATGTTACCTCCCACGGAGGGGTTCTTTTCTACCAGATAAACTTTATAACCCATATTGGCCAGATCCAGTGCTGCGAACATACCGGATACTCCGCCGCCAACGACCAGCGAGGCACGGGTTACCTCTACGAATCTGTCCTCCAGCGGTTCCAGGTAAGCCGCCTTTGCTACCGCACTGGCTACCAGTTTTTTGGCTTTTTCTGTTGCTCCCTCTTTATCCTGCCAGTGAGGCCAGCTGTCCTGATCGCGGATATTAGCCATTTCCAGTAGATACTTATTAAGCCCGCCGTCCTCCACTGCTTTACGGAATATCGGTTCATGCGTGCGGGGAGTACAGGCTGCTACCACTACCCGGTCAATGAGTCCGTTTCTAATATCCTGCTTGATCAATTCCTGGCCCGGATCTGAGCACATAAATAGGTAATTACGTGCCAGCACAACACCGGGAAGTTGTTCGGCGTATTTTCTCACCTCTTCTACATTTACGGCACCAGCGATATTCTCGCCACAATGGCAGATGTAGACGCCAATTCTGGGCACTATATCCCCTCCCCTACAGAGCGAAATAAAAAGAAGTCCTGCCAGCTCCCCTTGCAGAGGATACCTTAAATGAACATCAGGTAATATAATTCGTCCATATAACTTGCAAATCCTGCAAGTGTCCTTAAAATTTTTCGAAATGAACCAAGGGGAAAACGGCCGTAAAAGACCGCTTTCCCCTTCCCAGGTTTGTGTTTTTTACCTTTGTCTGAAGGTCTTCAGGAAGGAATCGCAATAAATGTCTTTGTTTAAAAGTATGTTGGCAGCAGCCACGGCGTCCAGCAGCTCCTGATCTTCCAGGTCAGCAATAGCTGAGTCTAATCCCGCGGCCATGCACATGATCAAAAATGTCCTGTTGATCAGGTGACGGTTGGTGCAACGCTGAGAAGCATTGCTCAGTCCCAGGGTGGTCCGGGGAGGCGGGTCGGCCAGGGTTTTTACCTGACGTATGGCTTCCAGTACTTCCGGACCATGATCTTGAGCCACGTTACAGGGCAGCATCAGGGGATCGATATACAGATCTTCCATGGGGATACCGTGGGCGTCAGCATTAACCACAATTTCCATGGCCAGGGCTACCCGGTCAGCTGCGCTTTTTGGTACACCTTTTTCATTCATGGCCAGGCCTATAATGGCAGCATTATATTTTTTGGCCATGGGGAAATATATATCCATTTTCCACTGATCGGCAGTGGTGGAGTTAATCATAGCCTTACCTTTATGAACAGCCAGCCCGGCCTCAATAGCTTCTGGATTTGTAGAGTCAATGCAGCAGGGCAGGGGTACGGTTTCCTGAGCAATCTTAACCAGCCACTCCATTACCGCCGGCTGGTCCTTGGGGTCTACGGTCGGGCCGGTGTTAATATCCAGGTAAGCGGCACAATTTTCATACTGGCGTCTGGCCCAGTAGCGGATGGGTTCCGGGTCCTTGTTTAATATGGCTTCCCGGATATCTTTGAACATACCGTTGATCCGCTCACCAATGAGGATCATACCTTTTACACCTTCCTTTTATTAAAAATTTATAAACCACCTTAGTAGGCATTGGATTGCATTAACTTATCAATATGAGCCCGGAATTGCTTTAAAGATTCCGGGTGACGCATGACAAACAGGGAGCCACCCGCCTGGGCGAAAGCGACGGCAGTAATTAATTCCCACAGGATGGCCCGGCGCTCCTGTTCTCCCCATTCAGGTGCTTCTTCTGTTGTACTCTTGGCTTCTTTAGTTTTCCAAACTTCCTGCCCTAGCAGACAAATAACCGGCATGGCCATCATCTTATCACCGGTAAGGGCACCAATGCGAGTCCGTTCCATAATGGAATAAGCGTATTCAATTCCGTAACCCAGCGCACCTACCGAAGGGTCTATAACAATGCGATTGGCAGGCAGGTTCATTTCTGTGATTAAAATGTTAAGCTGCTTTTCCAGGTTAATGTCCAGTGGGGTGGATGCAATGATATTATGACCATGTACTATACAGGCAGCGGTAATGGTCTTGTAATTTTCCTGGGTGGCACAGCCCAGGAGGAAATTGCGACCGGCAAGGACCTCGGCAACCTTTTCCAGTACCTGGGCATCTTTTTCTTCTACGCCACACCCCAGAATAATTAGCGGAACATTAACTGCGTCGGCCACCGCTTTGGCCAGCTGGGCGCACTCCTCCGGTGTGCTGTTCTTATTATCAGGATGCGCGCTGACAAGGCTTAAGCAGACCAGATCTGCTCCGTATTCAACGCATTTTTTTGCCCAGGCTACGGGATCATTTAATACACCGGCATAGGCGCTGGTCAGAATTTCCGGCCAGTTGGTAGGCTCCATATCCCATACTTCCAGGGCTATAGCCGGCCGGTTGGGCATTTCACCTTCGAAATGCAGAAAAGGGAGAGTACTTTCGCCACCTATTTTAACAACGTTTGGCTCTGTTCCTAGGACTACTTCTCCAACTTTATTGGTCCATCTTTCTTTAACTATAGTAACGGCCATGGCAGACGCTCCTTTCACATTAAATTGGGGTAAGAAGAGCACTCTTTTACAGGATAGCGGCTTTCTGCATAATTTTTGTTACAGCAGTTACCACCGGTGAATCATCGGGTAGTTCAGCCAACGGTTTCCCCTGCAGGTCGTACTGAAAGACCTGTTCATCCTGTGGAATAGTACCGATCAGCTCAAGACCTGTTTTCTTGATTTCGCCTTCCAGGGTTTCCATTGTACCATTGTTAACTTTACTTACAACCAGGTACATTTTCTTGATTTGCAGCGCCAGGTTCTCGACCAGTTCCTTTACCCGACCAGCCGAGCGGATGCCCCGGACGCTGGCGTCGCTGGTTACAAAAAGTATATCTACATTTTCTGTAGTGCGGCGGCTCAAATGTTCTAGCCCGGCTTCATTATCCATTACTACATAGGCATAATTGTTGCTCAGCTCCTGCATGAAGCCCCGCACCAGGTTATTGACGAAGCAATAACAACCTGGACCCTCCGGGCCACCCATGACCAGGAGATCTACATCATCTCCTTCAGCTAAAGATTGGTGTATACGAAACGCCAGATACTGATCTTTTGTCATGCCTGCTGGAAGAGGTTCCAGGTTATTGTTAATCCGGGCCATAATATCTGCAATGGTATCTTCCACATCAATGCCTAAAGCTTCGTTCAGGTTGGCGTTAGCATCAGCATCTACAGCCAGGACGGGCCCTTTTCCTGCCTGGATAAGTTGCCTGATTAAGAGTGCGGCTAGTGTGGTTTTACCCGTACTACCTTTACCGGCAATGGCAATGGTAAAGGCCATCCGTACCACTTCCCTTCGTGAATATTGTCCCGTTGTGTTTGGTTCCGGTAGCGGAAATGTTGGTTATATGCCAGGCAGTGATGATGGGGTTTGAATTTGCCCGACCTGTAATATCAGACAGGAACGCCGCTCGATCAGACATTCCAGCGCAGTTTCAGGAAAGAAGGAATAGCTGCTGATTCACGCGGCCCTACCAGCACTTCCCAACCGGAAAGCTCTTGCAGCTTGCCGCTTAACACGGCAACGCCTCCGGGGATAATCACCTTCCGATGGGATACCTTTTCGGCAATCCCGGATTCTTTGAGCATCTCGGCAATTTTCTCTGCGGTAAATTTCCCGGCAGCCCATCCGGTAAGAACGGAGATGCCGTCGGTATCTACTGCGAGAATATAACCGGGTACCCGGCTGGCTTCCACATCTCCGGCCACGCAGAAATAGGTGAGGGAGAAGTTTGTCGTAACGTATACCGGGGCATCGGGTCCGGGGTTGCCAATTTCGTAGATCTTGGATTCTACCGCAATTGGCTTCTGTGGATCTGTGTAGATGTTCAGCCGCAGGGTGATCAAAGGCAGAATGTCCGCCGGATCAGCCGTTTGAAGTACCACAATACCCGCATATTTACAAATGTACACAGCGGCATCGGCAACAGCCTGAACCGGATCATCGTTGGTGACAAAGGTAATGGTTGGATAACCGAAGGGGCGGAAGCGTTTTAAAGCCTGGCGGCGAATCTGGGTTTGATCGGCCAGCACTTTATGAACTTCCCGAGCGCCTGAATCTAAAATCAATTGCTTATGACCCAGGGCCGTTACTTTTTCTACTAACTCAGCCAGCTCATTGAGGTCGGCACCTTTGACCACCAGGGGTGCTTCATACTTTTTGGCCAGTGCAGTCATACCTTCGTAGTTGGATGCAGTAGCTCCACAAAGCAGTGGCTTTTTGCCCCCTACGGCTTCAAGAGCCTTTTCCATGGCTGCCGTATCTTCTGTTATTAAAATCAGAGGATAATCAGTGTTTTCTGATGCTAGTTTTGCTGCTGCGGCGAATTTACCTGCATCACCGGAATCGTTGGTGATAGCTACCAGGTTGACATTATGAAGCTGTCCCACCCGATCAAAGATAAGTTTATTGATCTGGCTTACCCTGGCGGTAATTTCATCTTCACTGGCGGTGTCGCTTACCGTAATGGCAATTCCTGCAGGATGCTCAAATCGCTTGTCGTGACGGAAAAGTACGGTTTCATTACCCAGGGTGAGTTCTTTCTCGCCTGTTCCGATTTTTACCAGGGCAACGGGAGGAGCTGATGCAGCACCCAGTGCTTCCTTTGCTGCTTCGCTTACGTGGGGGCACTGATCGAGGCCAGCTTTCCCAGCTGCCATGGCCATGGCGAAAGCCAGGCAGGTCGGATGACCACAATCCTTGCAGTTGGTCTTGGGTAGTTGCTTAAAAATTTCCAAACCTGTTAAACCCATTCTCCTATTCCCCTTTCTTTTTCATTTTCAATTTAATAACACATACCCGGAGGACACCTATATTATACAGGTGTCCTCCTGGGATATGTTTATTTCTAGCTCCGGATAAACCAATTTTTACAGCAGTGGAGGCATGCTCAGGGCCGGGTGTCCCTTTTCCTCCAGGAAGGGCAGGATCTCCTCGCCGCTGGTGCCCACGGTTTCATCGGCAATCTTATCGACGAAGTCCCTGCCCAGGCCGGCTGCCTCGGCGGCTTCCTCCAGCTGCGGCCGCAGCTGCTCTTTCAGGGCCTTGGGCATCCATACCAGCCGGGCCAGGCCGCCATCGGCCGGGACGAACTTGCGGGAAGCCAGGTAGGATTTACTGATACCCATGAAGCCGGGCATCTGGGCACCGCCGCCAATGGTGCCGGCCATGGTGGAGAAGGTCATCCCCGAGGGAGTCATACCGCTGTGTTCCCGGTTGACCACCATGAAGCCGTTGCATTCCGGCACCATGGCCAGGATGCACTCGAAGCAGCCGCAGGAAGTCATGGGATATTCCATGATGGTGTAGAAGTTGACTACCTCGATGGTACGCTGGGAATTGTTGAAGACAAATTCGTTGACCGACTTCCACTGCCCCTTGACCGGATCGATCAGCCCCTCCAGCTTGATGGGCTGGTTCGGCCCGTGGGGGTTGATTTCATAGGA
>NZ_JMLG01000015.1:0-52872 GCF_000686645.1 Desulfofundulus thermocisternus DSM 10259
ATCGTCCTGATTTGCTGGACTAGATCACCAATGCCGGATATGGTATTCTGGAATGGGAACGGCTTGTGCAGTCCCTCCCCCCGGAAATTGATCATTTGGGCGTAGTGGGTATGCTTGGCCACGTCTACACCCACAATTAAGGTTTCAGGTGTGATCATGGCAAGCTTCTGGGAAAGGGGATTGTACATCGCTGATCCCTCCTGGTATTGGTGGTTTTGGGTTTTGGCATTTACACCATACCAGGATTTTTTCTTTCCCTCAAGCCCCACTACTCCTGATTACAGGAATGCTACCTAAATCTTGCCGCACCCATCGCCGCCCGCTGTTCGGGATCGAAAAAAGCTTTTCGATGCTATTGCAAAACCATTCACATCGCCAAGCTCCATAAGCAAGCCTGTTTTTCCGTGTTCCACCAGATCGCGGTTGTCACGTACATTGATAGTTACCACCGGGTTATCGGCGTTCATGATCTCCATGACGCTTTAAATAAGACTTTTGTATACTCCTTGGATCGCCCGGCATTGTCGTGTAAAAGAGTAGTATTTTTCGTACAGCTGCCGTCCTTTTTGGCCCATCCGTTTGCGCTCTTCTGGGTGCAACACAAGAAACCTCATAGCGTCTCCAAGGCGCTGTATGTCGCCGTAAGGCACCACAAGACCTATACCTTCGCGCTCTACGATCTCACCCACCAGGGTTCCGGCAGATGTTATGATGGGTCGGCCCAACATCATAGCTTCGTAGAGTTTATTGGGTGCAGCAAAACGATTATTCGGTACGGCAGGATCGTATAAGGCCAGAATGGCGATAGCGCCTCGCTGAAGCGCCAGGGCTTCCTCATAGGAGACTCGGCCGCGGAAAGTAATGAGGTCTCCTTTTCCGCTTTCTAAAACACACATATTGGCCAATGGACCAAAGCCGGCAATAGTTAACTTTGCGCCAATTGCAAGTGCAGCACGAATTATTTGCTCGATCCCCCGGTCGGGTTGTAGAACCCCTACATATACGAAGTTTGACTCATAAGTTATATTCCCATAATTGCACGAACTTTCATTTTCCGTTGTTGTATCCTCGGGGACGTTATAGACCACAATCCATTGTCGCGGCTGGAAACCAAGTTGTTGAAGCCTGTTCTCATGAGCCAGGATAACAATATCAACTTTGGAGCATACCCAACGCTCAAGCTTTGCAACGAAAGGTTTTAAAAAACCGACTTTTCTAGAATCGGCATACCAGTCAGCAATATCATAAATAACCTTATTTTTTAAAAAAAACCGAGATACCAAAGCTGGCAAAACGGTATCCAGATCGAAAGCATGAATAATTTTCGGGCGTATCATCAAATGATTAAAAAAAAGCCATAGGTTAAAAGCAAGTAATCCCCAAAAGTTCGCAATTCCACCGCCGAACATGCCGGGAAAACACATTCGTTTAATATTTAGCTGCTGATGGTATCGACAATTTTCAGATAGTTTTCGGTGCCAGCCTAAAACCAGGCATTTATATCCTGCCTTCTGCAGGCACCAGGCAACCTTTTCGACACGTGGATCTGGGGCAACAGGATTTGAACGGGTAAAAACTACATCAATTAACAAACCGCCTGTCCTCCCCTAACTAGTAAAATAGATCTAAGTTCAGTCATTAAGATTAGCTCGATGGGCCGGCCCAATACCAAAAAAGATAGTTGCGTGATTCAGCATGTGACAGTGCTGGGCGGTGACCAACACCATAACCTTAAATTGCGGCTCGCGTTTAAGCGCAAGAACCACAGGCCATTTTGATAGCCTCGGTACGGTTGCCAACAGCAATAAACAAATTTTTATATGTTATATTCTACTAGAGTTTGTATTATGTTCCGCCAATGCCTGATCCAACGTTCCTTTTCGAAGACATTCGCCAACTGCACCCCCTTCTCCGCCATTTCGGCAATCTGTCTGCGGTCGCTGAGGAGAGTTTCAATGGCCTCCACCAATGATTCGACCTTTGGCTCGATCAAACGACCATTAAATCCATCAATGACAAGATTGGGAAGGCCACCAATATTGGTAGCAATAACGGCATTCCTCGTAGCCATTGCCTCTAAACAAGATAGCGATGTCCCCTCCGAATACATGGTGGGAATGAGTACGACATGGCTCTTTTGATATACCTTGTGCATTTCGTCCATATCAAACTCTTCCCATATCACTCTCCCAGAATACTTAGCAACGAACTCCGAAACGATCCGGGCATCTTCCAAATTCGCCTGACCAACTAGATGAAGCTCGATATCCTTGTATTTATCAAACAAGTAATCAAAGGCCTTCAGTGTAATGAAAATGCCTCGGGCCTCATAGAGCCTTCTTGGATAGAGAAATCTGATCTTTCCAGTAAAGTCCTTGTCTACCGGCTTGAATAATCCGCCATCAAAGTAATTTGGCACATACCTCAGCTTTTCACTAAGCGTATAGTCATATGTTCTAACCCAGTTGATAAAGTTCGTATCAACACATACACATGTTCTAACAACCCTCAAGGCATCAAATACATTGCGATACTCAGTCAGATTAAAATCTGAAAGTGTCTTGTATTTGTGGTCCCAATATATTCCGTGATTAATCCCTATGACGTTCAAACCCCCCAGTTCACATGCCAGATCGAGAGGTGACGCAATAATCAGGTCAGTATTCCTGCATACCTCTCTATATTTTCTCGACATTCCTCTCAAATCATGACCACATCCGGTTTGTACACCATAAACCGGGATGCCACGAAAATCAATCTCGAAAGGATTGTTAGCATTCTGAATTATTCGTGGTGACCACCCCATTTCCTTGAGCAGGCATGCTAAATCAAAGATGTAGCGCTCAGCACCTCCCTTGTATAGAGTTATTCCGTCCCAGTCGAAGAAATTGATATTTACGATATCAACACGCCTTGCTTGCCGTCTACGGGGCCTGTGATCATTAAGTAATTCATCAACCTTTTTCAATACAGGCGCCAACTGACTGCCCCAGTCTACCTCCCTCAAAATGGGGTCATAGTTCTGAGTGGAATTTATCTTTTGCCCGCCATCATGCATGTCATCTACCCACTTACTGATTGCCGTAGGTAGCATGGTACGATCAGCAACAGTGATAAATTCCGCATACTCAGACAGGGTTCGTGTGGATGTTGCGAACACCTTCAAGCCCATAGCCATATATTCGAAAAGCTTGAGAGGCAACACGGAGTTTGTTTTATCATTAACAATAAATGGAATAATGCCCGCATCAAAGAGGCGAAGGTAATACTTAAGTTCCGAATACGGAACAGTAGGAATATGAATGACGCGATCAGAAGAAAGTACCCGCTGCTGGGCATCCACGTTGACTTCGCTGGATAATTCATCGAACCTCGTTAGTGGTCCAATAAAGACAAGCCAAATCCTCCTATCTTGAAGAATTCGCTCCAACAATTCCCAATCAAGCAATTCACTGATCGCCCCGTGATATCCGATTAGAACTGCCCCTTCCGGTTTTTGAAAAACCGGCACTTCCGGATCCATTGGATCGAGCTTAAAATCATCCACCCAAACCCCATTGCTTACTAGAAAAGAATCATTAACTACATAGGATCTATTTTTATCTAGGAGAGCCTTAGATGAGAATAGTGCAACATCGGAACGAGCTAGGAGGGACTCGTGATCCCGCTTCATCGCATCACAATAAAGCGAAAACACACTTAGATCATCGAGTGTGTCATAGACAACAACCGCATTAGGCAAATGTTCAACAATGTAAGAGAAGAATGGGTAAGTTATATACAGGACAGGTTTTCTACCAGATAAATAGCTAATTGTCTCAGCAAACATGTTGGTGAAATAAATCCCACTTGAAATCTCCTGTACAAATGGATCTTTATTATCAATTGAAATGATAATGCAAAGGTATCCATTTTGTGCGAAATATCGGATCACGTGATCCGGCCGCTGTGTCAACTCTCGCGGGTAAGATAATGGGTAAACTAGCACCTTGGTGCTTAACATGATCCGTGTTGCAAGATGCTCGTGAAAGTAATCAAAATGATGGGAAATAAACCCAGATTCAATATATCTTTTTAGGTATGAACTCTGAGCGGACTGTTCCATCAAATAACGTTCCTGATTAGTCGCAAGTACTTGACCGATTTCTGTGGGTTGGCTTAATTCACGCAGCAGACGCTGCTTCACCTTTGTTAGGGCATAGCGTACCCCATGCGTCCGCAGGACTCTGGCGAATGCAAATGCCAAATCACTCCCTTTATATATGATTCTTTTTGCATAATGAAACGCTTTAGGAAGTCTCGAGTAAATGCGTATTAACAATAAATAGATTGTCCGCTTAGAATTTCGAACAAGCTTTTTGAAAAATCTCAGGGGGCGTGTAATCCGCCACGAGTTGCTCGTCCAAATATCGTGTAACTGCATTTTAAGAGAAGCGATCTGTGCTTCACGCTCGGCTAATGTTTGATTGAGAGAGGCAATTTGCTCATCGCGCTCAATCACAGCTTTTTTAACTATAGCAATCTGGCCGTCACGCTCAGCTATCATATGTTTAAGGCGGACAATATCATTTTCACGCTCTGCTATAGCTTGTTTGAGGGAAGCTATCTGCATATCGCGCTCCGCAAAAAGTTTATTCATCATCTGAAGTTTATGTTCTTCATGCAATAGTTGATAAAAATGAAAGCTACTAACAATTTTATGATTTGAATGCATTCTGGAATGAATAAGCTTTCCCGTTTGCTTAAATAAATTATCGGATAAAAGATACGGGAACTGATCTACTTCACAGTTAGAAACAATCCATGTATAGATGTTTGTAGCAATTGATGGTTTACATACTGGAGCTGAATTACAAAACGACAAAAATTTTTGCCACACAAATCCTTCGTCATGATCTGGAATCAACCAATCACGGCCAGCTATTACACTATTCTTGCTAATGCATGCAAGTTGGGCCATGAAAGTTTCCACGTCAATGTTAGGAAGATTTCGTCCGGAAAAATTAAATTTAGCAGCGCGATCAAATAGCTGCTTGTCGACCAGCCCTTTCACCCCGTCGTAACCGACTAGGCATACAGGCTTGCCGCAGGCTAAACTTTCAAGTACTACTCTACCCATCCCGGCAACACCAGAGCAATCATGCATTAAATTCGTAATGTCCGTCCGGAATCCTAAGAAATTAACATAATTCTGTAAACCTTCATTGCGAAGCATATCTTCCAATGACGTTCTGGCTGGGCCATCGCCAGCGATCTTGATTCCTTTTATTCCCGCTTTTCTTGCATATCGAATAAACTCGATAATCCCTTTCACTTTAAACGCATCTAGACGACTGACAACCAGCCAAGGTGCATCAAATGGAGATCTGAATTCACAGACAGGATAATCATTTAACGCAACAGCGTTAGGTATCAATACTACTTTATTGGCGGAAACATAGGGTAATACAAGCGAGAGAACTTCCTCAGACACGGCAATAACCATACTAGCTCCCGGCAATATGACAGACCTCAACAGAAAGTCGTAGTATGGACCGTAGCAGTCACCAAGTGAAGCTGGGCCGTGTAGAGATAAAACACATGGAAGCTGTCTTTTTTCTGAAGCGATAAGGGCGGGAAACATTGAGGTAAAGGGATGAGCATGCACGACTTGCACATTATGTTCAACAATGAGTGAATCAAGGGCTTCAACCGTATTTACGAGATCTTTCATCGTCGCATCGGGACCAAGTGCCAACCCGGATGAAACTGAAGCAATGGATGAAGGAATTAGATCCTCTCTAAATCTATGTCCACAAGCCAAATGAACCCTACAGCCATACTTAGAAAGTTCTTTAATCTCCCCCCGTATATGTGTCTCTAGACCACCAAACTCGAATGCTTCTGTAACTATAAGAATGGATTTAATTGTCATCTAATTCCACCCCTTATGATCTCGACCGTAGCAGGTAGATATGCAATCCCAGTAGCTTTCAATCTTGGCTCCGAAACTTTGAAGATAATGGCATCACTCCGCTTATCGAGATACTGCATATCTCCTTGCAAAACTGGTTCGGCAATAGCTAGGGATACGAAATAAACACCTTCACAGAGCGATAGCGAAAGACGGAAACGTACCAACACTATTTCGCCAGGCTTAACACCTTTACAATTATTCCCAAAATAAAGGGTACTCGTCCCAAAACAAGGAACGCCTTCGACCGTCTTAATACTGATCCCGGCTTGAATCTCACCTATTGCTTCAAAGCAATTAATTGTCATGTTTACGAGTACTGTTTCTCCTGGTTGAAAGATTTCTCGATGGCATCCCGATAAATCAGTTATACTATAAGAGACAATCTGGGCGCGAAGCTTTCCCTCGTCTTCAAATTTGTTGTCTTCGGAGGCTTTGGCACCTACCTGATTAGCAGGGTGGTGAGATTCAGTATTAGGTTCTACGGCCACCCGCCTCTCGCGGTTGAGAATTTGCAGATAGGCTTTCTCATCCGCATAGAGAAGTGCGTGATATTGATCTACGATAATATTACTCGGTCCGACACCGTGGAGATTTCCATTGTGCAAAAGCACGGCACGCTGGCAGAAACGCTCTATCACGGTAGTCGAATGCGTAACGAGCAAAATTGAAGCCCCATTCGAACGCAGGTGTTCTATTCGATCGAAACACTTGCGTTGAAACTTCTCATCGCCGACTGCCAAAGCTTCGTCCACAATAAGGATATCTGGGTCGATGCACGCCTGTACCGCAAAAGCCAACCTTACATACATCCCGCTCGAATACGTTTTTACCGGCTGGTCGATGAAGTCACCAATATCGGCGAAGGAAACAATATCATCGAAACGCGCATCAATTTCTTCCTTAGAAAGACCCAGGACGGCACCGTTTAAATATACATTCTCGCGACCAGTAAACTCCGGGTTAAAGCCGGAGCCAAGTTCCAGCAGGGCCGCAATACGGCCATTGGTCTCCACCGTACCACTAGTCGGAGTAAGGGTGCCGCAGATGATCTGCAACAGGGTGGATTTACCTGAACCGTTGCGCCCGATGATACCGACGGTTTCGCCTTTTTTTACTTCGAATGAGACGTTCCGCAGCGCCCAAAACTCACGAAAATAGTTTTTGGGTTCCATGCCCAAAAGCCTTTGTATACGCGGGATAATAGATTGCTTGAGCCGGTCCTGCGGCCGGTCGTAAATGTAGTAACACTTGGAGAGATTGTTGACCCGGATGGCAACATTATCAGAGGACATCCGCAAACCCCTTTCGAGTTTTTTGAAACCACCAAAAACCAGTAGCAGCGATGGTCAAACCTGCCAGTAATGCGATACATAGGGAGGGCCAATCGGGCACACTGCCGAAGATTAGTACCTTGCGGCTTTCTTCAATGATAAGCGTGAGCGGGTTTAGGTTCAACCAGTCTCGATAAGGTTTCGGCAAAGCCGACACCGGATAGAACACGGGCGACAGGAACATGAGTATCGTGGTGAAAATGCCGGTTACTTGCCCTATATCGCGTACATAAACTCCCAGCGCTGCCAAAAACCAGGCAAAACCTATGCTAGCAAAAACAAGGGGCAGCAGTACCAGAGGGAGAAGCAGGCTGGTCCAGGGAAAGGTCTGGTTGATGATAAGTTGTGCCAATAACAACACAGTCACACTCACCAAACTATAAAAGAGAGCCGACCCCAAAGCCACCCAGGGCAATATTTCCAACGGGAAGACAACTTTTTTGACGTAATTGACATTGGAAATAATTAATCCCGGCGCGCGGTTGATGCATTCAGCAAAGAGGCCATGTACGATCATACCCACGAAGAGGATGATGGCAAAATCGGCTTTACTTTCCTCCCCACTAATACCCCAGCGAGCCTTAAAAACAACGGAGAAAACGAAAGTATAGATAAAGAGCATCAATATAGGATTTAAAAACGACCAAGCCAAACCAATTATAGATCCACGATAGCGCCCCACAATCTCACGCCGCGTCATCTGCCAAATGAGTTGACGATTATGCCAAAAGCTTAAGAACATAGCCACAGGACCGGTGGGGTGATCTTGATGTGGATTCATATAAGAGCCTCCATAACTATTTGGAATCAAACCTTAGAGACTAAAGAAGAAAAACCACTGGATGTCGGTATACGAACCAACCCAGCGGATATATTCATGCAAATTAAATCAAGCTTTAGTTAATAAAGCTAAAAAAAATACAACCACAAAAAACCGAGCACCGACCCCTTGTATCGTGCCCGGAGTTCTTTAGCCACCAGATTCCGGAGCATTTCCCTGTAGGTGTAAATTTCTCTAATCTGATCATACATATCTGTACACCTGCTCGCTTCATCCCTTTAGGGTCGGGACCGCCTTCAACCGTTCATAGGCCGCTTCCAGGTTTTTATTTATCTGCCCGGCTTCCTTGAGCAGCTTTTGAGCTTCCTCCTTTTGGCCCTGCTTTTCTTTAACCATGGCCAGCCAGAGGGATGCTTCGCCCTTCAACCGGTCGTCCTGCAGAGCAGCCTGCAGGCTTTTCTCCGCACCCGGCAGGTCGCCCAGCAGGTAGCAGGCCTGCCCCAAGCCCAGGTGCACCCCGGGGGTAACGGAGAGCATGGGGGCATCCACCCAGAGTTTCTTCTCCTCTTCCCCCAGCCCGGCCACCCGGGCCCGGATCATCTCCGGCACCTGCAAAGCTTCTTCCAGGTGCTGTCGTGCGGCGTCTTTATTCCCCGCCTGCAGCTCACCCCGGCCGGCGGCAGCACAGGTGGTGGCCAGGGTTTCGTACCAGGCAATCTGGTACGGGGCCAGTTCCACCGCCCGACGGGCGGATTCCACCGCCTCCCGGTACCTGCCGGCGGCCAGCAATGCCTGCGCCAGGTCGGCCTGACAGCCGGCGCTGTAGCGGCTCAGGGCCGCGGCCCGGCGGGCTTCCTCCAGGGCCTGCTGCGGTTGACCCGTGCCCAGGTAGATGCGCATAAGGACGGTGTGATAGTCGGCGTTAAAAGGGTTGCGGGCGGCTGCCTGCTGCATGGCGGCCAGGCCCTGCTTGACGTTTCCCTGCTGCAGGTACGCCGTGGCCTGTTCCGCATAGCTGTTGGCCGAGGCCAGGGAAAAAGCAAAGAGGAACACAACGGCGCTGACAACGGTGGCTGCGATCAGGATTGCTGTAGCAGGTGGTTGTTTCCTGGTGCTCTTTACCGGGCGCGGTAGAGCGCTCTCTTTTTGAACGGGTTCGTTTACAACCGCTTTAAGCTTCTTTCGTTTGGCTTTTTTACCCATTTTAAATTTCAGCCCTTTGTTGGTACTACTCTCGATTATAGCCCAAAACTCTGGCGCAGGCAAAGAGAGTCCACAACGCCAGGGTCAGGGCCGAAAGGGACAGGTCGAAGTCGATGGCCGCGTGCAGGCCGGTGGCCAGGGCACCGGCGGTCATGGCCCAGACCATCCCCCGGCGGGCGCTCTCAGCGGGCGCACCCCAGTAAGCCCGGTGGGCGGCCAGGAGGAAGGAGGCCCAGATGCCCAGCATCACCAGCAGACCCACCAGGCCGGTCTCCACGGCCACCTGGAAGTAGTGACTGTGCACCTCGTTGGAGTTGTACAGGTAGCCCTGGTAGGCCCGGTAGGCCTCTTCCCAGCCGCCGCCTCCCCAGCCCAGGAAGGGGCGGTCTTTGATCATGGCCAGGGCGTCTTTAACAAAGTAAGCGCGTTCAAAGGCATTGCGCAGGTAGGTGAAGCTGGTTACCTTTTCCATGGCCCCGGGGTGTGCGGCCAGCACCGCCGCACCTGCCACCAGGCAGGCCAGGATCACGGAGGCCAGGGCCAGGCTCACCTTTCTTTTATCCCCCAGCCACGGGGATAGATAGCGTTTTTCAACCAGGGTCCAGGCCCACTGCCCGGCCAGCACCAGGGCCAGCCCGCCCAAGATCCAGAGCCAGGCCGTTCCCATCTGCCTGGTCATGGCTGCCGCGATGAACTTATGGGATGCAATATAACCCAGGCCGCCCACATACAGCGCATGCAGCAGTACGGGCAGCCGCTTTTGCCAGTGCAGCCCGATCAGGTAGAGTATGAACACCGCGCCGGTGATGAGCAGGCCGCCGCGGGACCTGGTGCCGAAGAGCACGGCCAGGATGATGAAGTTGGCCGCGGCGTAAAAATACCCGTACGGCCGGCACTCCAGCAGGCGCCGGGGCAGGGCCTGGCGCAGCACCCGGTCGGTGATGCTTGCACCCACGGTGGAAAAGCCGTGGTGCGCCCAGAAGAACAGCCCCAGGAATCCCGCCAGGGCCAGGTAGCTGGCCAGGGCGTTGGGATACTGAAAAGAAGAATAAATGCGCCCGTTGAGAAAACCATCCTTTATGTAAACCAGGCCGGTGGCCGTGAACAGGCCGGCCAGGGCCACCCCGGCGGCAGCCAGGTAGATGACCTGAAGCAGCCGGCGGGCGTCTTCCTCCCGCTGCACCACCTGAACGGCCACCCAGTAGGCCAGGAAATAGAGGATGTTCTTCACAATTTCATCCACGGCCAGGCCGTAGTTGACCGCGCCGAAGGCGGCCATGACGTACACCAGCGGCAGGGCCAGGGTGAAGTAGTCCAGCGGGTGGGTTAAAAAGCTGTAATCCCGCCGCCCGTGCTTCCAGAGCCAGGTAAACCAGAAGATAATCGCCGCGCCCATCAGGGCCATTTCCTGCTCCGGGGGGAAGAAAAGTCCCCGGAAAAAGGGCGGGAAAAAGAGCAGCGCCGCCAGCCCCCAGAAGGCAACCTGGTAGGTCCAGGGGCGGGCAGCCGCCACTGCTGCATTTAGTTCCATTGGACGGGTTGAGCGGCTGATCGAAGCAGTTTTTCCGGCCATGGGCTTACTCCTCGTTAGCGAATAATTTCAATGGTACTGTAAAGGCACAAATTACAACATTCTACAAAAATTCCTTATTTCCTCCTTTGGTTCGCAAACATTTTCCAACCCTTCCTAAGACCGGCATGGCTGCATCCGGCCGGGATAATTAACGCCTTCCCAGCTGTTCCACCCGTTCTTCCGGGCTGATGATGCTGGTGATGCGCACGCCGAAGTTTTCATTGACCACCACCACTTCCCCCCGGGCTACCAGGGTGCCGTTCACCAGCACCTCCACCGGCTCGTCCACCAGGGAGGACAGCTCCACAATGGCTCCCGGAGTCAGGCCCAGCACTTCTTTAATCGGCCGCCGGGTGCGCCCCAGGACCACACTGACTTTCAGGGGGATGTCCAGCAGCAGCTCCAGCTTGCGCTGTTCCTCCTCGCTCAAGGTGCCCGGAGCACGCCTGTCGCCGTTCCCGGACGGCGCTCCCGCGGCCGCGGCCGGGGGAGTTTCCACCCGGGCAGATGCCGGCGGGGACTCCGGTTCCGGAACGGCAGCCTGCGGGGCGGGGGCGGCAGCCTGGGCCATCAGCTGCTCCAGAAGCATGGCGGCCTCCTCTTTGGCCGTCTCCAGACTCATGATCTGCATGATCTCCGTATCCACCAGATCGCCGATGGTCATCTTGAAGGAGACCACCACAATGGGGTCTCCGGTGGGCAGCCGGTAGCCCGTTCCCTCCTCCGAAACCTCCAGCACCGTGGTTTGGGGCGGGGAAATGTTGATGGTCCGGCGGAAAATGGTGGCCAGGGAGGTGGAGGCCGAGCCGATCATCTGGTTCATGGCCTCCGACGCGGCGGAAAGCTCCAGTTCGGAGATTTGTTCCGCCACGTTGGTACCATCCCCGCCCATCATCAGGTCGGCCATGACCATGGCGTCCTTCAACTGGATGATGAGCACATTGAAACCCTTCAGGCCTTCTTTAAATTCCACCTGGATGATGACGTAGGGCACCTTGAAGGAGGAAAAAAATTCCTCCTGGTTGCAGGTAAGCACCCGGGGACTGGTAATGGTCACCTTCTGGTTCAGCAGTTCCGAAAGGGTGGTGGCGGCCGACCCCATGGAAATGTTGCCGATTTCCCCCAGGGCGTCCCTTTCTTCGGGGGTCAGGTCCACCGCCGGCCGGCAGCCCGCGGAGGAGGAGCCGCTCCCCGGCGCCGGCTCACCGGCCGGTTCCACGGCCGGCTGCTCCGGCCCCCCGTTGTCGTCAACCCGGCCCTCCGCCGCCACCCCTTCCTCCGTGGACAGCGCAGCTGCGGCTGCCACCTCGCCCTCCGCATTGCCCGCCTCCGGTGCCGTTTCTCCGGCCGCGGCCTTTAACAGGGCGTCTATTTCCTCCTGGCTCAGAAAATTGTTGCCGTCATTCACCGTTCATATCCTCCCCGCTCAGCGATACCACCTGCACCGCCAGGTTCTGCCCCACCCGCCCGGCCTGTACGCCGAACTTCCGCTCCCCCTCCACGTACAGGTCCAGGTCCTCATTCAGGTGGCGGTTTAACACCAGCACGTCGCCCTCCTGCAGCTGCAGCAGCTCGTGCACGGTGATTTCCGCTTCCCCCAGAATCACCTGCAGTTCCACCCGGGAAAATCCCAGCCAGTGGCTCAGCCGCTCCAGATCCTCCGGGCGGGGGCCGCCCGCCTGGCGGCTGAACTGCTGGCGCACCGAAAGACGGGAGATCACCGGCTCCATCAGCAGGTAGGGCAGGCAGAGGTTGACAAAGCCCCGCTCCTCATCGTTGATGGACACGGAAAAGGTAATGAGGGCCACCACCTCGTTGGGCGAATAAAGCTGCTGCATCCGGGGGTTGGACTCGATGTTTTCCACCCGGGGCTCCACGGTGTAAAAATCGTGCCAGGCCTGGGCCAGGTGCTCCAGAATGCGCTCCACCAGCCGTCTGGCCACGGTTACTTCGATATCCGTCAGTTCCCTGATCTGGTCAGACGAGGTGCCCGGTCCTCCAAAAAGCAGGTCCAGCATCGGGAAAATCACCTGGGTGTTGATCTCCAGCAGGGCCGGACCCTCCAGGGGCTTTAAGCCGAAGACGGCCAGGGCCGTGGGGCTGGGAATGGAGCGGATAAACTCCTCATATATCATTTGTCCCACCGAGGCCATTTCCACGTTAATTGCCGCCCTGAGATAACCGGAAAGAAAGCTGGACAGCAGCCGGGCAAAATGCTGGTGCATTATTTCCAGGGTCCGCAGGTGCTCCTTGGAAAACTTGTTGGGCCGGCGAAAATCGTAGGGCTTGATCAAAGGGGCCGCCGTTTTTTGAGCTTCCTCCAGGCTCAGTTCGCCGGATGTGAGGGCCGCCAGGAGGGAATCTATTTCCCCCTGGCTCAGGACATCCTGCATTCGACGCGCCTCCTCTTACCTACCTGCGGGAGCGGGCCAGTACCCGCTCAATGGCCTGCAGGAGCCTCTCCTGCTGGAAGGGCTTGACGATAAAGTCCCTGGCCCCGGCCTGAATGGCATCCATAACCATGGCCTGCTGGCCCATGGCGCTGACCATGACAATGCTGGCCTCGGGATCAATGGCTTTAATGGCCTTAACCGCTTCGATCCCGTCCATATCGGGCATGGTGATGTCCATGGTCACAATGTCCGGTTTGAGCTCGGCGTATTTTTCCACGGCCTGCTTGCCGTTTTCCGCCTCGCCCACCACTTCGTAACCGTTTTTGGTCACGATATTCTTGATCATCATCCGCATGAAGGCGGCATCATCAACCACCAGGATCCTTTTACCCATCCCGTTTCCCCCTCGCATGTACTGAAAAAGCTCCATCTTATAAACCGAGGGCAGCCATTAAACGTTCAATGGCCCCCGGCTCGGTGAGCAGGAAAAAGTGCCCTTTGATCAACGTTTCATCTTCCTGGAACAGCTCCGTTTCTATAACCAGCACCTCTTCTTCCACCCTGCCGGCAGCCACCATCAGGGAGGTCAGCACCGCCCCCAGCATATCGAAGGCAAACAGGGGCACGGTGGTGATCATGTTCAAACCGGTCATCATGCTGATGGCGCTGACAAAGGAACCGGTGAGCACATTGCCGATCTCCTTTATCGCCGACCGGGCCATCTCGTCCAGCTCACCGGTGGTCCCCACCGGCAGCCCCAGGAGCATGTCCACAAGGCGGAGGGTACTCTCCCCGTCAAAAATATACAGCACTATTCCCGGCGCGTCCCCCAGCACCCGCAGGCTCACGCAGCCCACCAGCTCCTCGTACCCGCCCACCAGCTCGATCATCTCCTCGAAGGGCAGGAAACTGCTGCGGGGCACGCGCATGTTCACCCGGCGGTTGATTAACTGGGCCAGGGAGGTCACCGCGTTGCCCAGCCCGATGTTACCGATTTCCCTGAGGGCGTCCAGTTCCACCGGCGAAAGGTTCCTGTAGCTCAAAAGTTATCCCCCTTTGCAGCCCGCCTGCGGTAAAAGCAGGTGCGTATCTTTTCCAGGTCCAGTTCCCGGTAATTGAAGATCATCTCGCTTCCGCCAACAAACAGCACCCCACCCGGAGCCAGCGCCCGGGCCAGTTTATCGTTGAGCCTGTCCTGGGCCTCCCGGGTAAAGTAAATGGTCACGTTACGGCACAGGATGAGGTCGTAACCCTGGCCAAAGGAATCGTTCAGCAGGTCGTGGCGCCTGAAGGTCACCCGCCGGCGGATGGTTTCGCTAATGACAAAAGAACCGTTTTCCCTGGTGAAAAACCGGGCCAGCCGCTGCGGGCTGACGTTGCGCACGGCTTCGGGAGGATACCGGCCTTCCCTTGCCCTGGCCAGGATATTCTGGTCTATATCCGTTCCCTCCAGGTGGTGCGGGTGCCCCGGGGTAAGCTCCTCCAGAATGATGGCCACCGAGTACGGCTCGGCGCCCGCGGCACAGCCGGCGCTCCATATTTTCAGCGTCCTCTTTTCTTTCAGGAGGCCGGGCAGGATGATGCTTTCCAGCTCCCGGAACCTTTCCGGGTCCCGAAAAAACTCCGATACGTTGATGGTCAGGTAGTCCACAAAGGACCGGTAAGCGGCGGGGTCGCCCACCAGCTTTTGAAACAGGGCTCCATAATCAGGAAGCTGGCGCCGCACCAGGTAGGCATCCAGCCGCCTTCTGAGCTGGGTTTCCTTGTAGCTGTTCAGGTCCAGGTGAAAATGCCGGCGCATCATTTCTTTAAAACTGGCAAAATCCACTTCAGATCACCTTCAGCTTGCTCCCCAGCATGCGGATGCTCACCTGACCGTTGCTGGTGTCGAAAATCATGGTCCGCCCCCGGTTACCTCCTACTTCTTCAGCCAGGATGGGAATACCTGCTTCCCTTAACATTGCCCGGGCCTTTTCCACGTTGCGCTGGCCGATGTTCAGGATCATCTTGCTGTCCAGGCCCGAAAACATCTGGGCGCCCCCCACCAGCTTGGCCTGCAGGCGGCTCAGATGGGCCCCGTTTTTTTTCATTTCGTCGATCAGCAGGGGAATGCCCAGGTCGGCAAACTTGGCCGGCTTGGTCACGTTGTTAAACTGAGTGCTGTCCGGAAGCATCAGGTGCAGGAGCCCGCCCAGCTTGAGCGCCGGGTCGTAAAGGCTTACCCCCACACAGGAACCCAGGCCCAGGGTAATCAGCCGGGCCGGCTCCCTGCCGATTTTATAATCGGCAATGCCCACCTGTATCTCCACAGGTCTATCAAACTTGGCCGGCTCCATTCCATTCCTCCTTCTAGGCTGCCTGCCGTTGTTCGTTAAATATTCAGTGAACCCGGTTGGATGCGGCGCTGTCCTCGCTCACTCCAGTGCTCCGCGCCGACAGCACCACGGCTCGCTTCGGGCCGGCTCTGGCTCTCTGCGGATTGCCCGCCACCAATCATTCTTCGTTGTTACCTCTTGAAACAATATGTCTTAAAAAGTATTCTTCCGGGTAGTTCATCATGCGTCCTCGAGAGCCGAGCCGGCAGCCTCGCTTCACCGGGTGCTGTTACCGGCGCTTCGCAAGTCGTTCGCTCCGGAAAGCGCCGCATCCTCTTCATCACGGTTTTACTGAATATTTATGACTGTCCCGGGCAGATACCGGTTTTACTTGCGCAGGTTGTTGGCCATGCCCCACATTTCGTCGGCGGTGCCGACCACCCGCAGGCTCAGCTGGTAGGCCCGCTGGGCTTCCACCAGGGCAGTCATCTCCACCGTCAGGTCGCTGTTGGAAGCCTCCAGGCAGCCCGGGATCAGGGCACCCATGCCGCCGTTCCCCGGCTGGAATTCCACCGCCCCGCCGCTGGCCGTCGTGGCCAGGTAGAGGTTCTCTCCCCGGGCGGCGAGTCCCGCCGGGTTGGTGAAGGAGTAAAGGGTCAGCCGGCCAGCTTCCTCTTCCTGCCGGTCACTGTTTATTATCGTCACCCTCCCGTCGGAATGAAGGGTTACGGACCGATATCCGTCAGGCAAAACAATTTCCGGTTCCAGGGGATAGCCCTGTTCGGTGACCAGGCGCCCACCGGAATCCACGGTAAATCTGCCGTTCCTGGTATAGGCGTATTCCCCCCCGGGCAGCCGCACCCGGAAAAAGCCGTCGCCCTGGATGGCCGCGTCCAGGGGCTGCCCGGTGCGGATCAGGCTGCCGGGCCGGAAGTCCCGGGTGACTGCGGCCACCCGCACACCGCTTCCTTCCGGGGGCGTGGGGCCGGGATTGAATGCCCCCGGCAAAACCTGCCTTTCGGCGGGTATGCCCTCCCGCCCCATTTCCTGGTAGAGCAGGTCGGCAAAGCTAACTTCCTGCCTTTTGTAGCCGGAAGTATTGATGTTGGCCAGGTTGCTGGCACAGGTATCCAGGCGGAGCTGCTGGACGTAAAGCCCCGCGGCTCCGGTGGACAGGGCCCGCAGCATGGGATCACCTCGTTTAAAGAGATTTCATATCAGCAGGGGCGGGTCGCGCCGGTAAATGCTAGCGCAGCGCCCCCACCCGGTTGACCGCCAGGTCCAGGAGCTGGTCCTGGGCCTGCAGGATGCGCTGGTTGGCCTCATAGGAGCGCACGGCGCTGACCAGCTGCACCATGGAGGCGGCGGGGTCCACATTGGACCCTTCCAGATAACCCTGGCGGACTTCGGGACTGGCCGCCGGCCGGGCGCTGCCGGCGGGAGCCGCAAAGTAGTTATCCCCGGTTTTGGTCAGCAGGTTCAGGTCGGCAAACTGGACTATGCGCAGGCGGCCCACCGTTCCCTGCCCGGGCCGGATTATTTCTCCCCCGGCGGTGACCTGGAAATCATCAGTCCCCACCCGCACCGGGCCGGCTTCCCCCAGCACCCGGTTGCCGCGGGAGTCCACCAGGTAACCCTCGCCGTCCACGGCCAGGTTGCCGTCCCGGGTGTAAAGTTCTCCCTGCGGGGTCTGCACTACCAGGAAAGCGCCGGGATCGGCCAGGGCCAGGTGGGTGTTCCTACCCGTGGCCTGGAGGGTGCCGGGGGAAAAATTGGTTACCACCCGGGCAACGGCCGCGCCCTGGTTGGTTGTACCCACGTAGCGCCAGCCGGGGCCGGTTCTGAAAGCCCCCTCCTGCTGCTCCACCAGCAGCAGTTCGGGGAAAGGTTTCTGCACAACGTTATCGGCCTTGAAGCCGCTGGTGGAGGCGTTGGCCAGGTTGCTCGCCAGCACGTCCAGCCGGGCCTGCTGGACGCCCAGGCCGGTGGCGGCAGTATAAAGACCACGGATCACGTCGGGTTCCCCCCTCTTGAGAAATTCAGCTTCGGTAACTCGTCGGGCGCGGCGTTATCTCCGGACCGCCCCGGCGGTTACCGGAGCACCCGCCCGCGCATAACTTTTCAAGCCCGCCCGGCCAGCTTCTGGCGCAGGCGGTTGATGGCCCGGCTGTGCAGCTGGCACACCCTGGACTCGGAAACATCCAGGACAGCCCCGATTTCCTTTAAGGTCAGGCCCTCCTGGTAGTACAGGGCCAGCACCAGCTGATCTTTCTCCGGCAGGCTGGCCACCGCCCGGGCCAGAAGCTCCCTGTTCTCTTCTTCCGTTACGCGCTCCAGGGGATCGGGGCTGGTTTCGTCGGGCAGCAGGTCCCCCAGCCGGACCGGCTCGCCGTTGCCCGCGGCCACCATTTCATCCAGGGAGAGGGTATGCAGGCGGCAGAGCTGGTTGTCCAGGTAGCGCACCTCGGACCGGGAAAGGCCCATTTCCTCCGCCAGCGCGTCCACGGGCACCTTTTCCTGGTAGTGGTTCTCCAGTTTCTCCCGGGCGGCCCTGAGCTGCTGGACCCTGCGCCAGAGGGTGCGGGGCATCCAGTTAGCCCGGCGCAGCTCGTCCAGCATGGCTCCCCGCACCCGGGTGGTGGCGTAGGCTTCAAAATTGTGCCCCAGGTCCGGGTCGAACTTGTCGATGGCCTCGATCAGCCCGAAGATGCCGCAGCTCTCCAGGTCTTCCTGGCTCAGGCACGACGGCAGCCTGACGGCCAGCCGGCCGGCCAGGTACTTGACCAGCCAGAGGTAGGAAAGGATGAGCCGGTGGCGGATCTCCGGGCTTCTTGTCCGCTTGAATTCCTGCCAGAGTTTTTCCCTGTCGGCAGCGTTATCCACGTTCTCACTTCCTGGTAAGCCGGGCCTGGCGGGCCATGCACTGGAAAATATAACGCATGATCAGGTCCTGCTGGGCGGTGGTGATATCCACAAATTCCAGGGCCACATGGTATTTTGATTTTTCCTTCTCCATCAGCCGCAGCACCCGGCCACGGAGTTCCATCTTCCGGGCGCCCTTCTGCAGGGGCAGGTTGAACTTCAGCAGCACTTCCCGGCCGGGCGGGAGCGGCTCGTCCACGGCCAGGAGCATTCCCCCGCCGCTGATATCCACCGTATAGGCCTTTTTGTAAGCAGCCTGGCGGCCGCCCTCCTCCGGCAGCCGGGCGTAATGGACTTCCAGGAGGGTTTTCAGGCGCACGTGCCGGCGCTGCTGCACCCGCCGGCACTCACCGGTGGGAACCAGGCGGTAGAGGGGTACCTCTTTTCCAATCCGACCCAGGCAGCGGGCGGGGAAAACAAAGCTGGCCGACTCATCAAAAAAGCGCACACTCACCCGGTCCCCCGGGCCCAGGATGAGGACGTTCCCCCGCAGGCGGGGCAGCAAAACGTGCAGCTCACGCCCGCTGATATCCTGAACGGCGGAGGCGTACCAGTCCCCTTCCCCCTCCCTCGCCACCTCGATCTTCTGGTTGATGGTGAGCTGGTCAAACAAAATCCGTACCTCCCGTAAACTTTCACTGGCGGTTGAACAGCCTGGCCAGGCGCTGCACGAAACCCCGCAGGCCCGGCCGGGACTGATCCTCCCGGGACATGCCGCCGGCAAGAAAGCGGGCCATGGCGGCCACACTCCTGGCGGGCCGGGAGCGGGGCTCCGCCAGGTAAAAAGGCCTCTGCTCCCGCACCGCCCGGTGCACCACCCGGTCCTCGGGAATGGCTCCCAGGTAGACCACCGGCAGGTTCAGAAAGCGGCCGGCCACCATCTCCAGCCGGCGGGCCGTGGCCAGGGCCTCCTGCTCGCTGCCGGCCCGGTTGACCGCCAGCAGCACCTGCCGGTGCAGGTTGAAGCGGGCCAGCACCTTGATCAGGCTGTAGCCGTCGGTAAGGGAAGTGGGCTCGGGGGTGACGACCACGATCACTTCCCCGGCGGCAGCCAGGAAGCCCAGCACGTTCCGGGAAAGCCCCGCCCCCGTATCGACGAGCACGAAGTCGGCCAGCCCGTCCAGGAGAGCCATGGACGAAAGCAGCCTCTGCCAGTGTGCCCGGTCCAGATTGGCCAGCTCCAGGAAGCCCGAGCCGCCGGATATCAGCTGCACCCCGCCCGGGGCGGGCACCAGCACTTCCCGGATGTCCCGGCCCCGGTAGAGGCAGTCGTAGAGGGTGCAGGGGGGAGTCAGCCCCAGGAGCACTTCCACGTTGGCCAGGCCCAGGTCGGCGTCCAGGATGATCACCCGCTGTTCCAGCGCGGCCAGGGCCAGGCCCAGGTTGACCGCCAGGTTGCTCTTGCCCACCCCGCCCTTGCCGCTGGTAACGGCGATGACCCGGGCGGCAGCGGCCCGCGGTTCTTCCGCCGGCGGCACCGCACCTTCCGGGAAACTGCCGGGCACGCGGCCGAAGATGCGCCCGCCCTTAAATCCGGAGGAGCGCCCCTGCATCGTCTTCGACCCCCTCCAGGAGGAGGGCGGCCAGGCGCCGGGGAGTCAGGCCGGCGATGTCGTCGGGTACATTCTGCCCGCCGGTGACGTAGCTTACCGGCCGGCGCATCTGGTGGACCAGGTTCAACATCCCTCCCCGGGTTTGCGTTTCATCCAGCTTGGTGAAAATGAACTCCGAGTACCCCACCCGTTCGAACTCCCGGGCCATATGCAGGAGGTCCCGGTTACGGGTTGTGGCGCTCAGGACCAGGTAGACCCGGCGGGACGGCGGCAGGGCATCCACAAAACCTTTCAACTTGAGCAACTGGCCGGCATTGCGGCAGGAGATCCCCTCCGTGTCAACGAAAACGGTCTCCTTGTCCTGGTGGGCCTCCACCGCCGAGGCCAGCTCGGCGGGAGTCATCACCACTTCCACCGGCACGCCAATGGTCTGACCGTAAAACTTCAGCTCCTCCACCGCCCCGAAGCGGTGGCTGTACACGGCAACCAGCGCTATCCTTTTGCGCTCGAAAAGGGCCTGCCTGGCGGCCAGCTTGGCCAGGGTGGTGGTTTTTCCCGCCCCGGTGGGGCCGATGAAAACCCGTATCTTCCCGTCCCGATCATCCCGGTTGGAGTAGACCTCTTCCACCAGGGAGGCCACCCGTCCCTTCAACTGCAGGAGCAGGAAGTCCTCGTCCTCTCCGGCGGGGGTATCAAGCTCCAGGCCGTCCAGGAGCTTTTCCACCACCCCCTCCAGCACTTCCATGTCCAGCAGGCGCCGCCGCCATCTTTCCCGAACATCCCCGTCCATCATGGCTTCCTCCTGTCGTTTCAGAATGGCCCGGAAGGAGGGAAAATCACCCCGCTCCCGGCCGTCAGGTGAGCCCGGGGCAGGACCAGGCCCGTTACCGCCGGCGGGCAGTGCCCCGGCCGGGCCGGGCGCAGGCGGCACCCTCCCCTCCGGCCCCGGCATTTCTTCCCTGCGGGTGCGCCGGACCTGCGGGGCCGGTGCCGGCGAGGGGGAGCCCGCGGCCGCCGTGCCGCCCTCCCTGGAAGCGGGGGGCTGCGGCCCGTCGGCCGGCCCCGGCGGCAGTTCCGCTGCCGGGGGCGCGGCGGGCAGTTCGTCCAGGGCCGCAGTCACCTCCAGCTGGGGCGGCCGGAAGAAGTCCAGCAGGTTTTTTCGGGGCAGGCGGTAGCTGGAAATGATCACCGCCTCGGGCCCCATATCCTCCCGGATCAGGCGCATGGCCTCCTGCATTTCCCTGACAATATACTTCTTGATCTTCACTCCGCACTCACCGTCCCCACTACTTCCACTTCGATGCCTGGCGCCACTTCGTTCAAGGACAGCACGGTCACCGCCGGCAGGCTGCGTTCAATCAACCTGCGGAAGGGCAGCCTTACGCGGGGCGAGCAGAGCACCACCGGGGTCTGCCCTTTCAGGCTCAATTTTTCGGCCTGCTCCCGGAGCTTTTCCAGGATCTTGCGGGCCAGCCCGGGCTCCAGCACCGGGTAGGCTCCGAGCTGGGTCTGCTGGATGGAGTCCGTGATGGCCTGCTCCAGCCGGGGGTGCAGGGTGATCACGGCCAGCTTGTTCTCCGGGGTCAGGTAAAGCCGGCTGATGGTGCGGGCAAGGCGGCTGCGCACGTGCTCGGTGAGAAAATCGCTGTCCCGGTTCAGGCGGGCCCCGTCGGCCAGAGCCTCGCAGATGCTCACCAGGTCCCTGAGGGGCACCCTCTCCCGCAGGAGATTCTGCAGCACCTTCTGCACCTCGCCCAGGGTCAGCAGGTCGGGAACCAGCTCCTCCACCACCGCCGGGTCCTTTTCCTTAATGACCTCCAGCAGTTCCTTCACTTCCTGGCGGCCCAGCAGTTCATGGGCGTGGGCCTTAATGAATTCCGTCAGGTGGGTGACCATAACGGTGGAGGGGTCCACCACCGTCAGCCCGGCCAGTTCCAGCCTCTCCTTTTCAACTGCCGGCACCCACCAGGCCGGCAGGCCGAAGGTGGGCTCGGTGGTGGGTATGCCCGGAATATCGGTGGCCTGCCCCGTGGGGTCCATCACCAGGTAATGGCCGGGCAGCAGTTCCCCCCTGGCAGCCTCCTCCCCCCGGATTTTAAAGACGTAGGCGTTGGGCGACAGCTGCAGGTTGTCCCGGATGCGGATGGGCCGCACGTAAATTCCCAGTTCCACGGCGCACTGCCGGCGCACCGCCGCCAGCCGGTGCAGCAGGTCCCCGCCCTGGGACTCGTCGGTGAGGGGGATGAGGTTGTAGCCGATTTCTATCTGCAGGGGGTCCACCTGGAAGTACGTGGCCACGTTTTCCGGCTCCCGGCGGATTTCCTGCGCCTGCTGCCTGGCCCGGGCCTCCTGCCGGCGCACCTCCTCCTTTTGTTTTTCCTGCAACAGGCTCCTGCCGGCGATAAAGCTGGCCCCCGCCAGCAGGAGGAAGAGGATGTTGGGCATGGCCGGGATGCACCCCAGGACGAAGAGGATTCCCGCCACCAGGTAGAGGATGCGGGGGAAGCCGGTGAACTGCCGGGAGATGTCTTTCCCGAAGCTGGCATCCGACGTGGCCCTGGTCACCAGGATGCCGGCGGCGGTGGAGATGAGCACCGAGGGCACCTGGGTCACCAGCCCGTCCCCGATGGTGAGCACGGTAAAGGTGCGCAGGGCTTCGGAGACGGACATGCCCATCTGGAGGGTGCCGATGGCAATGCCCCCCAGGATGTTGATCAGGGTGATGATGATGCCGGCAATGGCGTCCCCCCGCACGAACTTGCTGGCCCCGTCCATGGCGCCGTAAAAGTCGGCCTCCCGCTGCAGCCTCTTCCGCCTTTCCCTGGCCTCCGCCTCGGTAATCAGCCCCGCATTGAAATCGGCGTCAATGCTCATCTGCTTGCCGGGCATGGCATCCAGGGTGAAGCGCGCGGCCACCTCGGCCACCCGGCCCGCCCCGCTGGTGATGACCACGAACTGGATCACGGTGATGATGATGAAAACGATGAATCCCACCACGTAGTTGCCCCCGGCCACAAAGTGCCCGAAGGCGTCGATGACGTTGCCCGCGTAGCCCTGGCCCAGGATCAGCCGGGTGGAGGAGATGTTCAGGGCCAGCCGGTAGAGGGTGGTCACCAGCAGCAGGGCCGGGAAGACGGAAAACTGCAGGGGCTCGGTGGTGAACATGGTAATGAGCAGGATCACCAGCCCCAGGGTGATGCTGATGGAAAGCAGCACGTCCAGGACCCGGGGGGGCATGGGGATGATGATCATCAGCACGATGCCCACGATCAGGCCGGCGATGAGCAGGTCGTTGTTGCGTTTCAGTTGTGACCTCAGGGTTGTGCCGGGTGCGGGCACGGTTTGTCCCTCCTTAACTTACACCGGCCGTTTTTTCAGGCGGTAGACCAGGGCCAGAATCTGGGCCACGGCCTGGTAGAGCTCCACCGGGATCTCCTGCCCGATTTCCACCTGGTGGTAGAGGGCCCGGGCCACTTCGGGGTTATGTATGACCGGCACTTTATGCTCGGCGGCCAGCTCCCGGATGCGGCGAGCCAGGTCCCCGGCTCCCTTGACCACCACCCGGGGGGCGGACATTTCCCTTTCGTCGTAGCGCAGGGCCACCGCCAGGTGGGTGGGGTTGGTGATGACCACCGTGGCCCGGGGCACTTCCTGGCGGATGCGGTTGAGCAGGATCTGCCGCTGGCGCCGCCTCTGCCAGCTTTTTACGGTGGGGTCCCCTTCGGTCTGTTTGAGCTCATCCTTTACTTCCTGCCTGGTCATGCGCAGACCCCGCAGGTACTCCCAGCGCTGGTAGAACAGGTCGAGCACCGCCAGGAGTAAAAAGGTGCCGCCCGCCGCCGCCGCTGCCGCCAGCATAACCCCGGCCACCGTGTCGAAGGCCGCCCGGGGTGAACGATGAAAGACCAGCAGCAGCTCCGGCAGGTGCGCCTTCACCACCAGGTAGCTGACCCCCGCCACCACCGCCACTTTAAGGATGCTCTTACCCAGCTCCACCAGGGTGCGCAGGCTGAAGATGCGGGAGAGGCCGCTGACGGGATTGATCCGCTCCAGGTTGGGTTTGACCACCTCCGGGGCGAAGATAAAACCCGTCTGCAGCAGGTGCACCGCCAGGGCCGCACCGGTTAGCGTCAGCATAAGCGGCGTGCACATCCACAGTGCCCCGCGGCCGGCATCGAAGATCACCCGGGGCAGGTTTTCGGGCGACAGGTCGAAGGTCAGGCAGTGGCTGAAATACCAGGCGAGCTCTTTCTGCCAGCTTTCCATGGCCGGGCCCCTTAAGAGGTAGGCCAGGATGACGGCCGCCATGAGCACCACCGCCGCAGCAAAGTCCCGGCTCCTGGGCACCTGACCCCTGCGCCTGGCCTCCTGCAGCCGCCGCGGGGTCGGGGCTTCGGTTTTCTGCTGGGCGCCCCCGCCGTGGGCCAATCTCCATCCCCTCTTCCCGGTTGCTTAAAATTGGCGCCTGGCACAAGCAGGTTTTGTTTCACCCGGCCAGACCCCGGATCAACGTGTACAAATTCTGCTCCATCATGCGGACCAGGGCCCGGAAGACCACCCCGAAAAGCGGCACCATGATGCTCAAGGTGAGGATGCCCAGGGAGATCTTCAGCGGAAAGCCCAGCATGAAAATGTTCATTTCCGGGGCGGTGCGGCCCAGAAGCCCCAGGCAGAGGTCGATAATCAGCACCACCGCCACCACGGGAGCGGCGATCTGCACGCCCAGGGCCACCATGCGGGCGAATATCCGCACCACGGCCAGGGTGGTGACCCCGTCCAGGGAGGCACCGGCCAGGGGCACCAGCTCGTAACTCCTGGCCAGGGCGGCAATGAGCACGTGGTGCCCGTCCAGGATGAAGAAGAGCACCATGCCCAGGAGGTACAGGAAGCGGGAGCTGAGGGTGGACTGATGCCCCATGGCCGGGTCAAAAAAGCTGGCCATGAAAAAGCCCATCTGAATGTCCATGATCTGCCCCGCCACAGCCAGGCTCTGGAAGACCAGGCCGGCCACGAAGCCCAGCACCAGGCCCACCCCGGCCTCTTCCGCCGCCGCCAGGGCAAACCCCACAAGGCCCCCGGGAAAATCCGGCTCCACTCCCGGCACCAGGGGGTAGAGCACCACGGCCAGCACCAGGGCCGTGAAGGCTTTCAAAGACCGGGGTACGTTGGGAAAGAAAAACAGGGGACCCGCAACCAGAAAGGCGCTGGCCCGGATGAAGATTAAAATAAAGGTTGCCGCCGCTCCGTAGTTGAGCAATTCCGCTCTCTCCCCCTACCCTGTGAGGTTGGGCAGGTGCTGGAACAGCCGCGTCGTGTAACTGGTCATCAGGCGGACCAGCCACGGCGCGGTGATGGCCAGGGCTAGAAATACGGCCACGATCTTGGGCACGAAGGTCAGGGACTGCTCCTGCACCTGGGTGACAGCCTGGAGGATGCTGATCACCAGCCCCACCAGCAGCGATACGGCCAGGGTGGGCAGGGAGAGGAGCAGGATCATCACCAGGGCTTCCCGGGCGATCTGGGTGACAAGGGTATCGGTCACGGCTTTTCCCCCTCTGCCGGCGGCTTACGGCCGTTCTGTTTTTACGAATGGTGTCCGGCCGGCGGGAGCCCCCGCCGTCCGGGCGCACCTAATGGAAACTTTCCACCAGGGACCGGACCACCAGGTACCAGCCGTCTACCATCACGAAGAGCAGCAGCTTGAAGGGCAGCGAGATCATCACCGGGGGCAGCATGAACATGCCCATGGACATCAGGGCGCTGGCCACCACCATGTCAATAACCAGGAAGGGCACGTACAGCAGAAACCCCATCTGAAAGGCGGTTTTCAGCTCGCTGATTACAAAGGCCGGGATGACCACCGTAATGGGCAGGTCATCCGCATTCCGGGGCCGGGGCATTTTGGCCAGGCTGACGAACAGGGCCAGGTCCTTCTCCCGGGTCTGCTTGAGCATGAACGCCTTCAGCGGTCCCGCCGCGGCCTCAAAGGCCTGCTCCTGGGTCAACTGGTTGTTTAAATAGGGCTGCAGGGCCTCCCGGTTGATTTCCTGGAAGGTGGGGGTCATCACGAAAAAGGTCAGGAACAGGGCCAGGCCGATGATCACCTGGTTGGGCGGCGTCTGCTGGATGCCCAGGGCCCCCCGCAGGATGGACAGGACCACCACAATGCGGGTAAAGCTGGTGACCATAACCAGCAGGCCCGGGGCCAGGGCCAGCACCGTGAGCAGGACCAGCAGCTTGACGCTGTCCACCACCTGAGCCGGTTCGTCCGTGGGGGTGATCCGCAGGTCGATGCCCGGCAGGGGCTGCGCCCCGGCTGCCGCCGGGGCGGCGATAAGGGCCAGCAGGAACACCGGGACCGCCAGGCGGCGGAACCGTGAATGGTCTTTCCAGATTTTGCGGTTATCATTCTCCAGCACTGCGCTCATCTTTTTGCCCATCCAGATAGCTTTGATGCTGCTTTGCAGAAGTTTCCGGTGGTCCGTCACCGGCGAGCCTTTTCTTCAACCGGTCGAGGGCCGCGGACAGTTCCCGCTGGAAGGAGGCCGGCCCTGATCCTTTCCCGGCAGGTGTATCGGGAAAAGGCAGCCCTTCCGGCAGGTGGTCGAATTCCCGCAGCAGGGTCACATTGTTCTCCTGGTGGGCCAGGAGGTAGTAGCGCCGGCCCACCTGCACGAGGGTGAGGGCGGCCTTCGGCCCCAGGGGCAGTTGCTCGATCACGCGCATGTAACGGCCCCGGCTGAAGGCCAGGTGCCGGCCGAGGCCGTAGCGCACGGCCAGGTAGGCCAGGGCGGCCACCAGGAGCAGGCTCAGCACCAGCTGCACCGCGGCCCGGAACAGGTCGGCGTCGCTCACTGCTTTTCCCCGCCTCTCCGGGCCCTGCCCGGCTCCCGGATGCTCTCAATGCGGACGCCGAAATTGCCGCCCAGGACCACCACTTCTCCCCGGGCCAGGGGCTGGTCGTTGATCAGCACTTCCACCGCGTCACCCGCCGGGCGGTTCAGCTCGACCACGGAACCCTCGGCAAGCCGCAGTATGTCCCGCACCTTCATGGTGGTGCTCCCCAGTTCCACCGTTATGGTCACCTTGACGTCGTCCAGGTAATCAAGGGGTACTTTCAGGCGGTCCGCTCCCGGGGGCGCGGTCAGGGGAGGGAAGCTCACCCTTTTCACCGCCGGCTGCCGCCCTTCCATGCGCTCAACAATTTCTCTGATTTCTTCTTCGCTGATCACAGGCACCGCCTGCTTTCCTTGAAAATTCAGCCTCCGCCATGCGGAGCGCCGGGCTTACTGCACCAGAAAATCGGTAAAGTAGAGTTGCTCCACCTTTCCGTGCAGGAGCTGGCTGTTGATCCGGTCGAGAATTTCTTTTTTGATGGCCTCCTGGTTTTTCACCGGGAGCACTTCATCCGCCGTCTTGCTGCGCAGGATGGTCAGCACCGCCTCGGTGAGCATGGGCTGCTTGGCCTTGACCTCCTCGACCAGCTTTTTATCAGCAGGATACTCCAGCACCACCTGCACCCGCAGGTAGCGGCCGGGGCCCTCGCCGGCCAGGTTGATCACCCTGGACCCCAGGTCCAGGGTCTCCATGGGGCGCTCCTTCGGCGTGGCCTGCACCGGCCCGGCCAGGGGGCCGAAAAACCACAGGGCGCCGAAGGTGAGCCCGCCGCCGATGATGACGGCCAGGAGCAGCAGGAAGATGGTGCGGCCGCGGCCGCCCCGTTTTTTCTCGCCTTCTCCGCCGGTTTGTTTTTTTCTCGTCACAGGCATCAATAAACACCCTTTTTGCGGCCGCCGGCTCTAAGCATAGAAACGGCAACCATTTTTTATTACGGCGGTGTTTGGTAACGGCATTACAGAAATCACGTGTAGGAAGTTTCAGACCAAAACGGGCACCGCCGGGTGATTTATAATCGCTTAATACTTTAACGGCGGCAACGTCCTTTTTCTAATGATCATAGAGACGTTTGCCCTAACTACTGCGGGTAAATGAACGCCGGCCTAAACTACCGCTTCAAATTTAAAAGTTCTTCAAGCATGGTATCCGAAACCGTAATCATGCGGGCGCTGGCCTGATAGCCGCGCTGGGTGGTAATCATGTTGGTGAACTCGTCGGTCAGGTCCACGTTGGACATTTCAAGATAACCGGAAGCAATGGTGCCATAGCCTATAGCACCAGGTTTACCTGGAGGCGAAGGATCGCCGCTACTTTCCGTTGGTTTAAATAAATTTTTATTCGCTCTTTGTAATCCATCTTGATTGCGGAATGTATACAAACAAATCTGAGCAAAGTCAGCACTGTTAACTGCCCCCGGGTTTTCCCACTCAATGTTATTACCAGCCTTGGTTATTCCAGTAATGGTACCGTCAACAGCAATATTAATACTTGCAACGTCACCATTGTTATGCATATTTATCCTCAATAAACGTTCTCCATGCTCTTCAATTTTTTGCGAGTAGTTTCCAGGCTTAATGCCAAGCTTTTCGGCTGCCTCACCGCTTACGCTAAGCAACACATTGGGTTCAGTATAAAGTGTTTTAAGTGTTAGACAGTTATTAGAGTCAAGAGAAGCTTTTACACCAACAGTAGATGATTCGTTATTAATTTTATTGATGATAGAATAAATATCATCTCCTGTACCAGTTTTACTTGCATTACCCTCACTAAAATCAGAATTAACACCATTAAAAATGTTTTTTAAACCATTGATATCTTTAACAGATACGGTTAGTCGAATGCCAGGCCCACCATCGATGGTACGAAAACCAAAACCCTCATCGCCACTCCCATCAAAATTTGTCTTGTCGTCGACCTCGTATCCATTTTGGGTATAAAACATTTCTACCCCTGTTCCTGTTTTTTGTGACATATTTTCAATAGCCACTTCTAAGTCAGCAAGGGTACTGCTGGTTGTTAAAACTCCCATATCCAAATCTTGATTCTGGCCAATGCGTATAGAAAAATTCTTTGTTGTTCCATTATAGGAATTATCCACGGTAAACTCAATAATATCCCCTTCATTAAACCCTAAATTTGATAAAGTCGTTGTAGCATCTTTAGCAATTGTATAATTTTCTCCTGCATTAACAGTTGCCACATCAGCCACCAAGATATTAAAATCCTTACGGGGTCCAAATGTACCGTCTGACCTGATCACCTGCAATGTAAGAGGAATTTGCTTTTCAACATAGGAAACTATAATATTACCAGTAATACTATTATCAAAAACTATACGATTATTATCCGGATCCAATGCATAATCTGTTATTTGTTGTCCATCCTTATAAACTTTTATACTTCTTGTAATAACATTGGTAAAATCAAAATTTATTTCATTTTGACCAGTAAGTTCATATGATGATGTTTTTAGTTCCTCATTTGGTGGCAAAATTTCATTAATGTCAATTTTACTGAACTGCTCAGTTGATTTAGCAGCAGTTATATTTCCAATTTTACCCACTAAGCGATATCCATCTGCATTCACAATATAACCAAGTGCATCAATATAAAAAACCCCATCCCTAGTATAGTAATAGACGTTTTCATTAACAGGATCTCTTACTTTAAAAAACCCATCACCGTTAATTGCTAAATCCAATGTTCGGCCCGTATATTGCAACGTACCCGGACTCATATTATTCGTAATACTCGATACAGCAACACCAAGCCCTACCTGAACGGGATTAGTTGATATGCCTGCACCTTTTAACACTTGGTAAAGTGTATCCTGGAAATTAACCTGCCCCCTTTTAAAACCTACTGTATTAACATTGGCAATGTTATTACCGATTACATCCATCCGAATTTGATGCGATTTCATTCCGGAAACACCAGAAAAAAGCGAACGTATCATTACTTCACACCCCTATGTTTAAATTTACCGTTTTAAATCAATGGTTTCCTTAAGCACCTCATCTGATGTTATAAAGACTTTTGCGTTAGCCTCATACCCTAGCTGTGTCATGATTAAGTTAACGAGCTCATATGCCATATCAATATTTGCCATTTCCAGGCTACCCGATTCAATGGTGCCAAAACCATCTTTACCCGGCCTGCCCTGTGTCCGTTGCCCTGCAGGATTATCCTGTGTATCTTCACCATAGACGTACAAATTTCCACCAATCTTTGTTAACCCATTGGGGTTAACAAAACTAAAGAGACCTATAACTGGCTTATCGCCTTCACTACCATCACCATACTTGACATTAATTTCGCCGTCGTTAGTAATTCTTATTGAATCGATAAGCTTGCTAGTGTCAATTTTTATCTCTTTCTCATCTTCTTGAACTAATCTCAAACCATTCGGGTTAACCAAATATCCGTCTTTATCCAGATAAAAAGTGCCTTCTCTAGTATAATAAATTGTATCGTCCCCTTCCCTTTTTAACCCAAAGAAACCGTTGCCATTAATAGCCAGATCCAATGGTCGGCCAGTAGCTTGCAGCGGTCCCTGGGCAAAATTGGTTATCACACTTGCTAATGTTACACCCGCACCAATCTGAAGAGGATTATTCTGAGCGGTACCCGCACGCATAGTCTGATATAGAGCATCTTGAAACGTAGCTATGGACGTCTTAAAACCAGTTGTATTCGAATTTGAGATATTATTACTAATTGTATCCATTCGCATTCGATGGTTGAGCATTCCGGATAAACTGGAATATATTGCTTGAATCATATCTTAACACCTTCCTTTTAATCATCCGCCTCCGTCGTTCAGCGGCAATACGGCCCCCTTGCGGTCCAGCCGTTACTCGACGATTATGGCCCCGTCAATATTGGTGAAAACGCGCCCCGCCCCGGAGCGGCGGTCCAGGGCCGTCACCACCGTGCGGTTCTCCACACTGGTTACCAGGGCCAGGTCGTGGTAGATAACCAGTGAATTCCTCACCCCCTTGCCGGCGGCCAGGCTCACTGCCCGGCTGATTTTTTCCATGTCGGCTTCCTTCAGGGTGATGTTGCGCTCCCGCAGGCGCTTTTCGGCGTGGGCCGATAATTTCAGCGGGACCGCGTCCATTTCCCGGCGCAGCACTTCTTTAAAAGAACCCGGCCGGGACGTCCCGTCCTGCCTTTCAGTCCGGCCTTCCCTGGAAACCGGGAGGACCAGCGGTTCAGGCAATAGTTCCTTTATCCTGATATCCATTTAACCACGGATCTCCTTTATTGCGTTAAAGTCATAAGTAGCCCCATTAATCACCAGTTTTACCCCGTTTTCGCTAAATAAGAGTTTTTCCACCGTTCCCTCAACTTCAACGCCGTCCTCACCCGTCACCGTCACCTGCCTCCCTACCAGATTGGCACTTAGCGAAAGCTCCTGTGTTCTTAACAATAATTCCATATTTTTATTAAGACTCATGATCTGTTCTAGAACTGTTATTTCCGTTATCTGAGTCATAAACTGGTTCTGATCTACAGGACTCATGGGGTTCTGGTAGCGCAGCTGGGCCACCATGATCTGCAGAAAAGCGTCCTTGTCCAGTTCCTTTTTGACCGGCTGGAGTTTGTCCTGGGGGTTATAGTAGATACTGTTCGCCGCAGTTACCTCCATCTTACATCCCACCTTCACACGAAAAAGTTGATCCCGCCCGGCAACGGATCTGCCGGCTGTTCCTGCCCGGTACTGCCCTCCGGATCCACACCCGGACCGCTGTACTGCCGCCCGTAATTATATCCCGGCTGCTGGTAATCACTCCGGGGCGGGAGACCGCCCTCATGTCCCACCGACACCGAAGCGCTGTGGAGGTGTAGATTCTGGGCGGCCAGGGCCTCGCGCAGCTGGGGCAGGGCACTTTCAATGGCGTCCCCGGCGGCGGCGTTACTTGCGAGGAAGTGTGCGCTCACATCCCCGTGCCGGTAGACCAGGCGGACCATAACCTCACCCAGGTGCTCCGGTTCAAGCTTGAACCAGAGGTGGGTCTGCCCCTCGATATGCCTGGCTACGGCCTGCCGCAGCACCCGGCCGATTAAAGCCGGCATTTGCAGCAGGTTTACATTCTCCCGTTGTATTATTGGATTGGACAAATTATTGGAAGTTCCGGTAATTCCGTCTCCGCTGTGATTGGTTGACTGGTACTGCGCCGGATTGTGGCCCGGGGTGCCGGCGCTGTCATTACGGTTCATGAGAGGAGAAGAAGTTGTATCCTGTGCGATTTGCCGGGACACCACGCCGCCCCGGGTATTTGGAGCCTCCACTATATCGGAATCCGGTTTGCCCCCCGGGATTGTGCTTTGTGGGACCACATCAACCGGTACCCGCGCATTCTTAAACTCCAGGTTTGCTGCACCGTGATCGAATGCGGGCACCGCTTTGCCATGGACAGTATTATAGTCCGGGCGCGGGTTGCCGCCTTCCTCCCCCACCGAAACCGAGGCATTCTGCAGGTGCAGGTTCTGGGCGGCCAGGGCCTCGCGCAGCTGGGGCAGGGCACTTTCAATGGCGTCCCCGGCGGCGGCGTTACTTGCGAGGAAGTGGGCGCTCACATCCCCCTGCCGGTAGACCAGGTGGACCACAACCTCACCGAGGTTCTCCGGCACCCCCGGCTGTCTGACTTCCGGCTGCTGGCTGTCCACCGCCCTGCTGCCCCGACCGGGTTCGAGAATTCCCGAGCATCTCAGCAACTGAAGAATCCTTTCCTTCAGGAAGGCATCATAAGATTGAGTCTCATCCTGCAGCAATTCCGGCAGGGCCGGCCCCTTAAGCTCCACAACGGCGGCATCCGTATGCTGCCCGGCTTGACCGTCCCCGCGACCGGCTTCCGGCGGCGGTGCGGGCGGATTTACCACCGCCTCCAGGAGCCGGCTCAAGGAGTCAACGGCCGGGCTGTTCCCCTCCCCGCCCCCCGCATCAGCACCTGCCGGTACAGTCGCAGGCATTTTATTTTCCATCATACCGCAGAAGTTCAGCAGGGCCGCCAGGAGGACCTCCTGCCCGCCGGTGAACTGTTCTCTGCCCCCGCCTTCTTCAAGCTCGCCCGGCCCCTCCACGCTGCCGGCGGGCGGCAGCAGAGGTTCCATAATACCAGCATCCCCGGGGGGCGAAAGGGGCAGCTTTTCCGCAGGAACGGTCTGAAAAACGCCGGCCGGCGTCCCCGGGGTGCCGGCCTCTCCCGGATTCCAGACCGGGTTGCCGCCGCCCGGGTCCGGGGTGACCGGCCCTTCCCCGGCTATGCCCAGCAACTGCAAAAGCAGGGCAAGAAACGCGCCGGAGGCGGGTGTGCCGTCAGCAGTGCCGCCCGGGGAACACGGTCTTTCCGGTGCTACGGAAACCGCGTTGATCTCCATGACTTCTCACCTCCTTTACCGGGACTCCGCCATTTATCCGGAGCCGCCACCTTCCTCCTGCCGGAGCAGGCCGGCGGCTACCGCTTCCCCTCCCGGCGCCAGAACATCCGCAGCCCCTGCTCATCCGTTTCCTTCTGCTCGGCCCGGTTTTCCTCCCGGATGTGGTTCTGGAGCTGTTTTTCCTTCAGCGTCTCCAGGATCATCCTCTGGCGCCGGGCTTCAAAGGCTTCCACCCGGCAGCGCATGAGCCTTTCGCTGGCCCTTTCCACTTCCTCCCGGCAGCGGTCCCGTTCGCCGGCCAGCCGTTCCCGCCAGAGCATCAGGTGAAGCTCGGTCTCGGGCCGCAGCGGCCCCGGGCCGCCGCCGGCAAGGCTCTCTTCCAGCAGGCCAGTGGCCCTGTGCAGTTCCTCCACCCGGGCCAGGTACTCCCGCCTAGCCCGGGAGTGGGCCAGGATGGCCTGTTCCTCCTTTTTCTCCCTGAACTGCAGTACCGGCTGGAGATGAAAACGAAACTTGCGCATGTGCAGTCACTCCCTGGCCTGGTAATGGTGCTCGCCCCTGCAGGCCTTTCGCCTACCGCTCCTGGACGGCCGACCTCCCGCCGCAGGTGAGCCGGCCGCATTAACCGGGGTCGGGCAGGGCCCTTACCGCCTCTTCAAAGCTGCTGTGCTCGTGCATGTCCTGACGCAAAAACCGCATCAAATCCGGGTACACCCTGACTGCCGCGTCCACCCGGGGGTTGGAGCCGGCCACGTAGGCGCCGATGTTGATCAGATCCTCCGCCTGGCGGTAGGCGGCCAGCAGGTCCCGCAGCCGGCTGGCCCGGGCCAGGTGCTCCGCACCCACCAGCTCCGGCATCACCCGGCTCACGCTCTGCAGCACATCGATGGCCGGGTAGTGGTTCCGGGCGGCCAGCTCCCGGGTCAGCACAATGTGGCCGTCCAGGATGCCCCGCACGGCATCGGTAATGGGCTCGTTCAGGTCGTCCCCCTCCACCAGCACGGTGTAAAAAGCGGTGATGGACCCCACCGCCCCCATGCCGGACCGCTCCAGTAGCCGGGGCAGCAGGGCAAAAACCGAGGGGGTGTAGCCCCGGGTGGCCGGGGGCTCGCCGATGGCCAGGCCCACCTCCCGCTGGGCCATGGCAAAGCGGGTGACCGAATCCATGAGCAGGAGCACGTCTTTGCCCCGGTCGCGGAAATACTCGGCGATGGCGCTGGCCAGAAAGGCGGCCTTCACCCGCACCAGGGCCGGCCGGTCGGAGGTGGCGGCCACCACCACCGAGCGGGCCAGGCCCCCGGGGCCCAGGTCCCCTTCAATGAAGTCCCGCACCTCCCGGCCCCGCTCCCCCACCAGGGCGATGACGTTTACATCGGCGCTACTGTAGCGGGCCACCATGCCCAGAAGGGTACTCTTGCCCACCCCGCTGCCGGCAAAAATACCCAGGCGCTGCCCGCGGCCGCAGGTGAGGAAGGCATCGATGGCCCGCACCCCGGTGGAAAAAACCTGCGCGATGCGCTGCCTGGACAGGGGGCTGGGGGGAGAGCTGTCCACAGGCACGTAAGACTGGTCGGGGGAGGACAGCTCCCGCCCGTCCATGGGCCGGCCCAGCCCGTCCAGCACCCGCCCCAGGAGGTGGTCCCCCACCGCCACCATCAGGCCCCGGCCCCGGGGGACCACGCTGCAGCCGGGGTAAATGCCCCGCAGCTCCCCCAGGGGCATGAGCAGGGTGACGTCTTCCCGGAAGCCCACCACCTCGGCCACCACCGGGGCTTCGCCGGGCACGTGGATGTCGCAGATCTCACCGATGCGGGCGGCAATCCCCCGTGCCTCCACGGTCAGGCCGATGACCCGCACCACCTGCCCGGTGGGGCGCAGCAGTTTGGCCGCCCGCACCCGGCGGCGCCAGCGTTCCAGGTCGATTTGGGGTAAGGATGCCTGCATTATCCCCACTTCCCAACCAACTATGGTTTACCGGACAACTGCCAGAACTATGATGTACCCGCCTGCTCCCGCCCGGCGACCTGCAGCCCCGCTTCCCTCAATACTTCCTCCAGGGCCCGCCAGCGGGCTTCAAGGGTGGCGTCCACCCTGCCGTCGCCCGATTCAATGCGGCACCCGCCGGGCTCTACGGACGGATCGCCGATGACGTGCAGGGCCGTACCGGGGGGCAGGACGGGGAGCAGCTGCTCCCGGCTGTCCTCCACCAGCTTTTTCTGCCCCGGGTTTACATAAATGACCACCTGCTCCCTGATGCGGACCGCATCCAGGGCTTCCCGCACAATGTTCAGCACCACGGCGGGGTCGACGGCCAGCTGGGCGGCCACAATTTTTTCGGCCATCTCCCGGGCCAGGGCCACCAGCTCCCCTTCCAGGTTCTCCAGGGCGGCCCGGCGGATTTCTTCAGCCTGCCGCAGCACCTGTAGGGCTTCTTCCCTCAGGGCCCGGGCCCCGGCCGCGGCTTCTTCCATGGCCCGGCGGTGGCCCTCCCGGTAGCCTTGCTCCCACCCCTCCCGCAGGCCCTCCTCCCGGGCCCGGGCGGCGGCCTCCCGGGCCAGCTCCTCCGCCTCCTGCCGCGCCCTGGCCAGGATGCCTTCGGCCTCCCTTTTCGCTTCAGCCAGGATCTTTTCGCCCTCGGCCCGGGCTTTCTCCTCAGCCGCCCGCCCCTGACCGTTGCCGTTACCTTCCCCGTGCCCCTCCAGGGGCAGCACGGGGAAATGGTAGCGGGGAACCAAAAGGACGGGGTCCTCACCGCCGGAAACAAATCCCCGGATGATCCTAAATGATGATGGCATCCTCCCCACCCCGCGCGATGATGATTTCGCCCGTCTCGTCCAGGCGGCGGATGATCTGCACTATGCGCTGCTGGGCCTCTTCCACATCCCGCAGGCGCACCGGCCCCATGAACTGAATTTCCTCCCGCAGCATCTCGGCCGCCCGCCGGGACATGTTCTTGAAAATGCGCTCATTGACTTCCTCGTTGGCCCCCCGCATGGCCCTGGCCAGGTCCTTGGTATCCACTTCCCGCAGCACCCGCTGGATGGCCGTGTCGTGGAGCTTGACGATGTCCTCGAACACAAACATCATCTTGCGCACCTCGTCGGCCAGTTCGGGGTCGGATACTTCCAGCTCCTCCAGGATGGTTTTTTCGGTGCTGCGGTCCACCCGGTTCAAAATGTTGACCAGAGCTTTCACGCCGCCCACCGCCTGGTCCTGCTGGACCACCATGGAGAGCTTCCTCTCCAGCACGCCCTCCACTTCCTTGATTACCTCGGGGGGCGTGCGGTCGATCACCGCCACCCTCCGGGCCACATCGCTCTGCTTCTCCGGAGGCAGGGAAGAAAGGATGAGGGCCGCCTGCTCCGGAACCAGGTGGGTGATGATCAGGGCAATGGTCTGGGGGTGCTCGTCCCGGATGAAGTTGAGCAGGTGTTTGGGGTCGGTCCGGCGCAGGTTGCTGAAGGGAACCTTCTGTATGGCCACCGTTACCTTGTTGAGGATCTCCTCGGCCCGCTGGGGGCCCAGGGCCTTCTCCAGCACCTCCCGGGCGTACTTGTAGCCGCCCCGCATCAGGTATTCCCTGGCCCTGTTCATTTCCAGGAACTCCTCCAGCACCACCTGCTGCACTTCCCTGGGCACGCTTTCCATCATGGAAATCTGCTGGGTGATCATTTCAATTTCATCATCGGGGAAGTGCTTCAGGACTTTGGCGGACAGTTCTGCCCCCAGGGCTATCAGCACGATAGCCGCCTTCTGAACGCCGGTAAGCTTTTCGGTAAACCGCCCGTTCATACTGCCGCACCTACTCCTTGAGCCACAACTTTAAAATTTCGGCCACCTCGGCGGGCCTTTCCCGGGCCATTTCCCGGATCCGCTGCGTTCTGCCGGGCTGTTCCGCGGGCTGCTCCGGCCCGGGCTCGTACGCGGCGGCCACGGGAGCCTGCGGCACCTCTTCCTCCATTTCCTCCACGTACCTCCGCCGCCGGCGGCGGATGAACAGGATCAGGAGGAGCAGGAGACCCAGCCCGGCCGCTCCCGCTGCCGCGGGCCAGTATTTTTTCAGCACGGCCGGCACAACCGGGGCCGGCGGCCCTTCCTCCCGGAACTGGTCCAGGTAGGAGGTGTCGAAGGGCATGGCCGAAACGTTGATCTGGTCTCCCCGGTTCTGCTGCAGGCCCACCGCCGCCGCCACCATGTCCTGGACCTGCTGCAGCTGGGGCGCGCTGTAGTTGCCGTTTAAAACCACGGCCACCGAAAGCCGCCGCAGGGTCCCCGGTGCGGCCACCAGGGTCTGCTGCTGGCTGCCCAGCTGGTAATTGGTGGTGGTCTGCCGCTTCTGGTACTGGGAGTTACCGCCGGTAAAGGCGGGAATGCTGCTTCCCGGTTGAAAAGTTTCCGGCGGTGCGCCACCCGTGCCAGTGCCCGAGCCGCTTTCATTAACGGTCTGCTGGCTTAAAACCTGCCCCGGCTGCACGGTGGTGGTGGTGGTCTGGCGCTGGTCGAAGTCCAGATCAGCGGTAACCATGGCCACCGCCTTGTTCGGCCCCAGGATTCTGGTCAGCATCTGCTGGATGCGGGTTTCCAGTTCCTTTTCGTACTGCCGGCGCACCTGGTACTGGTCCAGGGACAGGCGGGTCAGCTTGGCCCGCTCGTCGGACAGGGCCAGATCGTCGCTCAGGACGTTGCCTTCCATGTCGATGATGTGTACGTTTTCCGGCTTCAACCCCTGCACGCTGCCCACCACCAGATCCATGATGCCCTTCACCTGCTCGGGCTTGAGCTCGCTTTTGAGCTTCAAAGCTATGGAGGCGGAAGGCTCCACCTGCTCGTCCAGGAAGAGGCTTTCCCGGGGCAGCACCAGGTGCACCCGGGCCTGCTCCACCTCCTCCAGGCTGGTGATGGTGCGGCGCAGTTCCTCCTGCAGCGCCCGCTGGTAGTTGACCTGCTGTTCAAAATCGGTAACGCCAAACTTTTGCTGGTCGAAAAGCTCCCACCCGGCCCCCGTATCGGCCAGCACCCCCTTGCTGGCCAGCTCTATTCTCACGCTGGGAACCTGATCTTCCGGCACGGCAATGGTTTTACCCTGATCCTCCAGCCGGTAGGGAACCTTCATATTTTTCAGTTCTTCGGCGATTTTACCCGCCTGAGCGGGCTCCAGGTCGGTGAAGAGGGGGGCATATACCGGCCGGGTGATAAGCACAGCCAGGTAAATCACCGTGGCTAACAGCCCGGCCGCGGCAGCCACCAGGAGGACCTGCCGGGGCCGGGGCAGCGCCTGCCACCGCTCCTTGACGGGGGCCAGGATCTGTCTGGGGTCCATCAACTGCACAGCTCCTTAAACCTGCATGCGCGATATTTCCTGGTAGGCTTCTACAATTTTATTGCGGACCTCCACGGCCAGGGTCATCATGATCCGGGCTTCCTCCATGGCGATGGTCACCTGGTGCAGGTCCTGCACCCGTCCGGTGAGGAAGTCCAAGCCCACCCGGTCGGCCCGCACCTGGGCGTTGTTCACCTCTTCCAGGGCCCGCAAAAGGGCACGGCCGAAGTCGCCGGCACCAGCGGCAGCATCCTGTTTAGAGGACCGGGCCGCCGCAGGCTCAGGGGAAAGAAAGGAAACGGGTAAAACCTGCATTCTGAGGAGTTCTCCTTTCGTCAGCAGCATGAATGGATAAGCCTGTGCTTGAAGATCAGCTCCTGCCTATTTCCAGGGCCCGCAGGGCCATGTCCTTGGCTGCGTTCAAAACCGTGACGTTGGCCTCGTAGGCCCGGGTGGCGGCAATCATGCTGACCATTTCGTTGGCTATGTTGATGTTGGGATAGGCTACGTACCCCGTCCGGGGGTCGGCCAGGGGGTGGGAGGGCTCGTATGCCAGCCGGGGCGGGGAGGGATCTTCCACCACCGCCGCCACGCTTACTCCGGCGGCATCGAGGGATGGCTGGCCGGGCGGGGAGTCCAGAGCCCGGCGCAGCTTTTCGGCAAAGACGGGGACTTTCCGCCGGTAGGGCGGGTTCAGGGGATCGTTGGGCCGCCCCGCCGTCTGCAGGTTGGCAATATTGTTGGCCGTAATATCCAGCCACAGCCTGGAAGCTGTTAAGCCGGAAGCACTAATGCCGAATACATCTAATAGAGGCACCGTCTGTTACCTCCCCCGGATGACGTAAGTCAAAAGGGACAGGCGGTCGCCCAGCGCCCGGGCGGCAGCCTGGTACGTCAGGGTGTTGGCGGCCAGGTTCACCATCTCCTGGTCAATGTCCACGTTATTGCCGTTGTAACCCATGGTGGTGCCCTCCTCCTTCACCACCGTGGGTTCCACCCGGGCCAGCGGTACCGGGGCCCCGAAATGCCGGGGGTCGCTGGTGACCAGCGGCAGGGCGTCCTCCCCCAGCGCCCGCCGCAGCTCCTCCGTAAAGCTGACGGAGGATTTTTTAAATCCCGGCGTGTTCACATTGGCCACATTGTGGGCAATCACCCTCTGCGCCAGCGCCGATGCGTCCAGCTGCTTCTGCAGCGCCACTATAATGGGGCTGCCGAAAAGATCCATAAACCGCCACCTCGCTTTTCCGTAAGCGCTTTAAAAATTTCTGTCTTTTGGCCGCTCCCACCCCCATAATCAAAAGCGCCATTTCTGTATTAGCTCTGTAGAAGAGTGTAAGGGTGATGATTTTGCTTCCAGTTTCAGGTAAATTTTTCTAACTGGAAGAGGGGTTATTTATTTTTCTTAAAGCACCAAAAAACCGGCACCGGGGCCGGGAAGCAGTACTGCATTGTCGCAGCCCGGCTGCCGTGGCGGGAAGCCCGCTGTAGGCCCGCAGCTTTGCGCCCTTCCCTTTCGGTGAAGTTTGCCCCTGGACAATGTGCGATAAAAAGTGTGAAAAAGGGATTATTAACTTGTCATTGGGTTAAAAATCGTTCCCTTGTAGGTGATATCAAAGCAATGTAATTATGTGGCAAGTTTTTGGTAACTAAGTGGTAATTTATTTGACACGTTTTCCCAAACTCCTCCTGTAAAGAGAAAAAATACGTTAAAAATACATAAAAAAATTGCTCCTCTTTGCGCTTTTTGGCACAAAGCATGGAGCAACTGCTACATTTAGTCGAAGAATGTCGATTATGGTTTTATTTGCGCGCCCAGGCCATAACCCGGCGCACGGCCGTGATGACGTCCTGCACATCATTGTCGCTCATGGCCGGGAAAAGGGGCAGGGTGATGGCCCGCTCGTAAAATTCTTCCGCCCGCAGGCAGTAAAACCCGGAAAGGCTGCAGCTGTCCGGGTCCCCCAGCCAGCGGTAGTAAGGGTGGCGGTAGGCGGGCAGGTAGTGGACGTTCACCCCGATATTTTCCGCCCGCAGGGCTTCAAACACCTGGCGCCGGTCGTATTTCAGAAGCTCCAGCTTTAATGCCAGCACGTAAAGGTGCCAGGAGGAGCGGCCGTAAGGCGCCTGGTAGGGGATTTCCACCCCGGGCAGTTCGGCAAAGGCTTCGTTATAGGTGCGGGCAATTTCGCGCCTGCGCTCCACAAAGCGGTCCAGCTTGCGCAGCTGGCTCAAACCCAGGGCGGCCTGGATATCGGTGAGGCGGTAGTTGAAGCCCACATCCAGCATTTCGTAGTACCAGGGACCGTGGTCCTCCACCATGAATTCCCGGTCCCGGGTGATGCCGTGGTTGCGGAAGAGCAGCAGCCAGTGGTACAGCTCGTCGGAACCGGTGGTCACCATCCCCCCTTCCCCGGTGGTGATGTGCTTCACCGGGTGAAAGCTGAAAACGGTCATGTCGCTCAGGCAGCCCACGGGCTGCCCTTTATATTCCGCCCCCAGGGCGTGGCAGGCATCTTCAATAACCACGAGGTTGTGCTTTTCAGCCAGGGCGTGAATGGCGTCCAGATCGCAGGGCTGGCCGGTGAAATGCACGGGAATGATGGCCTTTGTCTGCGGGGTGATCTTTTTTTCTATTTCCGCCGGGTCGATATTGTATGTGCGCGGGTCTATGTCCGCAAAGACGGGCTTCGCCCCCAGGTAGAGGGCACAGTTGGCGCTGGCCACGAAGGTGATGGGGCTGGTGATCACTTCGTCCCCCCTGCCCACGCCGGCGGCAAAGCAGGCCGCGTGCAGGGCCGCCGTCCCGCTGGAGAAGGCCACGGCATAACGGGCCCCCACCCGGGCGGCAAACTGCTTTTCGAATTCGGCCAGGACGGGGCCGGTGGTCAGCCAGTCACCCCGCAGCACCCGGGTGACGGCTTCGATGTCGTCCTCTTCAAGCCAGTGCCGGGCATAGGGGAGATAGGTTTCCCGCACGGGCCTACCCCCGGCAATGGCGGGTGTTTGCAGTTCAGACTGATCGGTATGGGTTTTCATAGGCAGGAAATAACTCCTTTGATCTAGTTTTTTGGGCAAGCCGGATCCAGAACTCAATAAATTCTGCTGGCGAGGCAATAATGGACGCCGCGATACCTCCAGGTATCCCCCGCATTAATTTTCCTGCGGCCTGATTAACAGGGCTGCCACTTGCACGGTAAAGCGGGCGTCGTCCATGGCCCTGGCCGCATCTTCCCGCGTATACTCTTCCGTGGGTATGAAGTCCACATCGCCGTAGAAGGCAAACTCCCGCTCTTTTCGCAGCCACCTGGATATTTGGGCCAGTCTTTGCGCTTCCCGGCTGACTTCGGGCGGCAGGCGGTCCTGGAACTCCACCAGCAAATAGCCCACATCGTGCTGTTTGGGTGGGTCCACTCCAATCCAGCGCAGCATACCTTTCAGGGCCAACTCCACGATCTCCTGGGCCTCGCGGATTACGTCGGAATAGGCTTCTTCCCCGAAGAGAACGGGCAGTATCTTCAACCTTTTGGTGGCTTTGAGCAAGTAACTCTGGGCCAGGGTGGTGCTGGTCAAATTTCGATCACCTCACCCTGCTTATAATCCTTCTTGAGCACCCAGTACCAGGCGCCGCCGCGGTATATTTTCTGCGCCCCCAATTGCTGCAGCCTTTCCCGCAGGCGGGCCAGGTAGCGGGCCAGAAAATTTCCCCGGTCGTATAAAATTTTCACGTCGTCAACCATATCCAGAAACAGGAGGCTGCCCTGCAGCACTTCCTCTTTTCCCTTGATTACAGGGGACAGGTCCGGCACTATATGGGTGAACCGGGATGATTCCTGCTGCATTTTCTCTTCCACCCCGGCAAATTCAGCCATTCTCTTCATCCGGCCCCGCGGCAGGTCTTCGGCCACCAGCAGCAGGTCGATGTCCGAATCCGGCCGGGGCGTGCCGCGGGCTACCGAACCGAAAACGGCCAAAGACACCAAACGGGAGCCGTAAACCTCCTTTACGGCCGGCACCAGCAGTTCAAGGGCCTGTTCAAATTCCCGGCGGTACATGATATCACCCTGCCAGCATACGTATTGATGATCAAATTTTTCATTATCGTATCATACGGCGGGGGTAAACTTCAAGGAAAAGGAGCCTCCGTCCGGGTCCACAGTTGCCCCAAATGCAGCCAGCGGGAATCTCTGCAAAGCAGATGTTTTACCGGCCGCCGGGCCGGAAACCTCTTCCGGGTGCTAAAGAAACCCGGCACCGCTGCCGAAGAAAATATATAGAGGCCATCTTCGGATATGAATGCAAAGGAGCAGAAGGCGATGAGGATAAATTTTAATCCCGGCCAGGTGGCAGATATTTACTTCAAACGTCTTAAAACAACCGGCGAAGAAGGAAAAAAGGAGAGCGTGGCCGGCAGCCACCTGCAGAAAGACGCGGTGGAGATCTCCGACCGGGCCCGGGAGCTCCAGCTCTACCGGGCGCACTTGAAGGAGCTGCCCGAAACGAGGGAGGAACTGGTGGCGGCGGTTAAAAAGCGGCTGGCGGAAGGCACCTACCGCATCGACGCCGAAAAGGTGGCCGCGGGCATCATCGAAGAGCACCGGCTGGACAGGCGGGTGTGATGTCCCGGGAGGAGAGGGTGCTTACGGACGGATGCCGCCCCCGGCACCGGCTGCCGGCCTGCGCGGTCAGCACCAGGGCCGAAGGGGAGCATTACGTTCATCAAGGCCGCCGGCTTTGGGCCGGCGGTTTGTCTTTCCGGGAGCCGTTTTCAATCCCGGCGCGCACGGCGGCAGCCACGCACCCCTCTTTTTTTGCCGCTTCCGGCAGGACCGGCGCTAAATAAACCTGTCCAGGATCAGGCCCAGCATCCTCTTCACGCTGGCCACGATCTTCAGGGTCCACTCCGGGGGGATCTCCCGGATCACTTCCTGCGTTTCGGCATTGATCACCCTGACCATGATCTCCCCGCTTTCCTCGTGCAGGACAAAACGCAGCTCCGTGCGGTAGAGTTCCATGGTTCCGTTGATCCGGCTGACGGCATCCCGCACCTCCTGGATGGTGGGCCTGCTTTCCTCTTCTTTCTCTTCCGGAAACAGGGCCTCCCTCTCCGCCTGCTCCCCGGGGCGGGCGGCGTCATTCCGGAGCGCTGCGGGCAGCCCCGCCAGGGAGAAAAGATCCGGCCTGCCGGCTGGGTCCACCTTGCTCATTTTCACCCTGCCTTTCCATAAGTTAAGAGTCGCTACTTCTTAATTCGTCACCCGGAGGAAGAAATTAAGGAGCCCATAATTTTTTTGTCGCCGGGAAAAGGCTCAAGGATGCGCTTCCCCTGCCGAAACAAGGTGTTAGGAAAATGTTTTTGACAGGACGGGGACGGCTATGAACGAGCAGACAAATCAGATCCACCAGCTGGTGGCTATACTTGAAGACGAGCTGGCGGAACTGGAAAAAATGACGGCGGCGGCCCGGAGGCAAAACGACGCCCTGCGCCGGAACGACGGAGAAAAGCTGCTCGAGGCTACGGGGGAGCTGGAGCTCCTGGCGCGGGCGCTGAAAGCGCTGCAGGCAGCCCGCAGCGAAGTGCAGGCACGGGTCGGGCGGGACTGCGGCCTGCCCCCGGGGACACCTCTGGCGGAGGTGGCTGCCGCCCTGCCTTTAGTGCCGGTCGCCCGGCAGGCAGCGCACCTGGCGGCCGGGCTGCGGGAGAAGGCCCGGGAGCTGGCGGAACTGATCCGGCTCAACAACCTGCTGGCCCAAAACGGCCTGCGCTTCTGCAGCCTCCTGTTGAGGGCCGTGGACCCGTCGCGTACCCGGACGTACCTTCCGGACGGCGCCGTAAGCAAGGACGGCGCAAACCCGCCCCTGCTGGATAAATCCGTCTGAACCCGCGGATGGTGGCGGGCGAATCGGGACGTCCCTCCCTCGCCGCCTTCCATAAAATTCGTAAAAAGAAGAGGAGTGTTATTATGCCCGGAACCTTTTTCGGCCTGGAAATAGCCCGGCGGGGACTGCAGGTCCACCGCACGGCTATGGACATCACCGGCCACAACGTGGCCAACGCCAGCACGCCCGGCTACACCCGCCAGGAGGCGGTGATTACCGCCACCGGCCCCTACGCCAACCCGACACTGGGCAGCAGGCTGCTCCCGGGGCAGCTGGGCACCGGCGTGGAAGCGACCATGATCCGGCGCATTAAAAACGAGTACCTGGACACACAGGCCCGGGACAGCATCTCCTCCCGGGATTTCTGGCAGGTTCAGGAAGACCTGTTCGCCCGCATTGAGGCGGTGTTTGCCGAACCCGGAGCCAGCGGCATCGCCAGCACCTTGACTAAATTTTTCAACACCTGGCAGGACCTGAACAACACCCCCCAGGACCCCGGCGTCAAGGCCGCTGTGGCCGAGACGGGCGACGAACTGGCCACCATGATGCGGGAGGCCTACCAGCAGCTGGGGGATATTGCGGAGAGTATTTTAAAGATCGATTCCAGCGGCAACGTTACCGGCGGCCAGCTTAAAGACCAGGTGGATGAGGTGAACGAGATCCTGCGGCAGATCCGGGAACTGACGGAAGCCATCAAGCGGGTCTACGCCCAGGGCAACCAGCCCAACGACCTGCTGGACAAACGGGACCTGCTCCTGGACCGTCTGGCGGAATACGGGCCGGTGAGCGTCACTCACCTCACCGAAGGGGGCAGGCCGACGGGGGAAATTGAGCTGACCTTCTTCGGGGTGGATGTGGGTTCTGCGGATATGAAGGTGGAACTGGTAGTAAGCGCACCTTCGGGGAAGGTGAATGTAGAGCTGAAGATTGGCAATGACAGTAATAAAATATCCCTGCCTGGCAGTTACACGGGCAGCCTGGCGGGGCTGGAGGAAACCCGCGCTAGGATTGATGGGTACATGGACGCATTAAACAAGTTGTCCGGAGCCTTGAAAAACACCATAAATCAAATTCTCAACCCCGATGGTAAGGCCTGGGACTTCTTTACCGGCACCCTGGCCGACGGGGATTTCGCCGTAAATAAGGACATAATGAATGACCCCGCCAGGTGTATCGACGGTACAAAGGCGCTGTACGTGGCCCGGCTGGCCACCACCGGTCAGGCCGATTTGGGTGGCGCCACTTTCGGCGAATACTTCAACGCTCTGCTGGCCGACATCGGTGCCCGCTCCGGCAGCGCATCGGACATGGCCGGAAGCCGGCGTGCCGTCGCCGAGCAGGTGGAGTCCCTGCGCCAGTCCGTGTCCGGGGTCAACCTGGACGAAGAACTCTCCCGGCTGATCCAGTACCAGTACGGCTACCAGGCCAGTGCCCGGGTGCTGGCTACCATCGACGAAATGCTGGACTACCTGATCAATAGGACCGGCTAAAAAGGGGAGGGAAAAACAATGCGCATTACCCACATGCTGGTCGCCCGGCGCACCCAGAACTACATCCAGGAGGCCATGCAGAGGCTGGCCCGCACCCAGGAGCAGATGTCCACCGGCCGCAGGGTCCTGCGCCTGAGCGACGACCCGCCGGCTTTAAGCCAGCTCCTTAACGTGAGAACGGCAGTAGAACGGAACCAGCAGTACATGCGGAACATCACCGACGGCCTGAGCTACCTGGACGGAGCCGACACCGCCCTGGGCACGGCGGGCGAACTGCTGCAAAAAGCCCTGGAATACGCCATCCAGGGCGCCAACGGAACCCTGGAGAAGGACGACATGGCTGCCATCGGCGAGCAGATCGACAAGATGATCGACGAGCTGGTGGATATAGCCAACACCACCGTGGGCGGCAAATATATCTTTGCCGGAACAAAAAACGACCAGCCGCCGTTCAAGCGGGAGGTCGACAACGGGGTTGACAAAATATATTACCAGGGCAACCTGGAGCGCGTTTCCCGGGAGATCCTGGACCAGGCGAACTACCCCATCGACGTCCCTTCAGTTGCCCTTTCTAATGCCGAAGAAGCCGGCGTTTTTGGCCGGATTAATGATAATTTTATCGTATCAGACGGCATTTTTGATGTTCTGATTAAGTTGCGGAATAACTTGAAGAACGGCAATGTTGCAGGAATAAACGACTCCATCGGCGCCCTGAACGCACAACTCGACCACATCCTGCGCTACCGGGTGCAGGTGGGGGCCCGCACCAGCCACTTCGAGTCGGTGCGCAGCCAGCTCCAGGACCAGGAGGTTCGCCTCACCCAGGTGCTGAGCAACCTGGAGGACGCCGACGTAGCCCGGGTGGCTGTGGACCTCTCCCGCCAGCAGCTCGCCTACCAGGCGGCCCTGGCGGCGGGGGCAAAAATACTGGAAACCTCCCTGCTGGACTACCTGCGCTAACAAATTTTACAGGGCAGCGCACGCATTCGAAAAAGAAGCTGGAAGACTACCACATCTTCCAGCTTTTTTCTTCCGCAAACAGCGGCCGGCTGTTATGCTTTTCAATTTTCTGGTATAATAGTGCCTGAGGACAGAAACGCTGAAAGATTTACCTTTCCCGCAAAAAAGCAGGTGGTATTAATGCAGGAAATAATAATTAAATCCGACAAATGGTATACCTATGATGATTATTTACAGTTAGACGATAAGTACGAGTATGAAGTTATCGGGGGAAAGCTGTTCATGACGCCAAAGCCGCGGCCGCTGCACCAGGAGATTGTCGGCAGGTTATATGTCGCGCTGCATAACTTTCTCAAGCAGCGGAACATACAGGGGAAAATTTTTCTCGATGTGGACGTGATTTTTGGCAATCAGGTGGTTTCTCCGGATATAATCTACATCAGTCCTGAACGCTTGTCCATTATATCAGAAGCAAACATTCAAGGGCCACCGGATCTGATCATTGAAGTCCTTTCCCCATCCACACAAAAATACGACCGCAAGCAAAAAAGCCAGCTCTATTACGCCAACGGAGTAAAGGAGTACTGGCTCATAGATCCGGCAACCCAGCTGGCGGAGGTTTTTTCCCGGGAGGATAAAGGCTGGTACCGGGCGGGTGTTTACGACGAAGAGGATACGCTGGTTTCCCCCCTCCTGCCGGAGCTGGAAATTAACCTGAGAGAGATTTTTGACGTTTCTTAAAAGGGTTTCAAGGGACGCGGGACGATGAACAATTACTGGAAATACATGCAGGGCCACCTGAAAGAAGTGGCCAGCGAAGAAAAGAATTGAGCAAAAAGCAAGCCTGGCCCGGGGAAAGGCCGGGGAAATAGCCCGGCAGCTGGCCCGCCGGTTCGGCGTGACAAAGGTCTACCTTTTCGGCTCCCTGGCCACGGATTATAGGGAGATGAAAATAGCCCGTTTAAACGCCTGATATCGTTAATGGGTTTGTTGCTCAAGATAAAAGGTGACCTGGCGGGCAAATTCTTCGAAATCACCCAATTCTTCGGTGACGGTTTTATAAATTGCCCGGTAATCCAGGCGCCAGTAAACGTGAACGATGGCATTGCGCATACCGGCCATACCTTTAATCCGGCGGGCGAAACGGTGATCCAGCAATCCTCTTTCCCCGGCCAGTTCGATCAGGCTGGTGGTATCATACTCACTCAACGCCACCCCTTTGACTGCCAGAAAGTGCCGGCAAATATCCAGGACACTTTCCAGGGCGATACGCAGGTGATGCACGCACAGATCCCGGGTGTCAAGATCAAAGGTAAACTCTTCGTAGGACGAAAAGCGCGCGCGCAGGTCCTTTAACCGCTGAACCGCCTGATCCATTTGAGATAAACAGGTTTCAATCCGCTCGCGGTTAAGCCGCCTCACAGCCACAAGCAAACCCTCCCTGGCCCGTTCCCGCCAGCATGTGTTGTACTCGTACTTAAAGTAAAGGTAGTCTTCGTAATCGAAAAAGGTATCCGTGGCAAATCGGGCAAAGCTTTCCTCATCTCTACTGTAAAGCAAAATACCTTTAGTTAAAGCTTCCATCTTCAGGGCTGGACTGCACAGGTTTAAAGCGACCAGGTCTACGTCCCGGCGCTTTATGAGCGCGGATAGTTCATCAAAGGTCTTCAGGTAACGTTGAAAATGATAGTCCGAAAAAAGTACGGCTACGTCCAGATCCCGGGGAATCGCCGGGGGATCTCCAACGGCAGAACCGAATAAAAAAGCCAGTTCTACCCCGTGCCGCTCATAAAAGGGCGCGGGTATTTTTAATAACTCTTTTGGCAACCTTTCCGCAACTGCCGGCATTTGCCCCTCAACACCTCCCCGAATATCCACCCGTTTTTCATTTTTACCGGGCCCTTATGAATTATGGCAACCCCAAAATGTCCCGGGCTTTCACTTCCAGGCCGGGCAGAACCGTAGAAGTGATGAACTCTTCATCCTCCTCCTCGTACACCCCGGCGCGCTGCCAGTCTTTTTCGCCGGGCACAAATACCTCCACCAGCCGTTCCTGCGGGTCTACAAGCCAGAACTCCCTGACCCCGCTTTTGAAATACTGCCGGCTTTTCCTGCCCCGGTCCCGCCGGATGGTGCCCGGGGAAAGAACCTCCACCACCAGGTCCGGAGCGCCGTTGATCCGTGTTTCTTCTATAATGCCCAGCCGCTCATTGCTGATAAAGATTACGTCCGGCTGGAAAGTGTTCTTTTTTACCGGTTCGTCTAAAACCACATCCAGGGGAGCAAAAAAAACCTGCCCGGAGCCGGTCCTCTGGGCATATTGATCAATTATCTTAAAAAGTCTGCCCACTAAAAGCTGGTGTCGTGTGCCCGGCGATGGCGTCAAGACCAGCTCCCCCTCGATCAGTTCATAACGGTTGCCATCGTCTATCTTTATATAGTCATCATAAGTATAGAACTTTTTGACTTTTTGGGCGGGCTGAGTCGTCACGGACCATCCCCCTTTTCATCGCCACGCTGCCCCGACAGACATCACTCCTGATACACAAAGTTTACAACATCCAGCCTGGTCGTGCAAGACGACACAAGGCGAACGGCGCAGGACGTTATGTCCGGAAGGTCCTTCCAAAACCACGTCGGCGGGGGCAAACAAAACCTTTCCGTCAATGCTTTTGCCAGAGTATGCTTTAGTCCTGCCGCTCATCTTTTTCCAGTGTATCTTATGCCGGGAGCAGCGCAATAAACCTGGCCAGGCCCAGTAAAAGTGCCTGGCACCAGACATAACCGGGCTATTATGCTTTTCGTGTTTTTGGAAAGGTCTGTTGTCAAAACCTGGTGATAGGGGGTATAATTTAAGCATCGTGGATATTCCGGTTACAAGGGACGTGGGACGATGAACAATTACCGGAGATACATGCAGGGCCACCTGAAAGAAGTGGCCCGGGAAGAAAAAGAACTGGAGCAAAAAGCAGGCTTGGCCCGGGAAAAGGCCGGGGAAATAGCCCGGCAACTGGCCCGCCGGTTCGGCGTGACAAAGGTCTGCCTTTTCGGGTCCCTGGCCGCGGGTGATTTTGATCAGTTTTCGGACATAGATCTGGCCGTGGCCGGACTCCCGGAAAAGGAATACCTGAAGGCCTACGGGCTGGCGGAAGAGATGGCCCGCCCCTTTGCGGTGGATCTGGTGCTCCTGGAAAATGCCGTGGAAACATTAAAGGAACGGGTGCAAAAAGAAGGGATTGTCTTATATGACCGCCAGGGAGAGGAAAATAGCCCGCTTAAAACGCCTGATATCGGAAATAAATGAAGACTTGCGGGCAATTGATCAGATTGCCGGTAAAGCCCAGGCTTTATTAGAGGAAGTGAATGCCAGAACCGGTCCCGTGCCCGACCGAGATCTGATGGCCATGGCAGCCTATTTGCATCATTTTTACACGGGTGTGGAATCAATGTTCGAACGCATTTCGCGCCAGATCGACGGCGGGCCGGTTAAGGCCGGAGACTGGCACCGGGAACTTTTAAGAAGCATGGCCGTAGAACTGGAAGGACTGCGGCCCGGGGTCATATCCCGAGAATTAATGGAAGAGCTGGATGAATACCGCCGCTTCCGCCACCTTTTCCGCCATGCCTATGCCGGTGAGCTGCGCTGGATGAAAATGTGCCACCTGGCGGAAAATATGGGCGATATCCTGAGTCTTTTAAAGGGCAAAATGGACCAGTTCAAGGCATTTGTCACGGGTGTGATCGAAGAACTGGAAAAGAACATTGAATAATCGCAGTTTTACCAGTGGGCCTGTTTTTTACAAAAAGCATTGGTGAATGGGTGATTATACGCATGGGCGTCTACCTGGGATTGGACATTTTGCCGTGGGAGATCGAATCGGTGGAGTGGGAAGGTTTTTATGATGAAGTTATGAAAATAATCAATGCCTTTCCCCTACCCGTCCTGCGCCTTAGCTACGAAGAAAAGTTTGGTTATTGCCGGCTTCTGCTCAGCCGGAACCCGGAAAGCCAGAATGAAAGAGGCCGTTACCTGGCCATTTGCGGAGATGCCCGGACAGGACAATGTGCGGAGCAATTTATCATTTTTCGAGATCTACAGGTCTACAGGAAAAGATATGCACCGGACGATTCCCAGGTGAAGAAACCGGAAAGAAAAAACCAGGCCGGCTGGCCTATCCTTTTACGGGAAGAAGATTCAGTGCGAGTGTTTTATGAAAAGACGCAGTCCCGTCCCTACCATGATCTAATCTGGTCCATAGTCACCCTGGCAGAGAACCTTTTCCCCGGCCGGGCCTGCGCCACCGGCAACCTTAATGCACGGAGATGGCAGGAGACACTACAGTGGCTGGAAAGCGTTACAGACCGGCGACTGCAAAAACCCCTGCTGTTAGATGCAGAAAGGCTCTGGTATGCCTTTGGTACCGCCTTCACTGCTCTGGAAAGAGCCCAAAAGGTAACAGAAAAATTGGTTGGCGGTCCTGCGCCCTTTTACAGTTTTTTAAAACTGAAAGATCCTGCTCTTTTACGTGTTCTGGTCAAGAATAGACTTAAGGAGTATAACTCCAGGACTGTTGGTGCCCTTTCAGAATGCCTGTACATTCTCGATGGCACGGAAGATTTACGGTTCCTGGTCGAAGTAGCTTGTTTAGAACCGGATGGTCCCCGCTGGGAGTTGACCGATGTCCTGTCTTCTGCCTATTACCTTGGCGCCTTTGTACCGGAGGGAAAAGCGCCCGATGCAACTCTGGCCGTTGGTTTTCTGCCGGCCGAATTTTTACCGAAATATTACCATACCGATTTTTATCTGGAAAAGGAATTGGCCTGCCGGCAAGTAGCTGAGGTGACAGGCTTGCCCGTGCAAAAGATTGAGGAGATGATCCTGGAGATCGAAAAAGAGAACAAAACAGACTCTAACAAGGAGGACAAAGAAAAAATACCTTTTTATACTGCGGACAGTGAGCAGCCATCATCTGATAAACCTGACCATACAGGAGAACCTGCATACCGTACTCCGCAGGTAGAAATTCCATACCCGCAGGAATTGATCAATACTCTTAAGGAGCAGGTAGCCGCCATTGGTAAGAATTGGGACAGCTCCACGCTCCATCATCTGGTGGCTGCAATAGCCTCGAAAAAAAATGTTGTGCTTACCGAAGAAGCCTGGAAGATTGTTGATGAGGAAAAAGACCCGGATCTTCTGGCGGTTATTCTGGGGATCATGAACAATTATCACAAATTTGAGAGAGCTACAAATGTTATCGAGTTTATACTGAAACAATTGCCGGATATAAAAGAGTCCTGGGAAAATGGACGGCCCTGGAAATATCCCGGTGGGCATCGACCCATTCCCCTGCATTGACACTTCAATTCCGCATTTCCGGAAATGCGAGGGGTCAATGGGGCTGTTACTCAAGATGAGAGGTGACCTGGCGGGCAAATTCTTCGAAATCACTCAATTCTCCGGTGACGGTTTTATAAATTGCCCGGTAATCCAGGCGCAGGTTACAGCTTGCCTCGCGCCACGTTAACGGCCGCGCGATTTTGTTATACCGGGAAAATATCTTTAAAAGCCTCTCTCAATAAGGTTGAATAATCTTCGTTAATCTCACAATTTCAGCCATTTTCATTTTTCAGCAGGGCTATGACTGATAATGATGCCCAGTTATGCCTTTGTCTGGAAGGTGGTGTATACAGAAATACCAGGGCTGCTTGTGTGACAATTTTTCGCGCGCTCTTTTCTCCACACTTTACCCTGGCGATATACCCTCTCATGTCTCCCGGGATACCAATAACCGTGCCGGTTCCGGACTTTCCTTCGTCCCACCTGTCCAGGGGTGGAGGCCATTGTGCTACCTAACAGGGTCTACTTACCCTCATGGTTTGATTTTTGGCTCTCCGCGCTGCATGATTGTCAAGG
>NZ_JMLG01000016.1:0-46337 GCF_000686645.1 Desulfofundulus thermocisternus DSM 10259
TTGACAATTGGGCCGCTGAACAGCAGGTCGCTCCACAGCAGGGCAGCTATAGCCTGCCCTGCGGCGTTCATAGCGTTGAAACCTTCACTGCCCCACATTTCCCGGGCCGCCTTCCACATGTAGGTGCCGTTGGAGGAAGCCACCCCGGCGGGCCAGCCAAACTCCTCCTTTACCAACCGGCAGGCAATACAGGAGAAAGAGGTGGAGGGCAGGTTCATTACGGCAGTATCCACCAGGATGGTTTCAAAGGTATCCTCGCCAATTATGTCCAGCATCTTCTTGAGCCCGGTTACCCGCCCTTTGGGGGTCTGGTCTTCCTGGTTGAAGGCCTGGACCACCACGTGCTTGATGCCCAGTTCCTTCAGGCGGGCCACCTGGCCGGGGATGTCCTTGTCCCAGGGGGTGATGCTGTTGTACAGCACCCGGTCCTGGATGCCCAGCCGGGCAATGTATTCGGCCACTTCCAGCCGGGTTTTTTCCACCCACACGTCGATCCCGAAGGGCTGGTCGCTGATGCTCAGGAAAAAGTCAATGTAGGTCTTCATCTCATCCACAGAAGTGGCCACCATGGCCACCAGGGCCGGTATGCCCGTTTGGGCCGAAAGTTCTTCCTGCCGTTTAACATATTCTTTTGCCTTTTCCCGGTCGAACTTCCTTTCTTTGCGGGACTCCAGAATTCGATCACCGTTATGAAACATGGAGGAAATCAACAGGGGCGAGTTTTCCCCGGGCTGCCCGCCGATGTTCCACCGTCCGATGCGGCACACCCGCTGGGGACGGCTCAGTTTAAACATGCAAAACTCCTCCTTTTACTTTCTTTTAGGAATGGCATCCAGGATGTGCTGAATATGCGGGAATTTATCCGTTGAGTGCGGCAGGGCCATGGCGGCGGCAAAACGGTTCTGGAAGTCCGGCTCAATGGCCGTTTCCACAAATTCCACCCGCCGGGCAATCCAGGCCGCCTCTTCCCGCTTGCCCACGTCCAGCAGGGCCAGCTTGGCGCCGTCCCCGGCGGCGTTGCCCACGGCCTGCACGTTTTCCAGGGCACAGTCCGGGAACATACCGATGACCATGGCACTTTCCCGGTCGATGTAGCTGCCGAAGGCACCGGCCAGGGTAACGCTGTCCACCTTATCCACGCCCAGCTTCTCCATCAAATACCTGGCCCCCACGTACAGCGCCGCCTTGGCCAGCTGTACGGCCCGTACGTCGGCCTGGGTGAAGGTAATATCCTTGCCGATAGCCGTTTCTTCAGCCCAGGCCACCACAAACTCCGGTTTACCGTCGGCACCGCGGCGAACCCGGGGGTGATTGATCTTCATGTTAAACCGGCCGGAGCGATCAATGACGCCGGAACGGAAAAGCTGAGCCACCATATCGATAATCCCGGAACCACAAATACCTTTGGCCTCCGTTTTTTGAATTTCCGGGTACCACTTCTCCTGTCCGATGACCTTGTAGGAAACATCCAGGGTTTCCGGGTTGATGCGGATCTTTTCAATGGCCCCCGGAGCAGCACGCATGCCGAACTTGATCTGGGCCCCTTCCAGAGCCGGACCGGTGGCACAGGAAGTACAGAGCAGGCGCTTTTCATTGCCCAGGTCGATTTCCCCGTTGGTACCGATGTCGATGATCAGCCGGATTTTTTCCGGTTCCCGGTAGGGTTCCTCGGCAATGAGTACGGCCACGTTATCTGGCCCCACAAAACCCGATTCCACGGGAAGGGTATGGATGATGGCGCCGCGGCAGATATTCACGCCCAGATCCCGGGCCTTGATGTTCCTCGATTGTTTGGTCCCCGGGGCAAAGGGTGAGCGGCCGAGGAATTTGGGATCAATACAGAGGGCAATATGCTGCATGGCGGTATTGAAGACCAGGGTCATATCCACGATATCGGCGGGCAAAAGGCCAATTTTTTCGGTCATGCGCCGGGCCAGGGTGTTCAGCCCTTCGATAATGGCCTGGTGCATCTTCTCCAGACCGTCTTCATTCATCATGGAGTAGGTGATCCGGGAGAGCACATCCTCGCCGTAGCGCACCTGGGGGTTCATCATGGAGTCCACCACCAGCACCTGGCCGGTGCGCAGGTCGCAGAGGTAGGCAGCCACCGTGGTGGTACCGATGTCCACCGCCAGGCCCACCAGCGTATCCTTTAGCCCCGGTTCCACCCGGATAATTTCCCGGTCACACCAGACGGTTGCCGTGACCTTCCACTGCCCCTCCCGGACCGCATTGGGCAGGTCCCGCAGGACAAAATAGTCGATTTCCAGGTCTGCCGGCAGGCCGTGCTGCTCGTGGAGGGCTTCCCGCAGGCGTTCAAAATCCCCCCGGTGATCTTCCAGGGTGGCCGGTGGCATTTCCACATAATACTTGCGTACGGCGGGGTTCAAATTGAACTTCCGTTCCTTGCCGGTTTCCAGCACTACCTGCTTGGCTCCCCGGCTTTCTTCAGGCACGAAGACCAGCACATCGCCCAGCACTTCGCAGCAGCAGGCCAGGCGGTAATTGTCCGCCAGTTCCGCTTCGTTAAGGCAATCCCTTTCTTCCTCCTGGAGTGGTGAAAGGTGCTCCATGCTGGACTCGATGCCGAATTTTTCAAAAAAACCTTCTTCTATTTTAACCTTGCATTTCCCACAGACCTTGGCACCGCCACAGAGGTTTTCAATGTCCACACCCAGTTCCCTGGCCGCTTCCAGCAGGGTGATACCCCGCTCCACCATTCCCCGGCGCCCGGAAGGCTGAAAGATTACTTGGTGCTGCACTTTTGCTTCATCCTCCCTTTACAACTCTCTTAAAGAAGCAATCATGTTTATGGCTTCCTTCAGGGCGTTGCTGGCATCTTTGGCATAACCATCCGCGCCAAAACGGTCGGCAATCTCATCGGTTACCGGAGCGCCGCCAATCATAATTTTGGCCTTGGGGTTCTTCTCCTTAATAGCTTTAATAATATCTTTCATGCCCACCATGGTGGTGGTCATCATGGCCGAGAGGGCCACAATCTCCGAATCGGTTCTCAGTTGTTCCTCCACGAACTTCTCCAAGGGCACGTCTTTGCCCAGGTCGTGCACCTCAAAACCGGAAGCTTCAAACATGATCTTCACCAGGTTTTTGCCGATATCGTGCACGTCTCCCTGCACTACTCCCATGACCACCTGGCCTTTTACCCCGCCGTCTTCTTTCGTTGATTTCATATGCGGACGAAGTATTTCCAGCCCGGCGTACAAAGCATCGGCGCACATGAGGAGCTCGGGGACAAAGTACTCCTGTTTTTCATACAAGTCACCTGCTTCCTTCATACCGGCCACCAATCCATCAAAAACCGCTTTATTTGCGTCCATCCCTTCATCCAGTGCCTCCTGAGCCGCCTGGCGCACCATTTCCTCATCATAATTGAGTACACCCTCGGCCAGTCTCCCCAGAATGTCCTTTTCCCTTTCAGGTGTCATTTCCCATTCTCCTTTCTTTTAACAATTGTTTTCTTAACCGAACGGTTAAAACTTACACTTTGGTCAACCTGCAATGTCAGTAGCAAGCCACTGTTAAAGTCTCTAAAAAGTTAAACTTTTTAGTAATCTCCTGCGTTAAGGCCCCAAAGCCACTGCCGGAAATTTGCCTCTCCTTTTCGTCCGGTCGCTCTACCCCCCCTCTTTTTTTATAAAATTTAAATTATACTTGCGTGATTACGACGTTGAAGCTTATTGCTCTGCTACTAAACATTTATCTATAGCTAACGTAACCAACATTTTTTCAGAATTGTAAAACGGTTGCCGCCCCAGCGCAAGATTCTTTTCTTCAACGGGCAAAACAGCCCCCTGAATGGTTTATTTTAGCCGGTTAGCGGACGAGAAATTTTCTGCAACAGTTGGGCCACCCTCTCCATCCCGTCGAATAGGCGTGGTCCGGGCCGGCACAACCAGTGGCAGGGAACGGCATGGACGCACTTCTTCTCTACCGCGTCAACCCCCGTCAACAGGGGGTGGTTCAGCATGTCTGCCACATCCCGTACGCAGGGGCGTTCTGGCCGGTCGCAGCCCGGGCACCTCTTTTTTGGCGGTTCACCGGAAACCCGACCGCAGGCCAAAATTACCTCCGGGTTAAAGCGACGTACCCCGTCCCGGGAAAGCAAAATGGCAGGTTCGTGCGCGGGAGCGGGCAAAAGTTCCGCCCCGGCCACTCTCAGGGCGTCATACTGGCAGGAAGCCGGTCCGGGCGTAACCAGGGTCTTCTCACCCATGACAAAAAGAACCCTGATACGGGAACGGCGTGCCACCTTTTCGCGGAGCCCGGCTACTCTGGCCCCGAACGTGGCCACCGCCGAACGGCCCGCTTCACCGGCCCGTGTAATACGCACTATCTCTTCCATTCCCTCCAGCAGTTCCGCAACCCGGCGGGGTGCAAAGTCAAAAACCGTTATTCCCGCCCGGCACAACTCCTCCACGCAACCCCGGTGTATAGCTCCCCCGGCCAGGACCAGGTCGGGCCGCAAGGAGATAATCCTGCCTACGTCCGGACGGTTAAAAAGACCAACCTTTTCTTTACCCGTTGCCTGCGGGGGGTAATCACAGTGGGCGGTAACCCCCACCACCTTCTCGCCAAGCCCCAGGGCGAAAAGGGTTTCCGTATGACCGGGTACCAGCGAGACAATACGCATAATTACCTCCTGCAAACTACCGCTTTTGAAAAAATTCCTGGCGGTTGATTTCCCCCGTTTTCACAAAGTTAAAATCGCCCATGAGCTTTTCCACTGCTGGCATGATTTGCGGCGGGGCAATAAAGACCAGCACATTGATCTGGTTCTTCTTCACCGGCACATCTTGCATCTCAATGGTGCACTGGCCCATCACATAGTTGTACAGGTGAAGCCGGCCCTCTATTTGCACAAAGCCCTTTACCCGGAGCACTTCCCGGGGTAACCGGGCCGTCATTTCCCGGAGATCGGATGGCGCGCCTCCCTTCCAGAAAAAGGATGCAGACATTAGCAGGTCAGGGGGCGTAAGGGATTCATGAATATCGGACAACAGCTCTTCCACGTATCGTTCCAGTTCCTCTTCGCTCATTGGCCGCCCCGGTTCATACCTCGCACCTTCAAGCGGCTGCTCCAAAGATAAAAGCTCGGCCACGTTTATATCGGCATATGTTGCCTCGTAAAATTGGGGATCGGGGTGGTACTTTTTTACGAGATTTTTTATTTCTTCAACCTGCTCCCGGGAAGCCAGGTCGATCTTGTTGATAATAAATCTGGTGGAGGAGGATATCTGCTTTTCCACCGAAGCATAGACCTGGAAGGCATCCAGGAAGTTGGCCGCATCGATAATGCAAAACTGCTCTTTAAACTGAAAACGACCCTTAAATATGGGCAGGTTCAGGTCCTTTTTGAGGTCAACGGGATTGGCCACACCGGTAGATTCAATCAACAAAATGTCCGGCTTGATTTTTTGGGCAATCTCGTAAAGGCCCTTGATAAAATCCGTTTTCACGCAGGCGCAAAAGATGGACCCCTTGCTGATTTCCAGGATATCCAGGTCTTCACCGGCCACCAGCGTGCCGTCAACGCCAATTTCACCAAACTCATTCATTAATACCATCAATTTCCGGTTCCTGGGAAACTGGCGGATGAGACGGTTCAAAAAAGTGGTCTTACCGCTGCCCAAAAAGCCGGTAATAAGGTAAACGTCCGTGAAGTCGGCCATAGTCCTCACCCCCTGCTACCATTCGCCTAAAGGCACCGCTCTTCTCGCCCCGGTCTGAACCTGTAAAATGTTACGGCAGAACCTGCAAACAGCCAGGCTATTATCCGGATGTAATTCACGCCACACCCTTGCGTAAAGAGCCATCTCCTGCTGTCCCAGCTCCTTACTTAATTCCTCCGGAGGCTCCAGCGGCCTGATGCGGTCGTTCTTGCCGCAGTAGGGGCAGACAATCCCAAACAAAACCATGTCCGTCCTGGGAAGCCCCAACTTAAGGACCAAATTCCTGAATTGTTCGATGGTTTCCAGTTCCATGTAACTCGCCCCTCTTAACAACAACATTGGTAAGCCCTTAGGATACGTTCGTCCATGTCAAAGTAGAACTTCGCGTAGGAGGTGCCGTCCCTGCGGGCACGAATCCCGTGCAGGGTATCCGCCAGCTCGATGGTACTGCGCAGGTGGGTGATCATGATCAGCTGCCTGTGCTGGGCCAGCCTTCTGAACAACTGCTGCATATGGTGGTGATATATCCAGTCCAGAGCCGGTTCCACTTCATCCAGCAGGTAAATGGGGCTGTGTAATTCTTCAAAAAGGGCCAGGCTGGCGGCCAGCGAACAGATGGCTTTTTCGCCGCCGGAAAAAAGGAGCGGGTTCTTTTTTCCTTTTCCAGGGAAAAAGACTTCTATGGCCAGGCCGGGCTCACCACCGGCATCCACCGGGAACAGCTCGCCCCCGCCCTCCGGGACAAGTATGCCCAGGAAACTTTGAAAATGGGCGTTGATCCTACCGATAAGATCGCCATCCACCTTTTCGTTAAACAGTGCTTTTACATACTTGAACCGCTCTGCGGGCCCCATTTGCAGAAAACTATCCACCTGGCCCTGCCGGATTACTGTTTTTGTAACATTTTCCAGGCCCAGTTCGGTTAATTTCTGGTAATAACCTGCGGCCGTCAGCTCAACCCCGTCACAGAAGAATTCTTCCGTTCCCTGGCGGCGGGCCTGCCGGGTCAGCTTAACCTGCGGGGCTTTTTTATCCTCACCTAGCTTAATGGTCAGGGCCACCCTGGCCGTTTCCGCCGGAGGGTATTCCTGCGACCCGCTGAAAAACAGGTCCCCATATTGCTGGCAGCGCAGGCGCTGCAGATCGCTCTCGCCCACGGCCCAGGCAATGGCATCCAGTACATTTGTTTTGCCCACGCCATTATTACCGATGATTACTCCAATGCCAGATTTAAAATTAACCACTGTTTCCGTGGCGTAGGATTTAAAACCGCTCAGGACAACTTCCTGCAGATACACCGGGCCTTTCCCCCTTGCATCTTTGCCTTTGCTTTTAAAATGGCGGCAATCAATTCATCCCGGGGAGGAATGGTAGACTCAAAAACCATTTCCCCGTTCAGCGCAAGGGCAGGTATAACCCTGGCTCCCAGTTCCTGCTTGCGCATGATTCCCTCCAGGGTTTTCACATTCCAGATAAACAGCTCGATTCCGTCCAGTATTTCCCGTGGTAAGGACCTTACCGCTTCGGCCATATACGGCCCGGACGCTCACTGGTCGGTGAGCAATAGTTCCACTGTAACCTTTGACATGATCCTCCCACACCCCCACGCCAGAACTAACCGGTATATCTTGCTTTAATGGCCGCGATCAGATCTTCCTGCGGCGGAATAACGGCTTCAAAGACCAGTTCGTTATCCAGGGCAATGCTGGGCAGGGATTTCGCCTTTAACTCCAGAAAACGTTTTATTCCCTCCCGCGTCCTCATGTCCCACTCGTGAACCTCGATTATGTCCCTGATTTCCTGCGGTAAAGCCTTTACCGCTTCCGCCATGTAGACGCAGGCCGCTCATTGCCGGAAATCGGTCAGCAATACATCCACCAGTACCCGGCGCACGTCCCTTCCCTCCCCGCTATGCCTTCACCGTTTCAAAGGAAACTTGTAATTCTTCCCCCGCCCACTCCAGCAAGACGTATTTAAACTGGCCGCCCTCTTTTAGAGGACCCACGTTAATGAAGTCCACTTTACCCAGGCGTACATGTTTCCACTCATTGGTAGAAGCAAAGAGAACCAAATCGACGGAAAACTGTTCGGTCATGGCTTCCAGGGCGGAAAAGACGCTCTCATTGCGCAAGTAGTCGGATAGATTGCTCACCATGAGCAACTCCAGGGAATAGGGGGCATAATCCGAAAAGCCGCTTAATTCCTGGATAAAACCGCTGTAAAACCCCAGGACACGGCACCGCCCCAGTTGAAACCGCAGATAGAGGGGTGCCCGCCGGAGAAATTCTCGATTCTCCGGTTTGGTACAGGGGAGAGTACGGTCAAATGGGCCCTGTACAAAAACCAACTTCTCCCTTCGCACCAGTTCAACCACCCCGTCGTTGTCCCCTGCCGGACCGGTAAGGTTACCCAGGCAGAAAACGGCTTCCACAGGCTGGCGCAACGCTACCCGCAATGCCTCCACATTTCCGTTTACCTCGGCAATTACCGCTACCCTTTGATAGGACGCTGGAGCTTCATAAACAGTGATCGGCTCCTCTTCCCTGAGCTTCCCCTCCCGGGCCAACTGGATGGCCTGGAATAGCTGGTCGGGGCAGGATGTGTCATTCCGGCATTGAATTCCTTTCAGGAGGGGGAGCACTTCACTTAGCTCCCGGCCCTCCAGCAGGCGGCTGATGAGCTGGGCGTTGCCCCGGCAGCCCCCGCCCACAAACCTCACGCCTGTCAGGATATTCCCCGCCAGTTGAAAGTGGATTTCGGGCGGACAAATCCCCTTGGTCTTGTATATATACATGACCTATTCACCCGCCTGTAAGAGCCCCTGCAGGGTCTGTTTTAGCTCTTCCACCGGCGGTGTGGTGCTGAAATACAACCTTCCGTTAATGAAAATGGACGGGATGGGAGCCGGCCCGCCCAGCTCTTCCGACAGCTCCTTGTAACGACGGCCGCCCGTTTCCTGCCGGAGGTAGACCAGTTCCAGCTTAACCCTGTCCCCCATATCGCCTATGGCCTCTTCCACTGTTTCAAGCATATAAACGCAAGGGATACAGTGGTCGCCTTCATAGATGATTTCGATAAGGATGGGTCTCACCTTTCCCACTCCCGGACCTGCCTTTACAGCGCACGCGGCAGGTTTTTATATAATACCGCATTCCCGCAGGGCGGCCACAACCGTTTCCCTGTCGGGACACACGCCCATAATTCTGACCAGATCCCCAATAACTAGAGCCGGTGTAGAGGACAACTTTAATTCCTCTGCCCTTGGATTGGGCCCCCTGTAAAAATGGAGCTCCACCTTTTCTGCAAACTCGTTCTTAATCTCCTCCAGCAAGCGGGTCAAAGCAATGCCGCCCGAACAGGGAGGTACGGACAGAAAAGCTTCGATTTTTACCTTAGACATAATCCTCCCTCCCTCAAGGCGTTAAGCAAGGTAAAGCGGCTGGGTACAACCCCTTCGATCTTGATCAGGCCGTTGATCACCACTGCGGGCACGCAAAACATGTTGTACTCATGGAATTTCTCCATTCCTTCTTCACCCACATATTTGATCAACTGGACCTCTTCCCTGTACTCGTCAGCCACGGCCTGGCACAGCTTGATCATCTCGGTGCATCCGGGACAGGGAGGATTCCCGCTGAAAACTTCCATTTTTACAGCCATTCTCTACACCCCGGCTTCTTTCTTGATGATCTCCACCAGCTCGGATTCCTTCAGCACCCTGCCCACGGCTACCGTTTTGCCGTTAACCACCACCGTCGGGGTGAGCATGACGCCGTATTTTTGCCCCAACTCTGAAAGGGCGTCATGTTTCTCCACCGTCACCCGGCCAGGGGGAAATTTTTCCGCCGCCTGCCGGGCTTCCCTTTCGGCCTGCTGGCACCTGGCGCAAGGCGGTTGGGTTCCAAAAACCAGTACCCTGACATTGCTTTTTAATTCACCTGGATTTTTCTCTTTAAAACGCCAACGCCCCTGAAATACTTTGGACGGGCCCTCTAAAGGAATGTAACCTGCTTCTTTTAACATATTTTTACAGGTCTCTACCGAGAAGCCCCTGCCTCTAGAGGTATCCTCAACCGTATCCCGAGGATTGGGACCTGTCTCAGCATAAATCTGATTAGCACCCGCCAGTAGAGGCAACATTCTTGGCTCGTGAACACCCATGGCTCTGATGGAGTTGCCGACAACTATCCTGGTTACCGCCACCACCTTAGCTAACGCAAGCTCGGATATTTTTCCAAGCTTAGCCAGGGGAACGCCCGGAACCGGCACCCTCCACATAGACGCGCAGTTAACCGCGCCCAATTCCTTTCCCCGAAACATTTCTTCAACTAATTCTTCGGGTGGATGTTCGGGACCTATGGGTTCAACACAATAGCTGAGATCGAGCGCCGAATTTTTGATGGCTTCAAGAGTTCTCAGTCTGCTAGCAGGATCTATCCCCGTGTCTTTACCTTCACGCAACCGAAATACATGGTACACACCTTGAAAACCTGCGTCCAGCAGCTCCGTAGCCTGTTCTTCAGTAAAATCTCCTATGTTGGCAACCATCGGCATATCCGGTGCAAGAGCTTTCCGCACGGCTTTTGCAATCTTTATATAACGGTCAAACGGATAATCCGCGGTGGTCATCAAAAAGATGGCATTTGCTCCTGCATTTTCAAATTCCTTTGCCCTTTCAACAACCTCCTCGAGACTGAGTTCCACACGTGACTCAATCACATTCCAATCTGCCCCAAATGAACAGAAACCGCAATTTCTGGGGCAGGGCCATACGTTTATACCTACTTGAGCAAATATTTCCCCCTTGTTACCAAATTGCCTCCGTGTTAAGGTGTTGGCCACCGACATAAGAGCGTACATTTCGTACGAATGTTCATTTATTTTAACCAGTTCTACTGCTTCCTCTCTGTTTATTTCTTTTCCCGCCAGCGCCTTATTCAAAATGGACTCAATTTTTGGATCAATCTTCACGTGGGCTCCCCCCAAGTTGTTGCGCCCCATCCCCTGCACGTCTTAACACCCACTCGATAATGTCTTTCAGTTCTTCCACCGACGGAATACGGTCGCACACCAGTTCACCGTTAATAAAGATGGAAGGAATGGGGGCATGGTAATGGTATTTCCTGACGTTGTCTTCCCCGAATAGCGAAACGGAGAACTCGTAAAACCTCCGGGCGCCTTCTTTTTGCCTGATATATACCTTTTCCCACTCAAGCAAGTTGGGGAAAAAGGGGACCACAGCCTCCACCACCTTTGCAGCATAGTAGCAGGAAAGGTTGTGATCCCCTGCGTAAATCAGCTCCAGGCGCAGTGACTTCATTCCACAGCGGAATCCCTTCTGGTATGCTGACCGGCGCCCGCTTTCTCCAGGTTCTCTTTGATCCGATCAAAATCAAAGCCTTTATCGCGCAAGGACAGTATACGCTCGCGCATCTCGGGGGTGGGAGCCCTTTTGGCCAGTTCATCAATCAGTTCTTCATACTGGGGGATAACGCTCTCGAAAACCAGATCGCCTTCAATGCAGATGGTGGGCAGAACGCGGCCATTGAGCTCCAGAAACTTCTGAATGCCGGACTGGTTTTTAATGGACCATTCTTTGTATTCGATCATCTCCTGTACATCGGGGGGCATGGCCGCTATGGACTCCATCATGTAGCCACAGGCGGCGCACTGCACGCTGTCCAGGGTAAGCACATCAATCTTGATTTTCCGCTCGGACATATTCTACCCCCCTTTACCAGGACTCGGGATACTTGGCATAGTACTTTTCAAACCATTCCCTGGCCTCCAGAACCTGCTCTATGTGTTCCAACGGAACATCATAGGGCATATCTCACCCGGGGGCGAATACATAACCGTGCGTACCACCGGCAGCCAGGCTGACAATGGCGTCTTCCCGGGGCGAAATAATCCCCAGTGAAAGGGCCAGTGTAAGTTTCAGGTTGCCGCCAAAACCAACCCCATATTTCCTGGCCAGGTCCCGCACAAAAGTCAGGTTCAACTGCTCGTCAATGGCAAATCCGTGGGTACCAATCTGACAAACGGACTCCAGCACTTTTGTGGCGTCGCCGCAGATAAAGAAGCTGGATGTCTTTCCCCTTTCGTGAATAACGGCGATGGCATCCTGGCAATAGGGGTGAACAAACTCCTTGAATGTGGCATCCCGAATCTGGGAAGCCACCGGGTCAACGATAGCAATAATGTCGCAATCCATGTCACAGTACATTTCGACCGATTTTTTTACCACCTGGGCACAGAACTTTAATACATGATGCGCTTTTTCCTTGTTCTTGACCACGTCGGTAAAAATACGCACACCGGCCAGGTGGCTGGCCAGGGTGAGCGGCCCGCAGGCAAGTCCAATTAAGGCACAATCAAGCTCGTCCAGCTGGGGTTTGGCAATCCTGGCGGCCTCAAAAAGCACCGGCCAGCGACCGTCGCTGGGACCGGGAACCTTCAGGCCGGCCTCTTCCACGGTCTTGTCGGACAAGGGGTGGGACTGAACCGATGGAACGTTATCCTTCCAGTATTTGATTTCCAATCCCATGGATTCCGATTCCACGGAAAGATCGAAAACCAGGGGGATCCCGTCGGCCTTGTACTTCCTGGCCGTTTCCACAACGCCTTTGGCAAGCAGTTGCGGATCCTTTAGGAATTTATCCGCCGGTTCGCCAATAACAAAAGCACAGTGGACGCCGGCATAAGGAACCCACGGCGCTCTCGGGGTTCTCTTTCCCCGGATGGCATCAATCAGCATCTGCTTCGCCATAACCTACCCCCCATATTAAAAAATTAAACTCGAGAGACGTTTGTGAATTTTAAATTTTAAAACAATTCACCCCCTGTGTTTATAATCTGCTGAAATAATATTTCACCTCCTTATTCAAGGGGCATCGTAAAAAAGGAGTTTAATCGTGTAAAATTTAAATGCGCTTTGGCTAAACATAAGGCAGAAAAAAGCTTTGCTTCATTTTACCAGGATTACTGCTCCATGTAAATTTCCGTGCGATTAACGGCAATTAATGCCCGGCAAAAGGTCAATATTTAAACCCCAATGGTTTTCCGGTCATGCAAAGAACTCTTTGCCATTCTCAAGCTCACCCCGCACTACCCGCCAGGTGGTTCCTTACCGCCACCAGCAGGTCGATGGCCGCCTTCAATGCCCGGGAAGCATTGGGAGCATAACCGTCGGCTCCCCAGCGGGCGGCCACGTGTTCCGTAACCGGCGCTCCGCCCACCATAATCCGCACCTGCGGATTTACTTCCTTCAGCCTGGCAATAATGGGTTTCATCCTGAGCATGGTGGTGGTCATCATGGCCGACAGGCAAACCAGATCCGGTTTTAGCCTTATATATTCTCTTACAAAGGTTTCCAGGGGAACATCCCTCCCCAGGTCGTAAACCTCGAAGGAGGAAGCTTCAAACATCATTTTCACGATGTTCTTTCCAATATCATGGATGTCACCTTCCACCACCCCGATGAGTACCCTTCCCCTGACGCCCACGTCTTTTTTAACCACGTGCTCCCGGAGCAGCGCCAGGCCCCGGTAAAGGGCGTCAGCGCACAAAAGCATTTCGGGAATGAAATATACCTCTTCTTCATAAAGTCGGCCCACTTCTTCAATTCCCGGCACCAGCCCGTCAAAAATGGCCCTGGTGGCATCCATGCCCAGCTCTATACATTCCCTGGCCGCCTCCACCACCGCTTCCTCATCAAAGTTAATTACCCCCTCCCGCAGGCGCCTCAGCAGTTCCCTCTCCTTTTGCAGGCCAAGCACGCTTGATCTACCTCCATCCCATAAGTCTTCTATACCAGAACCCCGGGCAACGCTACGGTTGAATATTTAGAACTTACCGACTCTTTTCTTCGTTTTTCTACTCCCTGTGGGAATTATGCGGGGAAATTACCGATCATCACAGTTTTCCTTCACCGATTGCATGATCTCCACTGCCTTCTTTAAAGCCAGGTGGGCATCGGGAGCGTAACCGCTAACCCCCCAGCGTCTGGCTATGCAATCGCTCAACGGGGCACCTCCGACCATGATTTTTACCCGGGGGTTACGTTTCCGCAGTTCCTTAATCACTTTCTTCATTTCGGCCAGGGTGGTGGTCATCATGGTGGAAAGACAGACGATATCGGGGCGTACCTTCCGGTGCTCGGAAAGAAAGCTGTGCAGGGGCACATCCCGTCCCAGGTCAATTACTTCAAAACCGGCTCCCTCCAGCATCATTTTGACCAGGTTTTTGCCGATATCGTGAATATCCCCCTCCACCACCCCGATTATTACCGTACCTTTTATCCCCAGATCCTTCTTTTCCACATGCTCTTTAAAAACGGACAGGCCCCGGTACAATACCTCGGCACAAAGGAGTAATTCGGGAATGTAGTAAACCTCTTCCTCATAGAGGCGGCTGACCTCCTCCATGCCGGGTACCAGCCCCTCGAAGATGGCCCTGCGGGCATCCAGACCTTCACGGAAGGCATCTTCAATGGCGGCCAGGAGGTCTCCCTCGTTATACTCCACCACCGCTTTTTTCAGCCTGGCCAGCAATTCCCGTTCCCGCTCCGCCTCCAGCACCCGCCCCCCACCTCCGGACCCTCTAAAGGTACCTATTTACTTAATATCCTAAAGGGAAAACCAGAAATAGACAACAGGTAATCCATAAACCGTCCATTTTTGTCCCCGAAAGGACCGGCAGCCGGTATCAGAGCAGGTGGCGGTTTTGCTTGAAAAACTGGATAAAGTTAAGGATATATTTGATTTCACTGGCATTGAAATCCCGTACCGCCCGCAAAACCGCCTGCACGTTAGGATCTCCCAGAGTTTCAAGAATATCGGAATTCAATGTGGCCAGAAGATCCTCTACATCTTCCTGTTTCATCAGAAAGTAACTAACTGAAGTATTGAGCACCCTGGCAATTTTTTCAAGGGTGTCCAGCAGGGGAGTGGTCTGCCCGTTTTCTATCTGGCTCAACAGGCCCGGGGATACCCCGGCCTTTTCCGCCAGGGCGGCCACAGTCAGCCCCTGCTTTTGCCGCAATTTGCGCAGGCGGTAGCCCAGGCTGTCGGGGCGGTCCGTCTGGTCGAGAAAGTAACGCAGGGTCACATTCAGGGCTTCGGATAATTTCTTCAAATCTTCCAGGTCCGGGGTGGCCTGGCCGTTCTCAAACTTCTCCAGCAAGGATACGGGCAGTTCGCTGATTTCGGCCAGGTCCTGGAGGGAAAGGCCGCGGCTTTCCCGCATAAAGCGCAGCTTTTCCCCGGTAACCGTATCATCGGTATCACCCACCAGGTAGCTCACCGAAACATTGAGCGCCTCGCTGATCCTCTTTAACATGGGGATGGAAGGCTTGCGGATTTCCCTTTCCACCGCGCTGAGATAGGAAGGGGATATTTTCAACTGGCCGGCCAGTTCGGTCAGCGTAATACCCCTTTCCTTGCGGAAGTCCCTTATTTTCTGCCCCAAACTCATACCGTCATCCCTTTCTGCCCACAACTTTTACGAAATCATAGCACAGGGGCAGCAGGAGGTTCAAGCAGCTTTCATAATAAAAAACCCCCTGCGGGGGATTTCTTACGAACCCAGTTCCTTTTTATTCTGGCCAAAACGGTAGGCAGAACTGCCACAACCATCCGGTGCGGTGCAGGCCGAAACGCGCCTGGGGGCCAGTTCCGCCGGCCGGCAGGTTCTGCGCCGGTTGCCGTTGCCTTCGCAGTGGGCCGGAAATTCTTCATTCAGGCAATCCAGCAGGGCAGCGGTAAGCTTACCGGCAGCCAGGGTGGAACCGATAACCAGTATCCTGCTTTCGTGAAAACGGCCCTTTAACGGTTCAAGGGTAGTGCAGGAGGGAAGATAATCCAGCCGCATCCACCCCTCTTCGCACTTAAAAATGCCCTTGGCCCGCACGATCTCACCAAGGCTGGTCGTGGACAGGTTTTCAAACAGGGCGGTAAGCCGCGTCCTGGAAAATACGCCCTGAAACCGGCGCGAAAAACCATAATAATTGGGAATGTCAGCGGCACTTTGAGGTCTCCGGCACACCTTCCTCTCCCGGGGAGAAGAAAACCCGGTTTGCGAAACAACTTCCAGCTCCGCCGGGTTTACCTGCCCGTGATGGGCAGTAATAAAATGGGCCCGGTTATTGAGTTCCTTGATTTTCCTGGCCAGTGCCCGCACCTTATTTTCCGGAACCAGGTCGCACTTATTCAGCACCAGCACATTGGCCCGGCAAATTTGAGATTCGGTAAAAAAAGGCGAGCGGCTATACAACTCCTCAAAGTTGCAGGCATCAATAACATGAACAATGCTAAAACAATGTTCCGTTAAATGCAGGCCCATTACCTTTGCCGCCGCCAGCAGCCCCTGAACCGCTGCCACCCCGGGATATTCTATGATCAGCCTGTCCGGTGCAAGGGAGCTGGCCACATAGGGGATCTGCCTGGCCAGGTCAGCACTCAAGGTGCAGTATATGCATTCACAACCCAGCTCCAGTACATCCGGAGCATCCTGGGCCAGCAGAGCCCCGTCAATGCCCACCTCTCCAAATTCCCCCACCAGAACGGCCACCCGCTCACGGGAGGACAGCTGGCTGACCAGGTGGTGAATAAGGGTGGTTTTCCCGCTCCCCAGATAACCCGTTATTATATTAATGATCATGGTCACTACACCCTGTTTTTTATTAAATAAAAATTTGTCTTTTATTTTACTTTTAATCCCTTAATCTGTAAAGCCGTTTTCCGAAAATAATAGCCGGTGCCGTGTGCTGGTTACCATAAAACCCACCCTGCAAAAAGGGTGGGTGCGGGGTATTTTCAAATTCAGTTCTTTAAAACTCAACCCCCCGCTGGGCTTTGATTCCCTTTCGGTAGTGGTGTTTGACTTCCCTCATTTCAGTGACCAGATCCGCCCGGTCGATAATCTCCGGCGGGGCATCCCGGCCGGTCAGCACCAGGTGCAGGTGGGGCGGCTTTTTGTCCAGCAGGGCCATAACCTCTTCCAGGGTTATCAGGCCGAACTTCAGGGCGTAGAGGATTTCATCCAGGATGATCAGGTCGAAATTGCCGGCGGTGATTTCTTTACCTGCTTCCTCCAGAGCATGCCGGGCCGCCTCCCGGTGATCTTCCATGGTTTTACCGTTACCCGCCCGGGTGAACCCTTCCCCCAGCTGGCGAATTTCAAAACGTTCACCCAGCCGGGGAGGAACGTTCAGCTCACCATAGTGCCAGCCTCCCTTGATAAACTGCAGAACCAGCACCCTCATCCCCTGCCCCCAGGCCCGCAGGCCCATCCCCAGGGCGGCGGTAGTTTTACCCTTACCGTTGCCGGTAAAAACCAGAATCAGCCCTCTGGTCTCGCTCATTTACCTCTCCCCCCAGCTAATTGTTCACCAGCAAGAATAATATCAAATATCACCCACTGCAGGCAGCCCGAACAGCCGCCGGGCATTCTCCGTCGTCACCCGGGCCAGTTCCTCCAGGGACATATCTCTTATGGCGGCTATTTCTTCAGCCACGTAGCGAACATAGGCCGGCTCGTTACGCTTTCCCCTCCTGGCCTGGGGAGTGAGGTAAGGAGCGTCGGTTTCCACCAGCAGGCGCGACAGGTCCACCCGGGCGGCCACCTCCCTGGGCCGGCGGGCATTGGGATAGGTCACCGGCCCGGCAAAGGAAATGTACAGCCCCATGGCCATACATTCCCTGGCCATTTCCCAGCTGCCGGAAAAACAATGCATTACTCCCCCCGCCGGTCCAACACCGTCCCTGCGCAGAATTTCCAGGATGTCGCCGTGGGCTTCCCGGTCGTGAATGATTACCGGCAGATCCAGTTCCCGGGCCAGGGCCAGCTGCTCCCGGAAAACCCTCTGCTGCACGTCCCGCGGGCTCAGGTCCCGGTAATAGTCCAGGCCAATCTCCCCGATGGCCACCACTCCCTGCTGGCGGGCCATTTCCCGCAGCCGGTCGAGGTAATCCACCGGCAGGCCGGCAGCATCATGGGGATGAATACCCACGGCGGCAAATACACAGGGGTATTTTGCAACCAGGCCTGTAGAACGGGCGGAAGAAGGGAGATCATAACCGGCATTAATAATTTGTACCACTCCCTCCCTCCGGGCCCGATCCAGCACTTCTTCCCGGTCGTCTTCAAATTTGCTGTCATCCAGGTGGGCGTGGCTGTCAATAAGATGAAACATGCTCATCCCCTGTCCTGAAAAATGTTTACTGCCTGTCGTTTTATACATGGTTGCCTAATTATCCTTTTCCAGGGTCTTCAGGTCAATGCGCGGGAAGAGGGCTTCCCCCCGCTTCACCCTGATCCCCGCCGGCAGGCGACCCCAGCTCAGGGATTCCCAGGTATGGAGCTCCGGCCGGTCGGCAATGCCCAGCTGGGACCAGATCCGGCCGGGTGTACGGGGCATAAAGGCAGTGACCAGCACGCCGATAAAGCGCACGCTTTCCGCCAGGTTGTAGAGCACGGTATGCAAACGCTCCCGGCGGGCGGGATCCCGGTTTAAAACCCAGGGCTCCGTCTCATCGACGTACTTATTGGCCCTGTTGACCAGCTTCCAGATAGCGCCCAGGGCGCTGGATAGCTCCCGGCGGTCGATCAACTCTTCCACTGCTGCCGGTGTCTGTTCAGCTACCTCAACCAGATCCCTGTCCACTTCTTCTGCCGGGCCGGGTTGCGGCAGAACCCCCCGGGAGTACTTTTCAATCATCCCCAGGGTCCGGCTGACCAGGTTGCCCAGATCATTGGCCAGATCTGTATTAATGCGCTGGACCAGCGCCTCCTCGGAATAGTAAGCATCGGCACCGAAGGGCATTTCCCGGAGCAGGTAGTAGCGAATGGCATCTGACCCGTATTTATCAATTAAAATCAGGGGATCCACCACGTTACCCTTGGATTTGCTCATCTTCCCGCTCTCCAGCAGGAGCCAGCCGTGGCCCACCACCTGCCGGGGCAGCTCAATGCCCGCGGCCATGAGGATGATGGGCCAGATGATACTGTGGAAACGGACGATATCCTTCCCCACCAGGTGGACATCGGCCGGCCAGAATTTGCGGAACAGGCTGTCATCCTCGCTGCCGTAGCCGAGCGCCGAAATATAATTGGTAAGGGCATCCACCCAGACATAGATCACGTGTTTGGGATCGAAGGGTACCGGAATACCCCAATCGAAGGTGGTGCGGGAAACACATAAATCTTCCAGGCCGCTTTTGATAAAGCTGATCATTTCGTTGCGCCGGGAAACGGGCTGGATGAAATGGGGATTTTCCTCGATATACTGCAGCAGCCGGTCGGCATAACGGGAGAGGCGGAAGAAATAACTTTCCTCCTGTACCAGTTCCACCGGGCGGCCGCAGTCCGGGCAGTTGCCCTCCTCCAGCCGGCTTTCCGTCCAGAATGTTTCGCAGGGCGTGCAGTACCAGCCCTCATAAGTGGCCTTGTATATGTCACCCTGGTCGTAAAGCTTCTGAAAAACGGCCTGAACCACCCGCTTGTGCCTTTCCTCGGTGGTACGGATAAAATCGTTATAACTTATATCCAGCTGTTTCCATAAATGCTTAAAACCGGCCACAATCCCGTCCACATATTCCTGAGGAGACATTCCTCTGGCCCGGGCAGTACGTTCAATTTTCTGGCCGTGTTCGTCTGAACCGGTTAAAAACCAGACGTCATAACCGGTAAGGCGCTTGAACCGGGCCATGGTATCGGCGGCCACGGTGGTATAGGCATGGCCGATATGCAGGTTGTCGCTGGGATAATAAATGGGTGTGGTGATATAAAACGTCTTCCGCAAAAACAGATCCCTCCTGTATGCCGGATATTCAAATTTTATTGCAGGCTGAAACAAGCGCCGGTCCGGCCTGTGAGGCAAACGGAGCGCGCCCGTGCAAACGGCAATATTTCGCCCGGCCCGGAGCGCTGGCGGGAATCAGGGCACCATTGCCCGCCCCCGCTATAAAAAAACTCCGTCCTCTTCACCGGGACGGAGGTCTTTCCGTGGTACCACCCAGATTTACCCCGGCCTCACGGTCCGGGGCCTCGGCCAGTACGGCTGCAAAGGCACAAAAACCCTTGCCGCGATACTGCAAGCATGGATAACGGGTGCCTGAACCCGGCCCCACCTACTGACCCCTTTCCCAACCCTTCAGGGCGTTCAGCGGGCAGCTCCAGGGCCATGTTCAAACTGTCTTCCCCGGCAGGGCTTTCACCTTACCCCCGCTCTCTGTACGGGTACTGGCAGCTTTACTCTTCCCCTTCATCACCTTTTCCCGACAACTTGATTGTATTGAAATAGACCTTACTTGTCAAGTTTTCCCTGGAGATAAAAAATTTATACAAAAAAAACCAAAAACTATTGACTTTAACTGGGTATCTTGGTACCATTTACTTGTATAATAAAATAATTTCTTGTCGATTAATGCAATATATAAGGGGAGGGAAAGTCTTTGAAATCGACAGGTGTTGTCAGAAAGGTGGACGAGCTGGGAAGGGTGGTCATACCTATTGAGCTGCGGCGGACGCTGGGTATTGATGAAAAGGACGCCCTGGAAATCTACGTAGATAACGAAAAAATCATCCTCAAAAAATATGAACCGGGCTGCGTTTTCTGCGGCAACGCATCGGACGTGCAGCTCTACCGCGGTAAGCTCGTGTGCCGGAACTGCGCCATGGAGATGTTTGAAAACGCCAAGGCCATGTAGAATACGTAACATGTAAGGAATTATAAATACTTTATTCCTTATATTACCTGTGAAGGACCATGGCGGAGGGCCGGGAGGAATTTTATTCACCCACCGGCCCTTTTAAATTCTCTCCAGCGTTCCGGACCACCAGATTGTAAACTTCCCGCCTGGGCATTCCCCGCAGCCGGGCCACTTCCCGGATAGCTTCCTTCTTATCCATCCCCCGGGACTGGAGAAGGTAAACATGTTCCACCGGGGTAAGCTGCCGCCAGGGCTCGTCTTCTGCACCTGCTGTTTTTCCCTCCCCGGCGCCGGCTACCACCAGGGTAAACTCGCCCCGGGGAGAGTTAAGGCGAAAATATTCCACCGCCCGGGGCAGTGTTCCCCGCCATATTTCCTCAAATTTCTTGGTCAGTTCACGGGCCACAGCTATTTTTCTCTCCCCGAAAATTTCCGCCATATCGGACAGGCTTTCCACCAGGCGGTGGGGAGCTTCGTAAAAAATTATGGTTCGCTTTTCTCCCTTTAATTCCTGGAGCTTACGGCGGCGGGCACCGGCAGCCGCCGGAAGAAAGCCCTCAAAACAAAAGGATGAAGCAGGCAAACCGGATGCTACCAGGGCGGCAAGGGCTGCATTGGGACCGGGCAGGGGTACCACCGGAATGCCCTGGCTCACCACCAGGGCAACCAGTTCTTCCCCGGGATCGGAAATACCCGGCATACCGGCATCGGAAACCAGGGCAATTTTTTGCCCCCCGGCCAGCAGGTTTAAAAGGTGACGGGCCATTTGCCTGTGGTTATGTTCGCGGTAGCTGACCACCGGGGTGTGGATATCGTAATGGGCCAGGAGCTTCCTGGTCCGGCGGGTATCCTCCGCGGCAATCAGATCCACTTCCCGGAGCACCCGCAGGACACGCAGGGTAATATCCTCCAGGTTGCCGATGGGGGTGGCGCAGAGAAAGAGAGTTCCCTGCTGGCTCACCTTCCCCCCTCCCGCTCCCTGTCCCAAAACGCCTCACAAAACAGGCATTCCGTAGTCCGGATGCGGCCAAAGTGAACGTTGCAAATATGGAAACCCTGCTGGTAGAGGTCCCACAGGTTTTTCAGCCCTTCCCGGGCAGGAATGTTCTCGCTTGCCTGCCCGTAGGCCCTGGCCAACTCCTCCCGCAATTTATCATTTTCCTCCATCAGCAGGCGGATCTGCTTTTTCAGCTTCTGCATATCGTTCCCCAGCGTCTGGATCCTGGCTTCCATTTCCTTGATCATTGCGGTCAGAGCCTGCACACTGGTCACCCCTCGTCCTGGTGATTACCTCGTTAAAAGAATACTCCCTGTTGAGCCTGGTTTCCTTTAATTCCACCATTACGGTTTTACGAAAAATATTTACCGCCGTAACCCGGCCCTCTCCCTGGGGCGTCAGCACCCGGGCACCAATTTCGGGATGTTCATTCCGGGCCTCTTCATAAATTTCATTTTCATATTTTAAACAGCACATCAACCGGCCACAGATACCGGAAATCTTGGTGGGGTTCAGGGAAAGGTTCTGCTCCTTGGCCATACGTATGGAAACGGAGGCAAAATCGCATAACCAGGTACTGCAGCATAACTCCCGGCCACAGCAGCCCAGGCCCCCCATCATTTTGGCCTCATCCCGGACCCCGATTTGCCGCAGCTCAATGCGGGTACGGAAAACCGCAGCCAGATCCCTCACCAGTTCCCGGAAGTCAACCCGCCCCTCAGCGGTGAAATAGAAAATAATCTTGTTCCCATCAAAGGTCTGTTCCACATCAACAAGTTTCATGGGCAGGCCGTGAGCGGCAATCTTCTCCAGGCAAATATGGAAAGCCTTTTTTTCCTTCTGTTTGTTTGCGGCTATTTTTTCCAGATCTTCATCCGTAGCCCGGCGGATCACTTTTTTTAAAGGGGTGACCACCTCTTCATCCGGTACAATGGTAGGGCCGATTACCACCTGCCCGTTTTCTATACCCCGGGCTGTCTCCACGATAACCGTATCGCCGGGCTTGAGCTGGTGTTCACCCGGGTCAAAATAGTAGATTTTGCCCGCTCTTTTAAATCTAACCCCTACAACCCGGTAGGGCATGTCTTTCCCTCCATTCCAGCCTGCACAACCAGGCACCGCCGTTCATTAACCGGCGCCAGCCAGGCGCATAAATAGCATTTCCATTGCCAGCCTGGTATTAACATTTGCCAGAAGAGAATCCCTGGTCTTTTCAATTTCTTTAATTATCCTCAACAGGCGGCCGCGGCTATAAATGCGGGCTTCCCTGTCGATCAGAGGAAAAAGGTCCCGGTTGAAAAGCAGTTCCGGCGTCCCGGTTTCCTTACAGACCAGCAAATCCCGGTACCATAACAGGAAAAGTTCCAGGCAGGTCAAAGCGTCTTCCTTATCCCCGGCCACAGCAGCTGCCAGCTGTAAAGCCTCCGCCAGGGACGCCCGGTTTAAACCTGCCGCCAGATCCAGCATTTTCTGCCGCAGGCCAAAATAACCGCCTTCCGTACCGGCCAGCCGTACGGCCCGGCCGGGACAGCCCCCGGAGAGCCGGGAGAGCAGTTCCACTTCTTCATCGGGAGCATCCGTTACTCTCTTCAGGATCACGGACACCTGTTCGGGAAGCAGCGGCTGGAAAGTAAGAACCTGGCAGCGGGAAATAATTGTGGGCAGCAAAGCATGCGGACGGTCGGAAATTAAAATGAGCACCGTACCGGCGGGCGGCTCTTCCAGGGTCTTTAAAAGGCAGTTGGCCGCTTCCTGGGTCATCAGATCCGACTGTTCCACCACAAATACCTGCCGCTGCCCCTGGAAAGGAGAAAGGGTAATAAGGCGCAATACTTCCCGTACCTGTCCAATCTTGATGGACGCCCCCTCGGGGACAAGCCGGTGCAGGTCGGGGTGGTTCCGGGCGGCCACCTGCCGGCAATCCCGGCACCGGCCGCAGGCATCCCCCTGTTCGGGGTTCCGGCACAGCAGGGCAGCCCCAAAAGCCAGGGCCGTGGTGGTTTTACCCACACCTTCCGGTCCGGCAAATAAATAGGCATGGCTGGCCCGGTTTTGCTCCACTGCCCGGCGCAGGGCCCGAATTATCTCTTCATGTCCTGTCAGGTCCGCCAGTTTCATTTAAATTCTCTCCTCTACCGCCTTCAAGATCCGCCGGTGGAGTTCGCTGCAGTCCAGGCACCCGTCCAGCACCAGGTAGCGCCCGGGCTCCTGCCGGACAAGCTGCAGGTAGCCCCGGCGTACCCGGTCGAAAAAACCCGGTTCTTCCCTTTCTATGCGGTCCCTGCCCGCCAGCCGGGCCAGGGCCGCGGCCGGCGGCATGTCAAGCAGCACCGTCAGGTCCGCCGTCAACCCTCCCGTGGCCAGAGCGTTAATTTTTTTCAGCTCGCTTAAATCAAGATGGCGCCCGTAGCCCTGGTAGGCCAGGCTGGAATCCACATAACGATCGCTGATTACCACCCGGCCCCGGGCCAGAGCAGGCCGGATGATGCTGGCCACCAGCTCGGCCCGGGCACCGGCGTAAAACAGGGCTTCGGCCAGGGGGCTCAAGCCAGACAGTGCCGGGTCGAGTAAAAGGTTGCGCATTTTCTCCCCCAGCGGGGTACCCCCGGGTTCCCGGGTAAGTACCACCGGGTAACCCCGCCGGATCAGGGCTTCCGCCAGCAGCCGGGCCTGGGTTGTCTTCCCGGCACCATCAATACCTTCAAAAACGATGAAAAAGCCCTTCAACAAACCACCACCCGCAACCTGGCCAGCCCGGGATCTTCAGGGCCATGCACAGGAAACGATAGTTTTCTCACCCATTGCAAATAGTCCACCATTTCCGGACCAATCTCCTCCCCGGGGTAAAGCAGCGGTATGCCCGGCGGCGAAACGCTTACCAGTTCGGCACAAATGTGACCGGCACACTCTTTGAGGGGCAAAGAGCGGCTGGAAGCCAGCCAGGCCTCCCGGGGCGTAAGCCGGACCCGGGGAAGCGGCGGCCGCTCCGGATAAATTTCCGGGGCCCGCCTTCCCCGCTCCCGGCAGGCAATTTCCTGCAGGCCGCGGACAAGAAGGCGGCAGTCCCGGGGAGTGGTGCCTATGCCGATAACAACTACCAGGTTATAATAATCGGCCATTTCCACCTGCACCCGGTAATCCCGGGCCAGAATGCAGGCTGCCTGCAAACCCGTCAGGCCCAGGTCCCGCACACAAATTACCAGCCGGGTGGGATCCAGGCGGGAGGCCCCCGGACGGCCCAGGTGTTCTTCCCCCAGCACGGTTATGCCCGGTAAACGGGAGAGGGCCCGCCTGGTTTCCCGGGCCAGGTCCAGCGCCCTTTCCAGCATATCCCTGCCCCGCACGGCCAGCTGCCGGCGGGCTCCGTCCAGGGAAGCCAGGAGGAGATACGAAGGGCTGCTGCTCTGCAGGAGACTCAAGGCCCGGGCTGTTTTCCAGGCATCTATCCTCTTCCCTTTAAGATGCAGGAATGAAGACTGCGTTAGGGAACCGCCCATTTTATGCATGCTCTGCACGGTGGCATCCACACCGCAGAGCAGTGCTGCCGGCGGGAATTCCTCGTGAAAATGAAAATGTACCCCGTGAGCTTCGTCAGTTACCACAGGCCTGTCCAGCCCGTGGCCCAGTTCCACCAGCCGGGGCAGGTCAGCCGTAATTCCATAATATGTGGGATGGATCACCAGGAGCCCCCTGGCCTGCGGGTGTTCACGCAGGGCCCTGGCAACACTTGCGGGAGCAGGCCCGGCAGCTATACCAAACTCGTCCAGGATTACAGGTTCAAGAAAAACAGGCCTGGCCCCGGAAAATATCAGCCCTCCCAGCACGGACCTGTGGGCGTTGCGGGGAAGCAGAATCTCCTCCCCGGGGCTGCACAGGGCCAGCAACAGCGCCATTATGCCCACCGTGCTGCCGTTAATCAGGAAAAAAGTCTGCCCGGCACCGAAAAGTTCTGCCGCCAGGGCCTGGGCCCGGGCAATTACACCACCTGGCCGGTGCAGATCATCCAGGCCGGGCAACTCGGTGAGATCCAGCTGAAGGATCTCCTTATTTCCCTGCCATTCGGGGAAAATGGCCTGGCCCTGGCGGTGCGCGGGCACGTGCAGGTGAGCATAATTCCGGGCACAATGGGCATAAAGGGCTGCCAACAGGGGTGCATCCTGCTGGTTCATAAAAGTTTTCACCTGTTAATAAGTCAAATTTTTGGTTTGGCAGCTTTATTTTAACATAGCTGCCCTGCGTCATAAAGCATTGCCATTACTTTAATCTTATATCCGGGTAAGGTGGCGGTCAAAATAACTTTAAAGAAAAAAGAAAGGAGAGGCTTCCAGATGAGAGGTGAAGAAATTGATGTAAAAAGCCTTTCCCGTAAGTACAGGACCAACGTCTCCCGCCTGATCCGGGCCTGGAAAAAGGGCCTTTCGGACATGGAAATCGCCAGCACCACCGGTATTGATCCCGCCACCCTGAACAGAATCCGCAGCGATATTGAAATGGCCCACCGGCGCCTGCGCCTGGCCCGGAGAAAGGATTTAAGCCACCTGCTTTATCTCTAGAACCATTGCCTGCATTGCTTCATAGTCTTATAGTAGCTATCATTTCTTTTTAAATTTATGATGCCCGGGCATCGTAATAATTTTGCAACCAGCCCCGCCGTATGGCGGTGCTGTTAAGATAAAGGCCCTTTCCCCGCGGGGAAAGGGCCCTTGATTATCAGCCGGCTTTTTTCTCTTCTTTCTTTTTGCTGACGCTAATGGCACAATCAGGGCAAACTATCTGACAGATGCCGCAGGCAATGCACTCGTCATTGGGTTCCACCGAAGGAGTGCCGTATACCCCCAGGACATCTGACCAGGAGAGGCATTTTTTGGGGCATTTTTGCATACATAACCCGCAGCCCTTGCAAAGGCCGGGGAAAATTGTCCAGAAGCCTTTGGCAACTTCTATGGTCCGGGCTTTAAAGTGCTGTGTCATTTACTCACGCCCCCTTCCTAAATAAGTTGAGCCACAAGCTCCATACCCCGTTCCAGGGCCCGGAAATTCAATTCCCGCAACTTCGGGTTCTTTTCAAATTTATATCCCAGTTTTTTCTCAATGGCATTCCGGGCATCTTCCACGGAGATAACCCCTGTAGCCTTGATTACCGCACCCATAATGACAATGTTGAATACCCGGGGGTGCAGTTCCTTTTTGGAAACCTCAATGGCGGGAATGGGCAGGATTTTTTTAGCCTGGGTGGGCAGGGCATCCTCGATGCCCTCAATGCTGGAATCATATACAAACAGGGTTTGCGGCCCCACATACTGCCGGGTCCGGTGGACCGCCCGGTCGCTCAAAGCAATTACAATGTCCCCGGTTTGAAATTTGGGCGCCCCAATGGGTTCATCACCGATCTGCAGGTAGGCAATGGAAACGCCCCCGCGCTGCTCCACGCCAAAGTTGGGAATGTACAGGGCCTCGCGGCCTTCCTCATTGGCCGCCTCGGCGATGATCTCCGCCACCGATTGTACCCCCTGGCCGCCTTCCCCGGCCAGAAGGATCTTCACCGCTTTAGCCATTCGCTTCGCCCTCCTTCTGGCCGCCGGGTACTTTAATTTCTCCCACTTTGAAGTACTTGGGCATCTCTTCTTCCACCATCTTCCAGGTTTCTTCGGCGTTGGTGCGCCAGTTCGTCGGACAGGCGGAGAGGACCTCTACAAAGGAAAAACCATTACCGGCCATCTGGTTCTCCAGGGCCTTCTTCAGGTAATTTTTCAGCTGCCGCAGGTTGGCCACCGTACCCCGGGCCACATATGCCCCTTCGCGGGTAATGGCGGCGACCATCTCCGGACCCTGGGTGGGATAGCCGGTTTTTTCCGGATCCCGGCCATAGGGTGAAGTTTCTGTTTTCTGCCCGGGCAGCGTCGTCGGCGCCATCTGGCCTCCCGTCATACCGTACTGGGTATTGTTGACCAGGATTACCGTAATCTTTTCATTCCGGGCCGCAGCGTTTACCAGGTGCTGCGAACCGATGGCATAGCCGCCCCCATCGCCCATATAGGCAATTCCGATAAGGTTGGGATTGGCCCGCTTTAAACCGGTTATAACAGGTGTGGTCCGGCCGTGGTGGGTCTGGATGGTATCCACGTTAAAGAAATCCCAGGCCAGCAGGGAACAACCGATATCACAGCCAAAAACCGCACGATCCTGTATGCCCAGTTCATCAATGGCCTGTCCCAGCGCCTTCAATACCAGGCCGTGGCCGCAGCCGGGGCAAAATTTATGGGGTTTGGTATCTACACGCCAGCTCTTGGGCATGGCAGGTTGTACAGACATCCAAAAAAGCCTCCTTTCTCAATTCCTTTAACCGGTAATCTCCTTCACGCGGCTGACCACATCTTCAGCAGTGATACCCACACCGGGCTTGAAAAGCTCCAGCATTTCCACGGGGCATCCAAAGGCCGCTTCCTTCAGAAGCCGGGCCAGCTGTCCCTGGGCCGATTCCACTACCAGGAATTTCCCGACCTTTTCCGCAGTTTCCCGCAGGGCTTTCACCGGAAGGGGCCGCAGGGTGATGGGGCGGAAATAGCCAACCCTGACACCTTCTTCCCGCAGCTCTTTTACAGCAGCCTTACAGGCCCGGGATACCACACCGTGGGATACTACCACCAGCTCGGCATCCTCCAGACCAAAGGCTTCATGCTCGGCTACTTCGGGGGCAATTTTTTCATAGTCCTTGAAGTATCCTTCCAGCACCTCGTATAATTCTTCTTCCACGTTGTAGGTATTGCGCAGTTGCGTGGGAGGCCTGTCCACTCCGGGAACACCGGGTTTGCCTAAAAATGGCTCCGCCTGAACCAGTTCAATACCTCTAATGGCGGGGTCGTAAATGGTGAGGGACTCCCTCATTTTTGCCTGGTAGCCGTCACCCAGGACAAAAGTGGGGAAACGATATTTCCAGGCTGTGTTAAAGGCTTTGATGGTATAATCAAAAAGCTCCTGGTGATTGGCCGTGGAGTAAACAATGCGCAGGCCCTCGCCGTTACCTCCCAGCGTGGTCATGGTTACTTCTTGCTGGGAGTAAATTACGGTGGCTGTGGAAGGACCACCCCGTTGCTGGATTACCACTACGGTAGGCAGGCGCATGGCTTCAGCCATGGACATGGGTTCCTGCATCAGGGTGTTACCCGGCCCTGCCGTTGCCGTGAAAGCCTTCCGTCCCGCCAGTACCCCGCCGCAGGTGGTAAAGCCGGCGGAAAGTTCATCTTCCGTCTGCAGGAACTCCCGGCCGTACCTGGGTGCCAGGCGGGTCCAGTAGTGCATGATTTCGTTTTGAGGGGTAATCGGATAGCCGTACATAATATCAGCACCCGCTGCCAGCGCAGCCCAGGCTACCACCTCATTGCCGGTCATAAAGACCCGCTTTTCACCCTCAATTGGTTTGTCAGGCATAAAGACCTACACCTCCTGAAAATCTTATCCTGAAAATGTCCAGTGCGGTTTTCCTGAACATTCCTCTGGCCTTTATAAAATAAAAGTTACCACAGGGCATGGGGCATGAATCGCTTAATGGGCCAGACCGGGTGACCTGCCGCATCACGGGTGCCGATAACCCGGGCCAGTTCCTCCAGAACAGTAGTGGCTACCACCGGAACGCCCAGTTGCCTGGCGGCTTCGTCCACCATCCTGGCTCCATCCTGAACAAATTCCACGGTGGTTTCATCCCCCAGGTGGCTGTTGTTGATCAGCCCATCCACTCTGCCCAGGGACCGCACATATTCCACAATTTCCTGGACCGAGCCGGTCATGGGCCGGCCTACATTTACCACCGCAAAAATTTTTAAATCAGGATCGGTAGCTGCACCTTCCACCAGGTTCAGGGTTCTGGCTCCCTCTACGCCATAACCTATATCGAGAATTACATCCCCGGGAAACCTCAGGGCCCAGCGGTTGGCAGGATAAAAAATGCTCCCGGTTTCCCCCAAACCCATCATCTCCCTGGTTTCCCAGGCCACGACATTTATCCCCATTTCCGCCAGCTTTTTTTTAAGCGGCCGCAAAGTATAACATGGCTCTACAATATCCAGATCAACCAGGTTAACCCGCCGGCCGCGGGCAGCCAGCAATAAAGCCCGGTTAACCGCCACTTCGCTCTTCCCGCTGGCATATTCTCCAATATAGGCTTCTACTATCCGGCCGGAAATACACCTCACCCCCGTAAAAAATTGAAGTCAAAAATTTAAAAACTTATATTTACTTTCTAAAAAGACTATAAAGATCACAAGAATGAAAACCGGGACAGCGGGGGGTTACTGTCCCTGACTAACTTATGTTCAATTTAAGGTTTTTTTTATTACATTTGCCATTTCCCAATCCTTACTTAGTATATTGCAAAATGGATTCTACGTCAACACAAGTTAATAATTGCATAATTTTATATATCATAGCAAAAAATCACACAAAAAAGTAATGCAATAAAATTAACAGAAGCACACCGGGTACCTGAAGCAATCCAGCAGTGAGGAGAGTCACCGGGTTAATTGCGATTTTTAGACCCAACTGGCCCAAAAAGGTATTGAACAGTAACAACAAAATTCCCCCCACAAGAATACACAATACCAGCTTCAAGCTTAATTTAAAAAACCGGTACAAAACACCACCCATTAGAAATAACCCTAAAAGCCCCAGACATATTAAAAATATCAGCTTTAATTCCATTATCCCCACTCCTCCCGCCAGCAATCCTGTCCCACGGCATGTATATGGAGCGGGGTGGTAAAATATGCCTTATTTATGTTATTTCCCGGCGGCCCTCCAGGGCCATGGCCAGGGTCATCTCATCGGCATATTCCAGGTGGGCGCCCACGGGCAAACCGTGGGCAATACGCGTTACCTTTAAGCCCAGGGGTTTAATCAGCCGGGCCAGGTAAAGGGCGGTGGCATCCCCCTCTACATCCGGATTGGTGGCCAGAATTACCTCCCTGATCACTCCCTTATTCAGGCGGGCCAGGAGCTGCTTGATGGTAAGGTCTTCCGGGCCCACCCCCGCCAGGGGGGAAATAGCCCCCCTTAGAACGTGATAAAGACCCCGGTAACCCCGGGTTTTTTCCATGGCCACCACATCCCGCGGTTCCTGAACCACACAGACCAGCGTGGGATCCCGTTCCGGGTCGGAACAAATCTGGCAGATTTCCCGGTCAGTGAGATTGGCACAAATTGAACAGTAACGCACACTGTCACGGGCAGAAACCAGGGCCCTGGCCAGGTTATGGGCTACTTCCGGCGGGGCGTTCAAAAGATAAAAGGCCAGGCGCTGGGCCGTTTTGGGCCCGATACCGGGAAGCCTGGCGAGTTCTTCAATCAGACGGTTTACGGGGCCGGAAAGGTACCTCACCGTTTTCACCCCTAAAAGAGGCCGGGCAGGTTTAACCCACCGGTCAGCTTGCCCATCTCCCTGGTCACCATTTCCCGGGACTGGTTGAGCGCGCTGTTAACGGCTGTCAGGACCAGTTCCGTCAACATCTCCACATCTTCCGGGTCCACTGCTTCCGGCTTTATTTCCAGGGCCACCAGCTCCTGCTTGCCATTTACCACGGCCCTGACAACCCCTCCCCCGGCCGTGGCTTCCACGGTCCGGTTGCCCAGCTCCTCCTGCAGGCGCATCATTTCCGCCTGCATCTTCTGAACCTGCTTGAGCATTTTGTTCATATTGCCCATCATAATTTGCTCTCTCCTTTACATTACATTTTTCGCAATTCAACCGGCCTGCTTACTTTTCGTCTATTTCCTCTCCCCCGAACAGCTGGATGGCTGCCGCCGCATCAAGCCGTTCCTCTACCTCCAGCACCTGCTTCTTCTCCGGTGAAGCCTTGCCGTACACTATATTCACCCGCCAGGTCCCCGGGAACAGAGCAGACAGAACCTCTTCCAGCACCCGGCGGTTTGCCGTTGCCTCCAGCAACTCCTTAAACATGTCGTCGGGTTCAAAGGCTACAGTCAGGCAGTTTTCCTCGAGCTGTTCCGGCCAGCCATGGGAAAGGTAATTGTATACAGGAACACTTTTGCTGCGCACCAGGTCGAGGAATTGCGGCCAGCACTGCCTGACCCTGTCCAGGGAAACTCCCTCGCCGTCGTTTCCGGATGCAGGTTTTCCCGGGGGATTTTCTTTTACTTCCCGCACCCTGTCCCTTTCTACCGCGGCATCCTTTTCACCGGCCCGTGAACGCACGGCGTTTTTATCCATTATTTCCCCCCGGAGCTGGATCTTTTCCTTCTTTTCTTTTTTTCCTGCCGGGTTCTGCAGCCCACCAGCCTCCAGCTGTTCCAGCCGGGATTCCAGCTGTTCCAGCCTCAAGGCTAAAGCGCTCAGGGAATCAGCCCCGCCGGGGCGGGTGGCTTCCACCAGGGCCACCTCCAGCAGGATACGGGGCTGGCTGGCCCACTTCATTTCCTGTTCCACCCGGGTGAGCAACTGGAGGATATACAGCAAATGTTCCCGGCTGAATTCATTGCTCCGTTCAAGCAAGCGTTCCTTTTCTCCGGGTAGCAACGCCAGTTCCCGGTGGGGTGAAATCTGGACCAGCATGAGACGGCGCAGGTACGCTGCCAGCTCCTGGACAAAAAGGCGCAGGTCCTTTCCTTCCGCCGCCACTTCCGCTACCAGGTGCAACAGGCGGTCCGCCCGGCCGGCTGCCAGCGCGCGGGCAGCCTCATCCAGCAGATCGTCCCGGACGGTGCCCATGATCCGGTGGACATTTTCTGCCGTAACAACCATATTACCATAAGCTGCTGCCTGATCCAGGATGCCCAGGGCGTCCCGCAGGCTGCCGCCGGCAGCCCGGGCAATCAGATATAAGGCTTCTTCTTCCACCTGAAAACCTGACCCGTCAGCCACCTTCCGGAGGCGGGCCAGCATATCTTCAAGGGCAATGGGACGGAAGTCAAAGCGCTGGCAGCGGGAAAGAATGGTCAGAGGAACCTTATGCGGTTCAGTGGTGGCCAGCACAAAAACCACATGGGCAGGTGGCTCTTCCAAAGTTTTCAGGAGAGCATTAAAAGCTTCACTGGTGAGCATATGCACTTCGTCAATAATATAAACCCGGTAACCGGATTGGACAGGTGAGTATCTTACTTTTTCCCGCAGGTCCCGGATCTCGTCTATCCCCCGGTGGGAGGCAGCATCTATCTCCACCACGTCCATGGAAATGCCCGCGCTGATCTCCCGGCACACCGCACACTCATTGCAGGGTTCGGGACCCTGGCGGGCAGGACAATTCAATGCTCTGGCCAGGATTTTAGCCGTGGTTGTTTTGCCCGTACCCCGGGGACCGCAGAAGAGGTAGGCATGGGCAACTCTCCCGGAAAGCAGGGCATTTTGCAGCGTTGTGGTGACGTGTTTTTGCCCAACAACTTCCTCAAAGCGGCCGGGGCGCCACCTGCGGTACAGGGCCTGGTATGACATGGCATCTCAACTCCGCGGATTTGTTGGTGCACCATTATTTAAACTGCAGGATAATTTGCTTTACTCCAGATGCCTTAGCACAAATTCGTCACCGGTGAGTAATTTCCTCTTTAAATTTCCCGGCAACAAAAAATAAAGAACTGCCTTTAAAGCAGTTCGTAACGAAACTTTATTGGCCGTGCACCTGCCGTTGAATGATGACTTCCGGGCGTTACCCCTGCAGGTAGCTCGGGTCAGGCACCCTTGCGGCACCCGGAGGTGCTTCCTTAGTGCTGCTTCCGCCAGGACCTGACACGGTTCAGAAGTCTCCGTCGCGCAAGACCCAACCGTCGTCACCCCTTACAGGGGCCAGACCCCACAAGTCACACCCGCGGGCAGGAATTCGACCCCGCTACAGCGGCTTGCGGGTTCAGGGCACCGCTACCTCCCCGTCTAGCACGGCCAATGCCTCCACCGGTCGCAGGCCACTCAGGTCAAGTCCTGGACCGCATGTTACAATGGCGGAGAGAGTGGGATTCGAACCCACGAGACAGGCTTTGCACCCGTCTACTCGCTCTCCAGGCGAGCGCCTTCAACCACTCAGCCATCTCTCCACACCATGGCCGTGGCCTACAATAACCGGTATATTGTTTCTCCCAGGAAATATTATAACCATCTTGCTTCAAAAACTCAAGAGGGAGGTATACGGTAAATGCCCACAAGGAAGCATTTACTTTTCTCCCCCTTAAATATTTTATAAAGGCAGGCGGCATTTGGCAAGCACCATCGGGATGCAAAAAACCCGGGCATTATGCCCGGATCAGACTGCCGATAAAGTGCCACCAGGGTGTGCCCTGGTTTTAGTCGTCGCTCCCGGTCGTATCGCTGGCCGGGCCGAAAGGCCCCGGCTCCGGTCTTCGGCGGGTACCGGCCACATTCACACCTCCTGTGTTCAGGTGGCCTCCGCGGACATCCGGTCCGCGGCCCCGCCTCATCCCGTCACCGTGGCCTGGCCCGGCAGCGCTCACTCCAGGTCGCTCCTCCTTTAAAACCAGGGCCCATAGGGAGTTTGTTAACACTCTACCCCACCCGGGCATTATACCCGGGGTTATCAGTTTAAGCACCCCTATTTATCTCTGTCTACCAGCAGGACTCCCCCCACGCCCACGTTTTCACGTTCCGTTTCCTGAATAAGAATTGTAAACGCCTGGGTGGGGATATTCATGATTTTGCTGGCCGCCTCGGTAAAAGACTTAACCAGTTCCGCTTTCTGCTCCTTGTTCATCTTCGGGCCGTGAACCATTATTACGGGCATCCTGACACCCCCTTTACAGGACTTTTCACCGGCAGCGCCTTTTTTGCGTAAGGCGCTTCACCCACATCAGACCGCTTTCAGGCTTTCCGTCCGGATGAGATCCAGTAAATATTTTTTCAGGTGCCAGAATTCGGGATCATCTTTCATCTCGTAAGTACGGGGCCGGGGCAGGGGAATCTGCACCGTTTCTTTAATCTGCCCGGGGCGTGCAGTCATTATGTGCACCGTATCGCTCAAAAAAACCGCTTCTTCCACATCATGGGTTACAAACAGAATGGTCTTCCGGGATTCCTCCCACACTTTCAGCAGGATCTCCTGCATGATTAACCTGGTCTGGGCATCCAGGGCGCCAAAGGGCTCGTCCATAAGCAATATCTCGGGATCGTTGGCCAGGGCGCGGGCGATAGCCACCCGCTGTTTCATCCCCCCGGAAAGGCTTACCGGGTAAGCTTCTTCAAACCCCTTCAACCCGATCAGTTCAGTGTAATGCTCGGAAATGGCATGACGATCTGCCGCCGGTACACCACGCAACTCCAGGCCGAATTCGATGTTGCGCCGCACCGTCAACCAGGGGAAAAGGGTATAGGATTGAAAAACCATCCCCCGGTCCGGCCCGGCTCCCTTAATTTCCCGGCCGTCCAGCAGCACCTTCCCGGCAGTGGGCTCGGTTAACCCGGCTACAATTCGCAGGATGGTGGATTTACCGCACCCCGATGGACCGAGAATGGTCACAAATTCCCCTTCCCGCACATCAAAGCTGGTGGCCTTAAGGGCCTCCACACTGCTGCGGCCGCCGTTAAAGGTTTTGGATACTCCCTGAATACTTAACTTCACGTTTTTAGGCAACACTTCTACGTCCCCCGCCGCTGGTAGGCAAACAAAGTATTGTAGATAAACTTAAAGATTAAGTCGGTAATCATGCCCAGGAGGCCGATGGTCAGGATGCAGACAAATATCTTTCCCGTGTGGCCAAACCTGGCCGCATGCATAATGGCATACCCCAGGCCGGAACTTGCCCCCACAATCTCAGCCACCACCAGGTAGGTCCAGGCCCAGCCGAAGGTAATGCGCAGGGTATCTACAATTCCCGGCAGGGAAGCGGGAATAATTACCCGGCTGAAAACGGAAAGCCCCCTGGCCCCCAGGGTATAGCTCACTTCAATGAGCTCAAGGGGCACGTTTTTGGTCACATCCATGATCATGAGCACCTGCTGAAAAAAGGTCCCCCAGAAAATAACCATGATCTTTTCCGGCTCACCAAGGCCCAACCACAGGATAAACAGGGGGATAAAAGCCGAAGCAGGCATATAGCGGATAAAGCCAAACATGGGCTCAAAAAATCCCAGGGCCCACTTCCAGGTGCCCATGAGCATACCCAGGGGAACCGCAATCACGGCTGAGAGCAGGAAGCCGGAGGTAACGCGAAAGGTGCTGACCAGGGCATGTTCAAAGAGTGAGCCATCCCGGATCATCTCTACCGCCGTCCGGGCCACTTCACCGGGGGTCGGCAGTAAAGATGCCGGCACCAGTTGCCCGTAGGCCAGCAGGGACCAGATAGCAAACAGAAGGGCAAAATGTGCGGCCCCCAGGGTGCCGTATAAAGATTTGTTAATTTCCTGCCGCAATAACATTGTCCAACCTCGTTATACTGGCGCAAAAAGGCGCCGGATATTAAGCTGATCAGTTATTTAGTAACATTTTTTAAGTAGCTGCCATCAATCATTTTATTGACATCGGGCTTGTTGTTGATCACCTTCTTATCATAATAGAAGTCCACTGCTTTCTGCAAGGTATTCTGGATTCCGCCATCGAAAAACTTGAGGTTATCCTCCAGGCTGTACAGGCGGATGCCATCCATAAAAGTCTCCGGGTCCATATCCATCGCCCTGGCCATGATTTCTACGGCTTCTTTCTGGTTCTGGGCAAAGAATTCCATAGCCTTGGCCAGGCCATTCACCAGGGCCTGCATCTCCCGGGGGTGGCTTTCGGCAAAATCCCTGCGGAATGCTACCGCGTCAACAATCAAACCCGGCGTTTCCCTGGAGGTTATGATCAGATTGCCCTTGCCATCTTCAATTCCCCTGGACAGCCAGGGTTCCCAGGTCACCGCCGCATCCACTTTCCCGGCAACGAAGGCCTGCCCGGCATCCCCGGCACTGCCGGACTGCACCATTACAATGTCGTCCTCGCTCAAGCCGGCTTTTTCCAGGCAGTTCAGCAGGAAGAAGTGACTGGTGGTACCCACATCCAGGGCCACGGTTTTACCTTTCAGGTCGGCCACCGACTTTATATCCTTCCTGGCCACTATACCGTCGCCGCCATAGGAGTCGTCCAGTGCCCAGACAATTGTCAGCGGTACTCCTTCCGCTTCCAGGGTGGACTCAATATCCAGGGTGGTCGCAACTCCATCCACCTTGTTGCCCTTCAGGGCTGCCTTTCGCTCGGCCAGGCCCTGAATAACGGAAATCTCCACCTCCAGACCTTCCTCCTTGAAAAAGCCCTTGTCACGGGCTAAAAACAACGGGCCGTACCCCGGCCAGGTAGGCAGGGTCAGGCGTACTTTCTCCAGCTTTTGCTCCTGACCGGTACCCGCCTGTTGTTGACCGGTTTCCTGTCCCCCACAGCCGGCTGCAATGAGGGTCAGAATAAGGATCAGGGATAAAACCGCCAGCTTGCCCAGTTTGTTCACCTTAATTCTCCCTCCCATATAAAGTTTTAATATTTTAGCGCAATAAACTGTTCGACAAAAAAAACTTTTTTCCTTTAAACAGGTAATTAACTTCTCCTGGAATTTTTAGCCATCAGGGCTTCCACCAGAGCCCTGTTTTCTTCCGGCCGGCCCACAGTAATGCGCAAACAGGTGGGCAGGTTAAATCCATGGCCGGGACGGACTATAATTCCCCGTTCCACCAGGTAATCAAATACGCCCCTGCCATCCTCTCCCGTATCTACCAGCAGGAAGTTGGACTGGCTGGGAACAACCTTCCAGCCGCAGGCTGATAACTGTTCAGTTAGCCACTGCCGCTGTTCCCTGTTGTACCTGCGCATGGTTTCTACATACGTACGGTCGCGAAAGGCAGCCAGGGCGGCTGCCTGCCCCAGAACGCCTGCATTAAAGGGTGGACGGACCCGGTGTACCCGGGCCACGAGGCCGGCATCGGCAAGCAAATAACCCACCCGGGCCGCTGCCAGGCCGTATATTTTGGAAAAGGTGCGCATCACCAGCAGGCGGGGCTCAGCACCAAGGAAAGGTATGGCGGTATAACCTGCCGGGTCGTCGGTATACTCGTTATAGGCCTCATCCACCGCCACCAGCACCCGCTCCGGCAGCCGCCGCAAAAACGGTAAAAGCTCGGACGCGGGGAAAGCCGTACCGGTAGGGTTGTTGGGGTTGCAGATAAAAATCAGTTTTGTTTTTTCTGTAACAGCCGCCGCTACCTTTTCCAGGTCAATGTGGTAGTCGTTTAAGGGAACGGTAACCGGCACAGCGCCGGCCAGGTGAGCAGCCGCAGCATAGGAACCAAAAGTGGGAGAAGGAATTATTACTTCATCCCCCGGATCAAGGAAGGCCAGGGCTACCAGGTTGATTATTTCATCGGCACCGTTGGCCAGGAGAATCTGCTCCGGTGACAGGCGGTAAAAATCTGCCAGTTCCTGGCATAGAGCGCGGCCGTAAGAATCGGGATAACGGTGCATGGACGCAGCCGCCTCCTGCACGGCCCTTACTGCCGCGGGAGAGGGGCCATAAGGGTTTTCATTGAAAGAAAGCTTGTACACCCGTTCCCGGCCCAGGCGAGCCCGGAGCTCTTCCAGGGGGAGATCCGGGATTTCCTCTGGAAAGGCCTGCACGGCGGCGGTCCGCCGGGCGGCCAGCAGCTCGGGTTTCATATGCTTGTCCCACCACTCTTTCGTCCCAACTCATCAGCAGCCAGCAGGGCCTGTACCAGCATATTTTCATCAACGGTAAAGGGCAGGTTTTGAATATCTTCCGTCGCCAGGGCGCCGGCCGCTACCGTATGCAGTTGCTGAGATGTAACATGTTCAAGCCCCAGATCAGCAAAGGTTACAGGTAAACCCAGCTTCCGGTAATAACCGATCAGTTTCTCTGCTTCAGCAAAATTATTTTCCATCATCAACTGAACCAGAATGCCAAAGGCCACGGTTTCCCCATGGCAGCGCCCGTGGGTTTCCGGGAGGCAGGTAAGGCCGGAGTAAACCGCGTGGGCGCCCGCCGTGCGGCACTCATCGCCCCCCAAACCGCTGACCAGGCCGCTGACCATGATTATGGCATCAACCACTTCAGCCAGGGGTACGTTAACCTCCTGGAACCTGGCCGCCTCCAGGGCGGCTTCACCATGCAGGACCAGTATTTCCCGGGCCACCGCCGCCAGCTGCAGGGCACTGCGAATTACGGCGGAATCACCACGGTTCCGGGCGGTTGCTTCAAGCTCATACCATTTGGCCAGGGTATCCCCGATGCCGGCAATCAAAAATACGGCCGGGGCCCGGGCAATGGTAGCCAGATCCACCAGTACCATCTCCGGCATGCGGGCCTGCCGGGATATCTCCTGAAAAACACCCTGCTCGTTATAGACAATAGAAATACCGGTAAAAGCCGCGCAGGTGGCAGCTATAGTGGGAACGGTCACCACCGGTACACCGGCGACCCAGGCTGCACTCTTGGCCGTATCCAGGGCTTTACCCCCGCCCACGCCAATGAGCATCTCCGCCCCGGCATCCCGCACGGCGGCAGCCAGCTTTTCAATATTAACCGGGGAGCATTCTCCTCCATACCATACCAGGCCGGCTACCTCCCTGCCTGCTTTCCTTAACCCTGCCGTCAGGCGCTCCCCGGTAACCTGGAGGGCGGTTTCCCCACCGGCAATCAAGACCCGCCGCACCGCCCGGGGCAATAACTCACCTAAACTTTCCAGCGCCAGTTCTTCCCGTACATATTTAGTTGGAGCAAGGCAGCGTTGCATAAAATGTTAATCACCCCAAATCATAATTCGGGGTGCTTCGACAAATACCTTCTTCGATATGGGCAATTTATTCCCTAAAATCCCCTTCCCAGCTTTCTATAAATTTTTTCCCTGTAATATCTTACAGCGGCATTCGTGCCCCTTCTTTCCATGAGCAGGTTGAACCGCAATATTTTTTCGTTTAATTTTCTGGTCAGTTGCTGTTTTTCTTCTTCCTGGTAACAAAGATCAACCAGCTGTTTCAGGGACATGATCTCCCTGTGCAGCTCGAGTTCCGGGGGCAGTACACCGGCATTTTTTAAAATAAGGTAGGAGGCCCGGAGCTCCTCGGGAACCCCGGACAGATCGTCCAGCTGCAGGGGCCTGCCCCTGCCGGGCAGGTTGTCAAACTCTCCCCTTTCCATGGCTTCCCGGATCTTATTTTCGGCAATTATCGCCACAATATCCATTCTTCCACCTCCACCGGCCGCTGGCCAATCACCCGCTGCCTGCTTTATCCTCCCGGGAAGTTCGTAAGCGGGGTCGGGACACCCCGTCTATCTAAAAAAACGCCTCCCTTTAACAGGGAGGCAGCAGCGAAACCAGGTCAAATCACTTGGTCCGACACATCAGGACGAAAAAATGGCGGAGAGAGTGGAATTCGAACCCACGAGGCAGGTTTTGGCCCGCCTACTCGATTTCGAGTCGAGCAAACAGATTCAAATCCCTCAAACCCGCACTATGTCTGAACTTCTCGTTTACTGCCTCCCACTAGTTTAGCTCGATTCGGTTTTTCAAAAAATTTCACTTCGCGGAATCGAGTTAAGTATCTTTCTTCACTATGTCTTTCTTCTCTATGCTTTCGCAAAATACTGTTCAAGCAAGAAGGTTTTTAAACTCGTCAACGGTTAGTCCAGCCTGCCTTAAGATAGACCTCAAAACTCCCTGCTTTATGTCCCTGTTACCGTGAAAAGGGACGATAGCCCTTCTGCCGTCTGGGTGGCGGAGAATATAATGGCTCCCGGTCACATGGTCAACTTCAAAGCCAACTTTCTGCAGGGCAGCAATGACTTCCCTCGCTTTAAGAACAGGTAACTTCCTCATATTTAATTTAGGCCACGTCCACTGTAATAGTCTCTACTTCCGCTTTCTCAAAGCCAAAGGGTAGCGGCTCTCCATGTTTTTTCAGGCTCTCGATGTACCCTCTTATGGCGTCCTCAGCCATTGCCAGGGCTTCTTCCCTCGTTTCCCCCTGGGTGACGCAACCCGGCAGTGCCGGTACAGAAGCAATATAGCCTCCTTCTTCGGCGGGTTCGAGGTAAACAATAAAGCGGGCCATGTTCTTCCCTCCCAAGACGTATTTCAGCCCTTACATAGTATGCCTTGGCGAAGCAAGATTTAGCTTTTCTATGGCTAAAACCCTGCTCAAGTAGAGGCGTTTCTCAAAAGCTTCAGCTTTTGCCTCACCCGGTAGCGGTGGCTTTTGGCCGAGTGCTTGCAAGTAGGAGAGCAATATTCTTTGCTTCTCTCCCAAGTGGCAGGCACCTCCCCAAGGAACTTCACTACTTTTCTCTCTGCCATAAAAAGCATGCCTCCCTTCAACTGGGGAGGCAGTAGCGAGTCGAGTTAACTCATTGGGCTTCGCTAGCTTAACTCGATTCGTGCATTTCTAGCAGTTCCCATGGCATAAAATGGCGGAGAGAGTGGGATTCGAACCCACGAGGCCGCTTTTGGCAGCCTACTCGATTTCGAGTCGAGCGCCTTAAACCACTCGGCCATCTCTCCGTTATAATCCTTCCTTTTACCTGTCTTTTTGCCTTAACTCACGAAAGAACCTCTGGATAATGGCCGCACATTCATCGGCCAGTACACCGGAAACAACTTCCAACCGGTGGTTGAACCGGGGCTCCCTCACTATATCCATAACGGAATCCACCGCTCCTGCCTTCGGGTCCCTGGCCCCGTAAACCAGCATTCGCACCCGGAACTGCACCATGGCACCGGCACACATGGGACAGGGCTCAATGGTACTGTACAGGACGGTATCCACCAGGCGCCAGTCCCCCAGACAACGGGCTGCTTCCCGCATGGCCAGAATCTCCGCATGAGCGGTACTGTCTTTAAGGGTCTCCCGGAGGTTGTGTCCCCGGCCTATGATTTTATCTCCCAGCACCACTACCGCCCCGATGGGCACTTCGCCCATTTCATAGGCTTTTTGCGCCTCGGCCAGAGCCTCCAGCATGTAGCGGCGATGATCCGTCAACCATCCCCCCCACCGGAATACCCGGAATGCTTCTTACCGGCAGAGTTATTTTAACATAGCAGCCCTACCCTTGACAACCCGCGTTTCCGCTAAACCCGGTTCGACGCAGCCAATCCGTCCCGCACGGGCGCGGAAGTCCCCGAAAGCGGCAAACGGAAACCCGCCCGGTGAAACCGGATGACAAACCAGATTAGGAAAAGCAGACAATGTGGTATAATTTTAAGGGTCCTGTAACGGAGCAAATGTCCGATGGCGGAGGGAACGTCATTGTCCTATACCTTCAAGGTTAAAACCCTTGGCTGCCCGGTCAACCAGCAGGAAGGGCGGGCTCTGGAGCTGGCCATGCAGGAAGCAGGTTTTTCCCCGGCGCAAAAAGCAGCCGATGTTTATATTATCAACAGCTGCGTGGTAACCCGGTCCGCGGCAGCCGAAGCCCGACGGCTGGCCAGCCAGGCTAAAAAAGAGAATCCCCGGGCTCTGGTGGTTCTGGCCGGATGCTACCCGCAGGTGTACTGGGAGGAAATAAAGGAAAAACTTCCTTTTGTGGATATTATCATCGGCACCACCGGTAGAACCCGGCTGCCGGCCATTATAGCCCGTGAGCTTGCCCGGTGCCAGCGGGAGCAAAAGATAATCATTACGGAACATGAGCCGGGTGAAAGTTTTGAGGATTTCCCCCTGACCGGCAACTACGGCCGCACCCGCCCCGTCATTAAAATCCAGGAGGGTTGCGACGAGGCCTGCACCTATTGTATTGTCCGGAAAGCCCGCGGGTTACCCAGAAGCCTGGCACCGGAAAAGGTAATTGCCCGGTTGGAACATTTTGCAAACATGGGTTACCGGGAGATAGTCCTGGCCGGCACCCACCTGGGGGCGTATGGTAAGGATCTGCCCGGATGGAACCTGGCCCGCCTCATAAGGGAACTGGACGCTCTCCCCTATCCGTTCCGCCTGCGCCTGAGCTATATCGAACCTATGGATTTGCACCCGGAGTTTTTACAAACCATAGCCCGTTCCCGCAAAGTCTGCCCGTTTTTGTACCTGCCCCTCCAGAGCGGTTCAGACCGTATCCTCCAGAAAATGGGGCGCAGGTACAGGAGCGGGGACTTTGCCCGTCTGGTGCAAAAGGCAAGGGAATTAATCCCGGACCTTTCCATCTGGACGGATTTAATCGTGGGCTTTCCCGGGGAAACGGAAGATGATCACCGGCAGACCATGGACCTGGTTGAGGAGCTGGCTTTAAGCCACCTGCATGTGTTTCCCTACTCACCACGACCGGGAACGGAGGCCTTCAGTTTCCCCGAACAGGTAGCCCCTGATATTAAAAAAAGAAGGGTCCGGGAACTGCGTGCCCTTGACGAAAAACTTTCCCTGCGCTTTCACCGGCAGCTGGTGGGCAAACAGGTGCAGGTGCTGGTGGAAAAGGTGGAAAACCCGGGGGAAGGATTATCGGAACATTACGTGAGGGTACGGTTCCCGGCTGCCGCTGCGGAACTGAAGGGCTCCCTGGTGCAGGTTCAGGTTACGGCTGCGGCACCCTGGGGAGTGGAAGGGCACCTGGTAAAAAAACAGTAAAATTCCCCAAAGCACGCAGGACAGAAAGCCATAAATAGCAGGCCCCGCAAATCCTTGCGGGGCTTCAGGCTGTCGATAAAGTGCCCCCGGAGATTGCCCTGGTTTTAGTCGTCGCTCCCGGGTCGTATCGCTTGCCGGGCCAAAAGGCCCCGGTTCCGGTCTTCGGCGGGTACCGGCCACATTCACACATCCTGTGTTCAGGTGGCCTCCGCGGACTTCCTGTCCGCGGCCCCGCCTCATCCCGTCGCCCGGGCCTGGCCCGGCAGCGCTCACTCCAGGTCGCTCCTCCTTTAAAACCAGGGCACATAAGAAGTTTGTCAACAATCTGAAGCCCCGCAAATCCTTGCGGGGCCTGGCTTTTTCTGGTGCGCCCGGAGGGACTCGAACCCCCGACACGCGGTTTAGGAAACCGCTGCTCTATCCTCCTGAGCTACGGGCGCACAACTAAAAGATAAGAATTAATAGTGCCGGGAAAACCCCGGCATCTGCCTGGCATACAGCAAGCGGGAACAAGTTACTTAACTTATTTATGATGGCGTGCCTGGAGGGACTCGAACCCCCAACCTTCTGATCCGTAGTCAGATGCTCTATCCAATTGAGCTACAGGCACACAGCAGCATACCCGGCACCTGTAATTGTACCAGAGGAGTCTTTAAAAGTCAAGACCGTGAATTGCCGGGTTTCAGATCAGGACAACAGGTTTGGAGGCAATCTAACCAGAAGACGGTGTGCTTTTAAGCACACCGCCTCTTACCTGGCGGAGAGCGAGGGATTCGAACCCTCGAGACAGTTTTATAACCGTCTACTCGCTTAGCAGGCGAGCGCCTTCGACCTACTCGGCCAGCTCTCCACGCAAATACAATCAACTGGCGGAGGGAGTGGGATTCGAACCCACGGGGCTGGTAAACAGCCCAACGGTTTTCAAGACCGCCTCCTTAAACCACTCGGACACCCCTCCAGACCATGCCCGATGCAAGTAAAAGTATAACACAGGAGCTCTTGCCTGTCAACCAAATTAAAGGGGCGGGTGTGAACCGTCTGTGATATTGTGAGGGTAAAATCCGTCAGTGAAAATGTCAGTATGAAGGAGATGGTTACCCTGTCGCAGACGGAACTGAAGCGGATGCTGGTTTTGCAGCGGGTTCTGGAAGGCCAGGCTGGTGCGTTTCTGCTCAAGATCCCCGGCACGCCAAGTGATCCAGTCGGCGATCCCGTTGGCCGCATTCGATTTTGTCCCCAGCCCCCTGAAAAAGAAATGAGACCTCGCGCGCCAAAACACCCCAAAAAGGAGTGTGAGGTCTCATGTTAGATATTCGCCAAATAGTGGGTGCAGTCCTTCTTTTCGTCACCCTCGCTCTGGAATTGACCTTTCCTTTACGTTATGATAACATGGTCATATAACAGGAGGTGTTACAAAATGGATAACACACGTATGGTGCATGTCAGGTTACCAAAAAGTATCATCGCACAAATGGAACAACTCTTGAGACTTCTCGGCGTTAGCCGTAATGAATTTATCGTCCAGGCGGTCGCGGAAAAAGTGGCCCGCGAAATACGGCTCAGGGGGTTGCGGGAAACCCGGGGAATTCTCGGACCGGAGGACGCACCGGAGTGGGCGGAAGTACCGGGAGTGGATTGGGTCCGGAAAGTGCGCGGTGAGGATGGTGAGCCGCCGGCATGGGCTACCTGATAGACACCTGCGTCCTGATCGACCACCTGACCGGAAGACTGTCCCCCGATGCGGGCGCCTGGCTGGAACAGGTGGTGGCGTCCGGTTCAGCAGCCACCAGCGTGATCGTCTACCACGAACTCCTGTACGGAGCTCGTACTGAAAAAGCAAGAACCGCCGTCGAAAAGCTGTTGGAAGCATGGGAAATGCTTCCCGTGGACCGCAGAGTTGCCGGGCGCGCCGCCGAAATCCGGCGGGATCAGGCCGCAAAAGGCAGGACCCTGGGAATGGCCGACTGCCTGATCGCGGCGACGGCCGAGTTGAGGAACCTGAAGGTGGTCACCTCAAACGTCAAAGACTTCCCTACTGTCGAAACGGTGCTTCCCGAAAAAATAGCCACTATAGGACTGTAGCTGGTAATCCTCCGGGTCGCTCGCCGGGCCGGTCATCACCACCGCCACCTCCGGACAGCCCGGCAGTTCCCGGAGATACTTGTAAAGCTCAACTCAGATGCGCCGCCTCATGCAGACGACCATGGCCTTGCCGTCTAAAGCCTCCAGTCGCCTTTCGAAGTGGGGCACGGCGTCGCGCAGCTAACGGGCAAAGCCGTCGATGAAGTCGTACCGGGCTGGCCCCCTAATTATGGAGATTATGCCACAAAAGATTCGGCTTTCATTAATTTGCTCATAAATACCTTATGGAACTCCTCAGGGCTTATATACCCCAAGCTACCATGCCTCCTTTTCCGATTGTAATACTCTATATACCTGGATACCTCTGCATAGGCTTCCATAAAGCTCTGAAATTCATGACGGCTATAGCATTCAGTCTCCAGGATAGAATGAAAAGCTTCAATATGGGCATTTAGATTAGGGGTTTTAACAGGTATACGCTCATGGACAATTCCTAGTTTTTCACAGGTTTCCTGGAACTTCTTGGCGATGAACTGGGGCCCATTATCTGTACGAAGTTTAGGCATCTTCGCCCCTTTATATAGGCCTCGCTTCCTCAGAGCATTTTTCACTACCCGAACAGCATCAATAGCAGTACAAGATAGGCCCAGGTGATAATCAATTACCATACGGTCAAAAACATCAAGTAGGGATAGCTGGAAGAAAAATTGGTCTGTCACTTCACATCCATTTCCCAGAGTTGATTAGGACCGGTAACTTCTTCTCGCTTGGCTAAAACCCGAGGCTTCTCTCTTTTAACTTTGCGCTGGGGCAGGAGAATATCCAGTTCCTTACATAGCCGGTAAACCTTCTTGTGGTTTATGATAAGGCCATAATCTTCCCGCAGGCATACAGTAAGCTTGCGGTAGCCGTAAGGAAAACCTTCCCCGCAAACTAGTTCAGTCAGGTATTCTTTAATCTGTTCATCGGATATTTTCCTGCCCTCACGGGTTAAAGAATAAGTAGACCTTGGCCTACCGCAGCGCTTTAACTCCTTGGCGGAAGCATCCTTTTCTTGGGGTTCAGATTTTTCCTGGGTTCGCCTTGTTCTAAAAGCATAGTAGGTGGAGAGGGGCAGGCCGACAAAGCCGAGAACAAGGCGAACGCTATAACCCTGGGAAATCCACTTTTCTGCTATGGCGACTTTGTCGGCTAACGAGGGTTTACTCTATCCCTTAGCTCTCTAAGAATAGCCAGCTCCAGCTCTTTCTCTGCTAAGAGCCTTTTTAACCGGTCATTTTCGGTGCTGACTGCTTTAAGCCTTTTTTCAAGTTCTTCTAAGCGTTGC